>CAMBRG010000057.1 GCA_945869845.1 Opitutus sp. GAS368 | reverse complement strand
GCAGGAGGTCTGCGCCACCCCGGGCGTTTTTCGAATTTTCTGGGCGCCAGCGCGGAGGCACTTTGGGGCACGGTTTCCCTATGCGGTGATTTATGTCGAGGAGCCGGATCACGTCTTGGTTCTCGCCTTCGCGCATTTCAAGCGGCGCCCAGGATATTGGATTGATCGGCTGCTGCGTCTGACGGCCAAGCCGGATTGACGCTTGGGGCGGCGAGGGTAAAGCGCGCCCCACAACAACTCCACAACTGTAAAGTTCGCTTACGCGAGGATGTCTTTGACCACGTGGCCGTGGACGTCGGTGAGGCGGAATTGGCGGCCTTGGAATTTGTAGGTGAGCTTCTCGTGGTTGAGGCCGAGTTGGTGCAAAATCGTCGCTTGGAAATCGTGGACATGGACGCGTTTGTCCACGGCGTTGAAACCAAATTCGTCGGTCGCGCCGTAGCTGATGCCGGGCTTCACGCCGCCGCCGGCCATGAACTTAGTGAACGCATACGGGTGGTGGTCGCGGCCCCAGCCTTTGGTGTCTTCGATTTTGCCCTGGAGAAACGGCGTGCGGCCGAATTCCCCGCCCCAGATGACGAGCGTGTCGTCGAGGAGGCCGCGTTGTTTAAGGTCGCGGATGAGTGCGGCGGAGGGGGCATCGGTGTCCTGACACTGGATCTTGAGTTGGGTGTTCAGGTTGCGGTGCTGGTCCCAGCCGGCGTGCATGACTTGGATGAAGCGCACGCCGCGCTCGGCGAGACGGCGGGCCATGAGGCAGTTGTAGGCGTAGCTACCTTGACGGCGGACCTCGGGGCCGTACATCGCGAGCGTGGCTTCGGATTCTTGGGAGAAATCGGTCAGTTCCGGGACGCTGGCCTGCATCTTGTAGGCCATTTCGTACTGGGCGATGCGGGTGGTGATCTCGGGGTCGCCGAAGTCGTCGCGTTTGATTTCGTTGAGGTGCGCGAGGTCGTCCAACATGTCGCGGCGAACCTTGCGGCTGAGGCCTGCGGGGTTCGACAAATAGAGCACGGGATCGCCGGCGCCGCGGAAGGCGACGCCTTGATATTTCGTGGGGAGAAAACCGCTGCCCCAGTAGAAATCATAGAAGATTTGGCCGCAGCTGGCCTCTTTGTCGCGGGAGGTCATGACGACGTAGGCGGGAAGTTCCTCGGTCTCGCTGCCGAGGCCGTAGCTGAGCCATGCGCCCATCGAGGGGCGGCCCGCTTGTTCGGAGCCGGTGAGAAAATACGTGATACCGGGCGCGTGGTTCACGGATTCCGTGTGGAGCGACTTCACGTAGCAGAGGTCGTCGGAGATGGAAGCGATCTGCGGAAGAAAATCGGAGACCCAGGCGCCGGATTTACCGTGTTGGGCGAAGTTCGTGATCTCGCCGAGGACCGGGCGGGCGGGCTGGTTGCCCGTCATGGTCGAGAAGCGTTTGCCGCCGGCGAGCTCGTCGGGGATCTGCTTACCGTGCCACTCGCGGAGTTTGGGTTTGTAGTCGAAGAGATCGACGTGGGACGGAGCGCCGTTTTGGAAAAGGTAGATGACGCGTTTGGCCTTGGGCGCGAAGTGCGGGAGCTCGGGGAGACCGGGCACGGCGCGGCGTGAGGAGACGGGGGGTGGCGCGGCGAAGCCGTCGCGGCCGAGGAGCCCGCCGAGCGCGGCGGTGCCGAGACCGAGGGCGCTGCGGCCGAAGAATTGGCGGCGGGTGTGGAGAGCGTGGCTTTCGCGGAAAGGGTTCATGGCTTGAAAGAGGCGAGGGTGGGTAGGGCGGGGTCTTTGACCCACCCTTGGTGGCGAGTGGTGGGCCGAGGGCGGGTCAAAGACCCGGCCTACTTCATTCTTTGGAGAGGGTTTCGTCGAGGTTGAGGACGATGAGGCAGAGGGTGGTCCAGGCCGCGTGCTCGGGCGTCGGGAGATCGGCGGCGCGCTGGAATTCGCCGGCAGCGGCGAGGGCTTGGGCGGCGGCGGGATCGGCGGTGAAATCGGCCCGGAGTTTGCCGAGGCGGCGAGTGAGGGTGGTGCGCTCGGCGGGGACGGCGGGTCGGGCCGTGGCGAGGCGGAAAGCGTGGTCGAGGCGGGTGGCGTCGTCGGCGGCGGGAGCAGCCAGAATGCGCTGCGCCATCACGCGAGCCGCTTCGACGTAAGCGGGATCGTTGAGGGTGACGAGGGCGTGAAGCGGGGTGTTGGTGCGGCTATTTTTAACGCTGCAAACTTGGCGGGGACTGACGTCGAAGAACGTGGTGGGGCCGACGATGCGGCGCCAAAACACGTAGAGACTGCGGCGGTAGAGAGCGTCGCCCGGGTCTTGCAGATAGCTCTTCTTGCCGAACGTGGCCTCTTCCCAGATGCCGAGGGGCTGGTAGGGTTTGACGCCGGGGCCACCCATCTTTTCGACGAGCAGACCGGCGGCGGCGAGGGCTTGGTCGCGCAGCATCCACGAAGGGAGGCGATGGCGCGGGCCGCGGGCGAGCAGGCGGTTTTCAGGGTCTCGCTCGTGAGCGGCGGCGGTGGCGCGGGAGGATTGGCGGTAGGTGGCGCTGGTGACGATGAGGCGGTGCATGGCCTTCAGGTCCCAACCGCGGGCGACGAACTCGGTGGCGAGCCAATCGAGCAGTTCCGGGTGCGAGGGATGTTCGGCTTGGACGCCGAAATCTTCGGCAGTTTTCACGAGGCCGGTACCGAAATAGGCCTGCCACATGCGGTTCATTTCGGTCCGCGCGGCCAGGGGATTGCTGGGGGAAACGAGCCAGTGCGCGAGATCGAGGCGGTTCATGCGCCGGGGCGGTCCGTCGGTGGCCGAGCGGAAAATCTCCGGGACATGGCCCTCGACGCGGACGTCGGTCTTGGCCTCGTAGTTGCCGCGGGTGAGGACGACCGTGTCACGGAGCTTCTCGATTTGGTCCATGATCATGACCTTCGTGACCGAGGATTGGGCAGCGTCGCGGGCGCGGACGGCCGCGATGTGACGTTGGAGCAAGGTCACGTAGGTGGGGTCGGGCGCGGTGTCGCGGAAATACGGGAGCGCCTCGAGGAGGCCGTTGAGATCGCGGCGACCGGGCGCGACCTTGGCGTGGGTGGCGAAAAGATTGCCGGGAAACTTAAGGGCCTCCGGGGATTCGGAGAGGAGTTTCCCCTCGGGGCGCGGGTATTTCTGCTGCTCGTAGGCGTCGATCTCGTTGGTGACGGCGAGGATTTTGGCGGCCGCGGCGGAGACGGCCTGGCGCTCGGCTTCGCTGGTGAGATCGAGGGTGGGTGGGAGCTTGCCGCCGCCGGCGCCGGCGCCGGTTTCGGACATCTGGTTGAAGATATCGTAGAGGGCGAAGTAGTCGGTTTGTTTGAGCGGGTCGAATTTATGGTCGTGGCAACGGGTGCAATTGAAGGTGAGGCCGAGCCAGACGGTCGCCGTGGTCTCGACGCGGTCGAAGACGTTTTCGACGCGCGTTTCCTCGATGATGCGGCCGCCCTCGCCGTTGAACATGTTGTTGCGGTGAAAACCGCTCGCGATTTTTTGCGCCTGGGTTGCGTCGGGGATGAGATCGCCGGCGAGTTGCTCGACGGTGAAACGGTCGTAAGGCAGGTTCGCGTTGAGGGCGTTCACGACCCAATCGCGCCACGGCCACATGGTGCGCTCGGGGTCGCCCTGAAAGCCGTTGGTGTCGGAGTAGCGGGCGAGATCGAGCCATTCCCACGCCCAGCGCTCGCCGAAACGCGGGGAGGCGAGCAGGCGGTCCACCAGATTCTCGAATGCGGATTCTCGATTTTCGATTGAGGCGGCGACGAAGGCTTCGACTTCGGCGGGGGTGGGCGGGACGCCGGTGAGGTCGAGGCTTACGCGGCGGATGAGAGCGGCGGGCGGGGCTTCGGGTGAAGGCGAGAGCGGGGTTTTCTCGCGGGCGAGCCGGGCGCGGATGAAGGCGTCGATGGGATTGGCCGAAAGCTGAGCGTTGAGAGTTGAGGGCTGGGAGATCGGAGCCGGAATTTCCGGGCGGACCGGGGGGACGAAGGCCCAGTGCACGCCCCATTTGGCGCCCTCGGCGACCCAGCGCTTTAAAAGATCCTTTTGGTCGGCGGTGAGTTTGCGGTTTGAGTCGTGCGAGGGCATGACCTCCTCGGGATCGGTGGAGAAAATGCGGGCGATGAGTTCGCTCTCTGCGGGATTGCCGGGGACGATCGAAGCGTAGCCGGAACCGGCGGGGGCGAGGGCGGCGTCGCGGACGTCGAGGCGGAGTTTACCTTTGCGGGCGGGGGCGTCGGGGCCGTGGCAGTGGTAGCAGTTTTCCGCGAGGATGGGTTGGATGTCGCGGCTGAAATCGATCTCGGCGGCAGGGAGAGCGGGAGCGGCGAGCAGCGCGACGAGGGCGAGCAGACGCGTGAATCGAAGCGGGACGGGGGGCATTAAAAAAACGCTAGCAAGACCACGCGCATTTCGCAATCACGCGAACGCGCCGGGTGGCGGAAAGGTTTTGCTACCGGGGATCAAGGTCGGGGCGGTGTGACCCTGTAGAAATTTCGCTCAAAGGAGCTTAAACAGGCGGGGGAGCCAAAGGGAGAGCGCCGGGATAAACGTTACGAGCAAGAGCACGAAAACCATCATCGCGAAGAACGGCAGGAGCGGCCGGATCACCGCGCCGATACTGGTCTTGGCCACGCCGCAGCCGATGAAGAGCACGGTGCCGACGGGCGGAGTGCAGAGGCCGATGCACAGGTTGAAGATCATGATGAGCCCGAAGTGGACGGGATCGACGCCGAACTGGGCCACGACGGGCAAAAAGATCGGGGTGAAGATCAGCACGGCGGGCGTCATGTCCATGAACGTGCCGACGATCAGGAGGATCAGGTTGATGACGAGGAGCAGCACGATCTTGTCCGAGGTAAGCGCGAGGAGGGAGGCGGAGATCTTTTGCGGAATATCGGCGGAGGACATGACCCACGACATCGCCATCGAGGCGCCGATGAGGACGAGCACGACAGCGGTGGTCGCGGCGGCGTCGGTGAAGATTTTGGGCAGTTCGCTCCACTTGATTTCGCGGTAGATCACGACGGACAAAAGAAACGTGTAGAGCACGGCGACGGCGCTGGCCTCGGTGGGCGTGAACCAGCCGCCGATGATACCGCCCATGATGATGACGATGAGGGCGAGGCTGGGGAGGGCGGCCCAGAAAATGCGGCCGGCTTCGCCGAGGGGGATTTTTTCGCCGACGGGGTAACGATTTTTCTTCGCGATGAAACCGGCGACGAGCATGAGGCCGAGGCCGAGCATGAGGCCGGGGATGTAGCCGGCGACGAAGAGGGCGGCGATGGAGACGCCGCCGCTGGCGAGGGAGTAGACGACCATGACGTTGCTCGGCGGGATGAGCAGGCCGGTGGTGGCGGAGGAGATGTTGACGGCGGCGGAGAAGTTTTTGTCGAAGCCCTCTTTTTTCATGAGCGGAGCCATGAAACCGCCGTTGGCGGCGGCGGCGGCGGCGGCGGAACCGGAGATCGCGCCGAAGAGCATGTTCGCGAGGACATTCACGTAGGCGAGGCCGCCGGGGAGCCGGCCAACGACGACCTTGGCCAGAGCGATGAGCCGGTGCGCGATGCCGCCGCGGTTCATGAGGTTGCCCGCGAGAATGAAGAACGGGATCGCGAGCAGGGCAAAGCTGTCGAGGCCGGTGGCGAGGCGCTGGGCGATGACGGTGGCGGCCGCGGCAGGATCAAGGCTGACGACGAGGGCGCACAGCGAGGCGAGCCCGATGGTGAAGACAATCGGGACGCCGGCCAACAGGAGGACGACGAAGACGAGGGCGAGGACGAGGGCTTCGTTCATGTCAGTTGAGGGCGCCGGATTGGGCGGCGGCGGCGGATTGGCCGGAGCGGGCTTCGAGCAGCCAGCCGACGGCATAGAAGACGACGCAGACGCCGGAGACCGGCACGACGAGATACACGTAGCCGAGCGGGATTTGCAGGGCACCGGAGGTCTGGCCGAGGGCAAACGATATCCAGACGAGGCGGATGCCACCGCCGAGCAGGACGGCGAGCGCGAAGACCAGCACGGTGAGGGCGATGAAGATCGCGACGACCCGTTGGCGGGCGCCGGTGAGTCGGGTCGAAATGAGGTCGAGGGCGAGGTGGGATTTTTGGCCGACGCCGTAGGCTCCGCCGAGCAGGCCGATCCAGATCATCATGTAGCGGGCGAGCTCCTCGGTGTAGGAGCTGGGCGTGGCGAGGATGAAGCGGGTGAGGACCTGCCAGAGGACGTTGACGACCATCGCGGCCATGAGGAGGCAGATGGTGGCGGCGAGGGTGCGGTCGAGGATGAGTTTGACGCGGCTCATGGGCGGACCTCCTCGATGCGGCGGGCGAGAGCGCCGATCTTGGGTTGCTCGCGGGCGACATCGGCCTGCATGGCGGCAACGCGTTCGCGGAAAGGGGCCTTGTCGGGCGCGATGATTTCGACGCCGGCCTTGCGCACGGCGGCGAGGGCCGCCTCGGTGGCACCGCCCCAGAGCTCGCGTTGCCTGACGGCGGATTCGTCAGCGGCTTCCTGGACCCAGATTTTCTGCTGCGGGGTGAAGTTGTTCCAAAGGTGCGTGCTGATCAGGAGGACGTCGGGTACGGCGGTGTGTTCGTCGAGGATGTAGTATTTGCAGAGCTCGTAGTGGCGGGAGAGGTGAAAGCTGGGCGGGTTGTTTTCGGCGCCGTCGACGACGCCCTGTTGCAGGGCGGTGTAGAGTTCGGCGAAGGCGATCGGGGTGGCGGCGGCGCCGAGCGCGCGGACCATGCGGAGGGCGATCTGGCTTTCTTGGATGCGGATTTTCAGGCCGGCGAGGTCGGCGGGCTTTTCAACGCGGCGGTTGACGGTATAAAAATTACGGGTGCCGGCGTCGTAGTAGCAAAGGCCGCGGAGAAAACGTTTCTCGGCGGAGAGCAGGACCTCTTGGCCGACGGGACCGTTGAGCGAGGCCCAGCGGTGGGCATCGTCGCGGAACAGGTAAGGCAGGCCGAACACGCGGAACTCCGGGGCAAACCCTTCGAGGCCCGAGGAGGAGACCTTGGTCATGCCGAGACCACCGAGCTGGAGGAGCTCGACGCACTCGCGCTCGGAGCCGAGCTGGGCGCCGGAGTAAAGATCGACGCGCATGGTGCCGCCGCTTTTGGCGGCGAGACGTTCGCCGAAGTAGGCCATCGCGAGATGGACCGGGTGGGACTGGTCGAGGCCGTGCGCGAGCTTGATGACGGTGACGGACCGCTGACCGGAGCAACCGGTGAGTGCGAGGAGGGCGGCGAGCAGAACGATCAGACGGGGAAAACGCATGGGGATTCGGCAAAGAAAACGAACCGAGCCGCGCAGACCAGAGCCAAATTAATCCGAAGTCGAGAAAGGTGTCGGGCGGCGTCGCGGGAGAAACTTCAGGCGAGGCTGCGGGAGAGGCCGAGTTGGAGGCCGCGCAGTTCGGCGAGGCCGCGGAGGCGGCCGATGAGCGAGTAGCCGGGGCAGGCGGGTGGTGGCTTCGCGAGATCGTCGAGCATGGTGTGGCTGTGATCGGGGCGGAGCGTGAGCTGCCAATCGGCGCGGGCGGCGGCGCGGCGGGCGGCCTGCTCGGTGAGGAGGGCGCGGACGACTGCGGGCATATCCATCGAGCCTTCGAGGTGGTTGGCCTCGTAGAAGACGCCGTCGGCCGTGTGTTGCACGCTGCGGAGGTGGACGGCGTGGATGCGCGGGCCGAGGCGGGCGGCGATGCCGGGGAGGTCGTTGTCGAGGCGTGCCCCGAGGGAGCCGGTGCAATAGCACAGGCCGTTGGCGGGCGTGTCGACGAGCGCGAGGATGGCGGCGAGATCGGCCTCGGTGGAGACGATGCGCGGAAGGCCGAGGACGGGGAACGGGGGATCGTCGGGGTGGATCGCGAGGCGGACGCCGGCGGCGGTGGCCGCGGGGGTGACGGCGGCGAGGAAGAGCCGGAGGTGCTCGCGGAGCTTGGCGACGTCGATGGCGGCGTAGCGGGCGAGCAGCGCGCGGAGGCCATCGAGGGTGAGGCCGAGGCGCACGCCGGGAAAGAGGTCGAGGGTTTGCTGGACGAGCGCTTCGCGGCCCGTGAGGTCGAGGGCATCCCAGTAATTTTTTGCGGCGGCGCGGACGGCGGGCGGGTGGTCGGCCGCGGCGCCAGGGCGGGCGAGGGCGAACAGATCGAAGGCGGCGAATTTTGCCGGATCGTAGAGCAGGGCCTCGGTGCCGTCGGGCAGGACGTGGCGGAGATCGGTGCGCACCCAGTCGAGCACGGGCATGAAGTTATAAACGACGACGTGGATGCCGGCGGTGCCGAGGCGTTCGAGGGTTACGCGGTAGTTTTCGAGGTGGCGCTCGAAGTCGCCGGTGCGGGTTTTGATCGCTTCGGAAACGGGGACGGATTCGACGACGCGCCACGTGAGGCCGGCGGCGGCGATCTCGGCTTGGCGCGAGGCGATCAAGGCGGCGGGCCAGGCTTCGCCGTAGGGGATCTCGTGCAGAGAGGTGAAGACCTCGGTGGCGCCGGTCTGGCGGATGGCGGCGAGGGTGACGCTGTCACCGGGGCCGAACCAGCGCATGGCCTCGGCCATGAGGTTGGGGGCGGACGGAGGCATGGGAACGGCGGAGCGCGGGGTGACGGCCGAGGTTACACGCCCGAGAAACACGAGAAGCCGCCGTCGACGGCGAGGACGGTGCCGGTGACGAAGGCGGAGGCATCGGCGAGGAGGAAGTGGAGTGCGCCGTGAAGCTCGGCGGCGTCGCCGAAGCGGCGGAAAGGCGTTTGGTTGAGCACGGATTGCCCGCGGGCGGTGGGGGTGCCGTCGGGGTTGAGGAGCAGGCGGCGGTTTTGATCGGCGATGAAGAAGCCGGGGGCGATGGCGTTCACGCGGAGGCCGTCGCCGTATTTGGCGGCGAACTCGACCGCGAGCCAGCGGGTGAAGTTGTCCACGGCGGCTTTGGCATTGGAGTAGCCGACGACGCGGGAGATGGCGCGCTCGGCGGCCATCGAGGAAAAGTTGATGATGTTGCCCCGCTTCTGCGCGGCGAAGGTCTGCGCGAAAACTTGGGACGGAAGGACCGTGCCCTCGAGGTTGAGGGCGAGGACCTGACGGTAGGCCGCGAGGTCGAGATCGAAGAATGTTTTGTCGGGCGGGATGGTGGCGCCGGGTTGGTTGCCGCCGGCGGCGTTGATGAGGGCGTCGATGCGGCCGAAACGGGCGACGACTTCGGCGCGGACGTTTTCGAGGCCGGTGCGGTCCAAGACATCGACGGAGAAGGCGGTGGCTTCACCGGGCAGGCCGATGCAATCGGCGCGGGCGGCGTCGAGCTTGGTTTGGTCGCGGCCGAGGAAGACGACGCGGGCACCTTGGGCGACGAGGTAGCGTGCGGCCGAGCCGGCGAGAACGCCGGTGGCGCCCGTCACGATGATGACGCGGCCGGTGAGATCGAAGAGGGGCGAAGGAGCAGGAGTGGGCATGACGTGGAAGGGACGGTGGAATTCAAAACGGAGCCGCTAAAGTTTGGCGAGTGCCGGATGTTTACGGCGGGCAGGGCGAGGTCTGTTTTTTTGCAATTTTGACGCAGAGAGCCGTGCGCTTGATTGAGCCGCTGGGGCGCTACTTCACGCAAAAATCAACGGACTTTCACAACGACCGCAAAAGCAAGGCGCACCCCCTTTTTTGCTCTCGAATCGTCTTACCGCGCACGAGGATTCTTCGCCTTCCGACGTGTAATGAGAAATGGTACGCCAACGATGAAGGCGACCGCCAGACCTAGCACACCGCCGGTCACGAGTGCTACGAGAAAGAACGCGTCTAGGCGGCCGAGATAAACAAACCCTACGGCCTGGAACGCGATCGTCGCTACAAGCGCCGCTCCACATGAAGCGCGCATATAATTTCTAATGCGCCAATGGAAAATCAGCGCTGCCAGAACACTTAAGGATAGCAAAACGAGAAAACCAATCGCGCCTGCGTTCATTGGATTTTGCCGAACGATTGAGCTCAGATTCGAGGGGCTTTGCCCCGGGTTGGCTGTGGCGGCTGGTTCGGCTGCTTTGCTTTCTTCCGGGAGTAAGGTGAATTCAGGAATTTCAGCGGGATTTTGATCGGGCGGTCAAACTGAGTCCGATTGTGGGGCATGCGAACGATTGCTTCGAGCCGATCCCCGGAGTCGAAGATGCAATTTGTGCATCGATGCACCGACGCGATTTCTATTTGGGTGCCCTTGGGGAGGGTATCACGCGTAACCAGCTCCGGGCCGCTCCAACTCGGCGAAGTCGGATGTATAACGTAGTAGTCGACGCTCTTTCCGTAGCTGGGCGGCGCATGCACTCCCGAGAGGTGCATGGGAACTTCCAGTGCATACACGGCCCCGATGTAGGCGCGATATGGCACCTCCGCACTCACCTCTTCAAATTTGGCGTGCGTGTTGCAGCCGGAAAAAATCCCGGCGCTCGGGAGCAACAGCGACCAGATGAGTGACCGAAAGTTTTTCATTTCGCCGAACGTTTAAGCTCAGCGATGACCTGCGTTGGAGCAGAGTGTCCTGCTCGGAGCACAATCCGTGAAAATGCGGTTCATCGCTGTAGGGCCTGGTTCGGCTCAGGATTTTTTCTTTTCGATGTATTGAACTCCGGGCTTCTGTGCAAAGTGTCCGTCTTGTGTCCAGAGCGTCGCATTATATTTCTGCGTGATTGTATAAATAATTGAATCAGCGAATGCCAATTTCTCATCATTTCCGACGGCAGCGGCCTCAATAGCGAGATCCGCATCTAAATCTACGACCTTACCCTGCTGCATTGCTGCGATTGCGAGAAAAGCATCATCTTCACCTTTTTCTCGGACAATAACTTTAAACACTTCGTAAATACAAACAGAAGGAACTATCAATAATTCCGCGTCTTCGATTGCCTGAGAGAAAAAGTCAGCAGTCGGCTCGTCGGCGAAATAGGCGAGCCATGCAGATGAATCTACAACATTCATACGCGGTCGCCGTCGCGAACAAATGAAGTATCGATTCCCTTTAAATAACCGCGCAGTGATTTGATATCACGAACAGGAATGACTTCGATTCGGTTTCGGAAGGTTAACATTCGGGCTTTTTCGCCAGAACGAAGCCCCATAGCCTCTCTTATGCGCTGTGGTATAACGATTTGAAATTTCGGCGAGATAGTTACGGTTTCCATGCGTATGACGGTATGCCGAACGATCGGAAAATCAATTTTTGTTTTGCCGAACGATTGAGATGAGCCACGGCCGCTCGGGCCGTTGGCTCTGGCGTCTGGTTAGCCCTTCGTGAAAATCGCATTGCCGGCTCCGAAGACATAGTCGCTTGGGAAAAGAATTGGCGCGCTCTTTCTAGCGCTGGCTTCTGCTTCTTTCCGGTGTTTTTTCGGCGCCTGAGTCGCATCATAGTAGATGAAATCTCGGATGCGCTGTCTGACTGCTTCCGGCTGGGCGGCCACAAGAAGGGAGTATCGCTCGACGCCATAAGTTCCGGCCAAATTCAGGAGGCTGCTGTAAATAATCTGACCGTAGGTTTTCGCGTCGCGGTCAAGCTTCTTGAATTTCAGCGAAAACGCGAACACACGCCCAAGTGCCACTTCATCCTTCTGGTAGGCGCGCTTCATGTCGCCCATCAAATCGACGCCTTCTTTCTTTGCGTATGCTTCCAAGTGGTCGAGCTCCTTGGGGCCAATGAGACCAAACGGCATTCCGGTATTGAAGCCAGTGGGTTGGGCGTGGATCGCGCCGACGGCCGAGAACAAGGCTAGTAGAGTTAAGATCAGTTTTTTCATTTCTTTGGTTAACGCCATCAGTCAGCCACGCGCGAAGCGCGTTGTGCTGTGATGATCTGGTTAGCTTCCTTGGCTTCTGTATACTTGAAAGTCTTCGGGCTCGGATCGTAACGCAGAATTTCAGACTCCCGGAAATTTTCGGGCGTGAGCAGCACGGGCTTCCCAACAGTATCGCCGATCTCCTGTAAAAATTCGAGAACCGCATCCAGCTCTACTTGTGACTTCACTTCACGCGGATCAATGTCGCACTCGATTTCTTCCTCTGAGAAGAAATGGAAGACTGCCCTCACTGTGCCAAGCTTCACGCATGCCATCGGGGTGTTCGTCGAGCGCATGGTAAACACTTGAGCGACGTCTTCAGGGAAAGAGGCAGGTTCGCCATCGATGGAAAACTCGAAATTCAGGCGTTTCTTAAGAACGCCGCACACCGCTTTCCAATCTGCGAGCGTCGCTGCAAGCACGTATATATCTCTCAGGCCTCCATCGTAATCAAAGTCCCGTTCAACTTGCGTCCAAGTGATCATTTTTTTGGCTAACGTTTGAGATCAGCCACGGGCGCTTGCGCCCGTTGGCTGTAGCGACTGGTTAGCCTCTGATTTCTTGAGCATGCGAAAACGCTCGAACTCGATCCCAGAGCGAACCACATGCTCAACCTCCACAACTGAATATCCATGCTTGGCGAAAAACGGGCGACTGATCCTGCTGGCATCCGTGGAAATCGCGGGAACGCCCTTCTGCAACGCGTGCGCTTCAAGGGCGCGATAGATCTCAGCGCCAATTCCTTTTCGGCAAAAGCGTCCCGAACAGTACAGAAACGCCAAATGGTCGTCGGGTTCGAGCTGCCCAAATGCCACGACAGAGCCGTCTTCCTCTGCGATCAGCGTCACGCCGCGAGACAGGCGGGCCCTGAACTCCTCAATATCTTCGGGATACTTGGCCCACGACTCCACTTGCTCTTCGGTGTACGCGACCGGACCGACCGTTCGAACCGCGTCGCGGTACACAACGGCGAGCGCTTCGGCATCCTTGGGTTCAAACCGGCGAAGCATGGGATCGTTTTTGGCTAACGTATGAGGTCAGCCACGAGGCCCGGAGGGCCGAGTTGGCTGTGCCGATTGGTTAGCCCACTTTGAGGACATGCCAATGAGGAGGTCCCTTCGGAAACCCGGTGTCGAGCTTCACGCGAGTGATCTTCTTTTCTTCGATGTGCTGAAGCGTGCTCGGCATAATCGAAACCGCGAAACCGCACAGATCAAAGAACGACTCTTTCGGTCGCTGGCCCTTCTTATACCAGCCCAACACAACGGCAGGACCTTCGAACCTGCATCGAATGCCGCTTTCTGGGTCGCTGCCTTCTTGCACGGGCGACCATACTAACGCTGATTCCATGCCTTCTTTGGTCGCTGCAAGAGTGCGCCGAAAATACTCGGCGGTTTCGTGCTCAAGCTGCAAAGGCGCAGGGCTCATCTTTCCTTGGCTAACGTCAAAGATGAGCCATGACTGTGATTGGCACTGAGCGTGCGTAAGCACGATCTGTGACAAGCATAGGCATTGGCTCTATCGCCTTGTTGGGCGATTCTTTTATCTTCCGTCTTCGTAAACTATTAGACCGTTATCACGCGCCCAATTATTGGAAAAGCCACAGTGAGAAATGTCATTTCGACTCCTGTCCAATTGCCGAATAGCCTCGTGAAGTAAAACCTCTGGTTTTATCGCATAAATAACCTTTGGCTTTAGCTGATTTTCTTCATAAAAAATAGCATAATAAATCATCTTATTCCGAGTGATGCGCTCAAGGCTCTTCGCCCTTTCCGCCGGAGGCGCTTTAAACATTCTATCCAACTGCCCGCTACCACCTTCTTTACAAGAAAGATACTCATACTGAATAGACGAGTCATTGGGATCGCAAGCATCAGCATTCCGTTTCGACGAGATCAATTTATGGCCGAGGATGTCGGCAATAATCATCTCCTTAACTAATCCCGGCTGAAGAATATTAGGAAGACCAACTTTTACAGCTAGGTCTTGAGCGCTACGAATCAACTCCACTATTTTGCGGAAAACAGCTTGTGACATAAATAGAATAATCAATTAGGCAAATTTCAAACAGAACTCCTGTGCAGGTGGATTGATTCTGGTTTCCGCCATTTCAATGAATTGATGGTTTATCTCAAATCCTAGAAAATTTCTATTTAGGTTTTTGCAGACAGCCCAAGTGGTGCCAACTCCGGCGAAAGGGTCTAAGACAATATCGCCCTCTTTAGATGAGGCCTTAACAAGTCGTTCAATTAGCTTTTCGGGCTTTTGAATGGTATTTAAGACATCACGAGAAAGAAGCTCCTTAGATTTATAAGTTAGCTGCTTAATATCTCCCCATACATTTCCGGGATTCTTTCCTAATTCATTGAACTTTGTCTTTCCGAAAGGGCCATTTTTTACTGAAGGGACATTTTCGCATCGCTTCCGATGTTCCAACTCGACTAACTGAGCCACGCGAATGGCATCCAAATCAAAAGTCGCAGGCCGCAGACCCTTAGTGAAATAACAAATAACATCGTAATTATTCGTATAATTCAAGCGGCCCTGAGCTAAACGACTGGGCTGATACCAAATTATTCGTGATTTGAGTTCAAGGTGCGGGCGGTAATCTATGAAATCAATACAATCATCTTTCCCGAAAAGATATGCTGCGCCGCCCGGCTTCAAAATTCTTGAAAATTCCTTTATCAGATTAAGATTAAATTCCTGAATATTTGAAATCTTATCCCACTCATTTGCTGTAACTCCATAAGGGCCATCGCAAACAATTAAATCGACCGAGCTTTCGGGCAGGGCGGGAAGCAATTTTAGAGAGTCACCTTGATGAATATGATTAAGAGTTAGCATATTTAATTATAATGAAGAAAATGCAAATGTTCGTCAAGTTTTCTTTAGGCTGCGCGTCAGCGCGGCCTTATATTTTTTCTTGGCTGCGGTGCGGTGAGCGTAGCGAACGGTAGAATCTTTTGACATTTCGCCCGCTGTTTTGTATTATATTGGTATATGACCACGAAAAACGATTCTGAGATTTCTTTCTGCCCAACAGTGTTATTATCCCTTACTCAGTCGCGTACGAACGCGGGACTGGGGTTTTGGGGATGCCCGATTGAGTAACGGCGTGAGTTGAAGGTGAATGGGTTAAAATAACGGGCTTGCTGGGTAAGGCTTTCGGCGGAAATGTAATTCCCGTGCAAAGCCTTACTGGGGAATCTGGAGATTCGGAGCGAGTGGCGAAGCAGCGGGCGGAGCCGGTTTCGTTTCCAAACTGGAAAGAGGCGCTGGCGACCACGTCGGGCAGCCAGACGACGAAGGACAACGTGCAACAGTGCGTTTTTGCGTTCCTGCGATTCTGCAAGGCGAAGCGGGCGGGCGCGTCGATCACGGTGGCGCAAGACTTTATCGGTGAGCGCGAAAGGCAAGCGGGGAATCGAGACGAGGCGCTGCGCGAGGCGCTGAGATGGTTTTTCAAGGCCGCTAAGGGAGCGGGGTCCGGCGAGTCGGCCGGGCGAACAGGAGGGGCGGAAGAAACAGTGACTCGCAAGCCGGCGGAAGGGCGGGCGAGTGGCGCGACTCGGCCGGCCAACGTGGCCACGGGCGCCGCGTACGCTCCGCCTCGGAACGCGGTGCCGCCGGTGGCGGCGGGGGATATGGGGAAAATGGATTGGGAGCAGGATTTGATCAGGGCGTCGCGCGTGGTGGGTTTTCTGTGGCGCACGGAGCAGACTTATCGCGGATGGGCCGCGCGGTTTGCGGCGTTTCTGGCGCCGGTGTCGCCGTATCGGGCGACGGAGGTGGAGGTCGCGGCATTTTTGACGGAGTTGGCGGTGAGGCAGCGGGCGAGTCCCTCGATGCAGAAGCAGGCGCTCAATGCGCTGGTGTTTTGATGCAGGAGGCGTTGCACCGGCAGTTGGGGAGAATCGAGTTTTGGCGGGCTGCGCCGCTGGATCAGGGGTGAGGTCGCTGCCTGTCGGGTTTCGGACTTTATCCAAATCGGTAGCCGCGAGCGGGAGCGAGGGGCGGTTCGCTTACAGCGGTCGCGGAACGCGACGGGGGCGTCGCGTCTCCAGCGGAGCAGAACAGAAATCGAGCCGGGCGCGCACGAGGCGCGCCCTTATACGGGCCGGCAAAATTGGAGCGGGGAGGTGGGAATCGGGGTTGAACGATTGCCTTGCGGGCGGCGGGGAAGGGCGAACAAGTTTAGCCGCTCACATGAATAGTGACGAATATCTGAAGCTCGCAGAGGTCGAAGACCGGATGTGGTATTTTCCCTCCCTGCATTGGCACGTGCGCCACGGGCTTGAGCGGGGCGGGCTGGCGGGCGCGGCGGACGTGCTTGATGCGGGCTGCGGCACCGGTGGGTTGGTGCTGAGGTTGCGTGCGCAGCGGCCGGCGTGGCGGTGGACGGGGATCGATTTTTCGGCGCTCGGCGTCGAACTCGCCCGCCGGCGGGTGCCGGGCGTGACGTTTGCCGAGGCCTCGATCACGGCGTTGCCGCAAGGGGACGCGACGTTCGACGCGGTGGTGTCGGCGGACGTGATCTGCCAGGTGGATAACCCGGCGGTGGCGTTGGCGGAGTTTTTCCGGGTGCTGCGGCCGGGCGGAATCGTGGTGATCAATGTGCCGGCCTACATGTGGATGTGGTCGTATCATGATGATTCGTGTCAGACGAAGCGGCGCTACACGCGGCCAGAATTGGCGGGGCTGCTGCGCCACTCGGGGTTTGAGGACGTGCGGACGACGCATTGGAATGCGTTGCCGTTTCCGTTGCTGTGGGCGAAGCGGAAGATTTTCCGGACGGCCCAGGACACGAGCGACGTGAAGCCGTATCCGGCGGTGTTGGAGGCGGGGTTCAACGCGGCGATGGCGGTGGAGCACGCTTGGGTGCGGGCGGGCGGGCGCTGGGCGTGGGGTTCGTCGGTGTTTGCGACGGCGCGGAAGCCGAAGTAGAGGACGCGCCGGATGTATTTCTACCTCGTCGCATTCGGACTGCTGGCGCACGTGCTGTTTTGGGGCGCAGGGTTGGCGCTGGCGGCGATGCCGGGACGGTGGCGGAATTTTTGGCCGGTGCTGGCGTTGCCGGCGGGGCTGACGTTGCAGGCGCTCGTGGTGTGGGCGGGAGTGTGGCTGGGGTTAAACGGAACCAACAGCTATGCGTGGGCCAGTGAACTGGTCCCCGTGGTGGTGCTGGCGGCGGCAATTCGTTGGCGGGGCCTGACGGTGCTGCGGGCGGGGCTGGGAAAGTTTTGGGCGGTGTGGGGAGCGACGGCGGTGGTGCTGGTGATGCTCGTCGCGCCGTTGGCGCGGGCGGCGAAAGGGCTGACGACGACGTCGCTGGGCAGTTGCGATGCGGCGGACTACGCGGCGGGGGCGCGGGTTTTGATGGAATTCGCGCGGGGCGAGCGCGGGGGATTTATGGGCCTCACGGAGGTGGTGCAGGTGATGTCGGTGGATAACTTTTTCGATTACTGGACGCGGCTGAATCACTTCGCGCCGGCGGCATTGATCGCGTTGAACGGCACCATCCTCGACTGCGCGCCGCACGAGCTGACGAGCCTGATGACGATGGTGATCCTGGCGGGATCGGTGCCGGTGGTGTTTTGGCTAGCGCGGGCGGGGCTCGGCTACGGCGGGCGGGCGAGCTGGGCGATCGCGGCGCTTTATGGCGTGAGCCCGATCACATGGTATGCGGTGGCGCACACGGCGATGGGGCAGTTGTTGGCGGCGCAGGCGATCGCGGTGGTGACGTGGGCGGGGCTGGCGTTGTGGCGGGGGCGATTGGGGTGGGCGAGGGCGGCGAGCTTCAGTGGCGCTTTGGGGTTGGCGTATGGTTTGGCGCTGGGGAGCTATGGATTTATCCTGTTGATCGCGCTGGGGCCGGTGCTGGCTTTTGCGGTGGGCCAAGCGATCTGGCGGCGGCAGGGGAAAAAGTTGGCGGCGTGGAGCGTGGCGATGGTGGTGCCGCTGGGGGTGGCCGGGGTGATTTTTTGGGAGCGGGTGGCGGGTTTGGCGGAGCGGCTCGCGCTGTTGCAACAGTATGATTTTGGCTGGAAGATTCCGATGTTGGGGCCCGAAGGCTGGCTGGGGATCGTGGCGGCAACGACGCTCGAGCCCTTGAGCGGAGGCTGGCGCTGGGGGTTGGCGGGCGGGGTGGTGGCCCTGCTGGTGGCGGCGCTGGTGCTCGGGGCGATCCGGCGCCGCAGCGGAGCTTTTGCGGCGCTGGGCCTCACGGTCATTCCGCTGTTGGGCTATGGCTATCTGAACTTCCGGGGAGCGCAGTTGGGGACGAATGCGAGCTACGATGCCTACAAGGTGTTGGCGGTGTTTTATCCCGGCGTCTTGGCGGGGCTGTTTTACTGGGTGACGCTGGATGCCGCGGGCTGGCGGCGGTGGCTCGTGGTCGGCTGCGGGCTGCTGGTCGTTGCGCTCAACTTGCTGGGTGCGGATCGGTTTACGCGGGCGATGCAGCAGCCGCCGCTGCTGGTCGGGCGCGAGCTGTTGCAAGTGGCAAAGATCGAAGGGCGCACGGACATCGCTTCCCTCAATTTGCGCGTGCCCGACATGTGGTCGCGCCTGTGGCTCAACGCTCTGCTGCTGAAGAAAGCGCAATTTTTTGAGACCCACACGTATGAGGCGCGCTTGAACACCGAGATGAAAGGCGAATGGGATCTCACGGGGGGCTTGATCGCCTTGCAGCTGCCGGCGGGCGGCAGCGAACGAATCAACCCCCACTACGGCTTGGTCGACACGAGAAGTCCCTATTACATCCGGTCGCGGTTGGGCGACGGCTGGTATGAACCGGAGCAGATCGTGCGCACGGGGACGCGCTGGAACTGGACGAAAGGCGACGCGACCCTGCGGTTGGAGAATCCCCAGAGCCGCCGCCTGCGGGTGGTGATGCGGGGCTTGCTGCGCAGCGAGGAGCCGCGCGATCTGCAGCTTTGGTTGAACGGACAACGCTTAGAAACGTGGACGATCGCAAAAGATCTGGAGCGGCGGGCGGGTCCGGTGATGGAGCTGCCGAGCGGGTCGAGTGTGCTGGAGTTGAGATCAAGCACGCCGCCGACCGGGGCCGGGGCCGGAGCGGGGCGGCCGTTGGGCTTTGTTTTTTACGAGATCGAGCTGGACGTGTTGGCCGAGGCGCTGTCGCCCAAGGAGTGATCACCGGCCGCGGGGACGGACGGGAAATACATTTGCGCACGGGCAGCCGGGCCGGGTTAATCGGGGCATGGGTGATGTGAAGAATTTTGGACGGAAATTTGCCGGCGCGCGGGTGCTCATCACCGGCGGGTTGGGGTTCATCGGTTCGAATCTGGCGCGGGAGCTGGTGGCGTTGGGGGCGCGCGTGTCGGTGGTGGATTCGATGATTCCGGAATACGGCGGCAACGCGCGGAATCTGGCGGGGGTCGCGAGCAAGGTGACGGTGCACCGCGCGGATGTGCGCGAGCACGCAAAGCTGGCCCGGCTGGTGCGCGGGCAGGATTTTTTGTTCAACCTCGCGGGGCAGACGAGCCACATGGACTCGATGACGGACCCCGAGACCGATCTTGAGATCAACGGCCGGGCGCAGCTCGCGCTGCTCGAGGCGTGTCGGAAGCACAACCCCGGCGTGCGCATCGTGTTTGCGAGCACGCGGCAGATCTACGGGAAGCCGGATTACTTGCCGGTGGACGAGAAGCATCCGGTGCGGCCGGTGGACGTGAATGGGATCAACAAGGCGGCGGGCGAGGCGTTTCACCTGCTGTATGCGCGGGTGCACGGGATCCGCGCGACGGCGTTGCGACTGACGAACACGATCGGGCCGCGAATGCGGATCAAGGATGCGCGCCAGACCTTCGTCGGCGTGTGGGTGCGGCGGTTGCTCGAAGACGAGCCGATCGAAGTCTGGGGCGGGGGGCAGCGCCGGGATTTTTCCTACGTGGACGATGCCGTGGAGGCGTTCTTGCTCGCGGCGGCCAACGAGGCGGCGGTGGGCGAGGTGTTTAATCTGGGCGGGCCGCCGCCGGTGACGCTGCAGGCGCTCGCCGAGTTGATGATCGAGGAGAACGGCGGCGGAGCGATGGTGGTGCGGGAGTTTCCTGCGGACC
>CAMBRG010000056.1 GCA_945869845.1 Opitutus sp. GAS368 | reverse complement strand
AATTGGCAAAGACGCAGTGCTGGTCGGCTCGTTGACCAAATTTAATCTCTACGCACCCGCACGGTGGGAAAAGGTCGAGGCGCGAACCTCGGACGCAAGTTTTGGCGATGTGATGCGCCGAATCGGAATCTGACGCCATGCGCCGCATCACCAAATTTTCCGCTGCCCAGCTGCTCGGGTGCAGGGCCGCCCCCGGGCGCGTCGCCGTTCGCCGGGCGGCTCCAGCGTGGTTCGAGGCAGAGCAAGGTCTCGAGTTCGCGGCGTTGGCCACGCCCGCGGTCAGCTCACGGGTCCGGGTCGGGTTAGTCCTGCGCGCGGTGCCTGCCCCGCAAGCCAAACCACTCCGACGTTCTCACCATGTCCGCGGCGTTCGTTGAACCCCATTTTCCCTCCATGGTTCCCGGCCATCAGCCTGTTCTCTTGCGTGAGACGTTGGTGTGGTTGAGCCCGCGCCCGGCGGGACGTTATTTGGACTGCACGTTTGGTGGCGGCGGCCACTCGAGGGCGATGCTCGATGCGGCCGACAATGTTTCGGTGGTCGCACTGGATCGTGATCCTGCCGCTGTAACGCGAGCCGGTGAGTTGTCGGAGATTTACGGATCTCGATTTACGCTGATCGATTTGGATTTTGGCCGGCTTGGTGAGATCGAACCTTCGAATTTCGACGGGATTCTTTTCGATCTGGGCGTTTCGTCATTTCAGATCGACGACGTCGATCGCGGTTTCTCGTTCCGTAGTGACGCTCCGGCCGACATGCGGATGGACCCGCGCGTGGGCGTGTCCGCCAGTCAGTGGCTGGAAACGGCGACGGAGGAAATGCTGGTGCGGGCGATTCGCGATTTTGGTGAGGAGCAAAACTGGCGTCGAATCGTCCGAGCGATCGTCGCGGCGCGTGCGACTGGGGCGCTGGCTCGCACGGCGTCGCTCGCCGCGCTGATCTCCGAGGCGATTCCCCCGCGCGATCGCCACACGTCCAGAATTCATCCCGCGACCCGTGCTTTCCAAGGGATCCGCATCGCGGTGAACGACGAACTTGGAGCCATTGACCGGGCCTTGCCGGCGGCATTTGCGAAGCTGGCGCCTGCCGGCGTCTTGGTGGTGATCAGCTTCCACTCGCTCGAAGACCGACCCGTGAAGCAATTTTTCCGCCGGCAATGCGGCCAGCCCGAGGGTGCCCACGACTCGTTGCCGCAGGACCTGCGCGCGAAATTCGCCGAGCCTCTCACGCGCAAGCCCGTCACGCCGTCCGACGAAGAGATCGCCGCCAATCCCCGTAGCCGTTCCGCCAAACTGCGCGCTCTGAGGAAACTCTAACCCTTCGCCTCATTCTGCCCGCTCCAGACCCGTTCATTCATTCCCCATGCGCACCACCAATCACGCCTTCGTAAATCAATTTGTGATCTACACTCTGCTGACCATCTGCTTCAGCGGATCGATCGGGTTGGGCACCGTCTGGATGCGGTATCAGATCTCGATCACGGCCAATGCAAACAAGGTGCTTGAAGCCCGCCTCGCCGAGCTGAAACGCCACCTTGCGGAAACCAACACGGCGATAGAAATCCAACAAAGCCCGGCGGTGCTGAGGCAGCGCAATGCCAGCATGAATCTCGGGCTGATTTTGCCCGAGGTGCAGAGCGTCACGGAGAGCCCGACCTTGCGGCTTGTCGCCAAATCGAGTCGGGCTCTGTTCGATGATCGCGCGGTGCCGGTAACCTTTAGGCTCGCGGCCAAGGAGTGACCATGTCGAAAGGTTTCGCCTCAAATTCCCGTCAGTTGATCCTCGCGACATTCGTGCTGCTGAGTTTCGCCGGGGTGGGGGCGCGGCTCGTTTGGTTGCATGTTATTGATCGGGATTCCTTGCTGGGTTTTGTCTCCAAGGCGCGCTTCAAGATCGATCCCATTCCGGCTCGGCGCGGTGACATCTTGGATACCAACGGCGCGAAACTCGCGACGAGCCGTTCCCTGATCATCTTGGGCGTGGATCCTCAGCTTTTGCGTAAAGAGGACGAAGCCAAGTGGTCCCGGCTCGCCGGCTTGATTGGCCTGCCCCCCGCTGAACTGACCAAAATTTTTAACACGAAGAACCGACCGGTTGATAGTGCGGCGCCGAGCCGCCGCTCTGCTGCAGAATCGAATCAGCGCGGGGGCGAGACGGGACCATTAAAATTCGACCTCATGGCCGCGACGGCCCAAGCCGATGTTTTACCCCAAGCGAATGCTGACGACGAAGCGGAAGAAGAAACGGACATCGATTCCTCCGGGGGCCGACCGATTCGCTGGGCGAAGTTGAGCGACACGATCACCGAATCCACGTTCGCGGCGATCAATGCGCTTGGGGTCAAGGGCGTCTATGGTAAGCGGGTTTACCGGCGCGCTTACCCGAATAATGCCTTGGCCGCGCACATCATCGGCTACGTCGATCGCGAAGAACGGGCGGTCACCGGGATCGAACGATACGCCGACAGTTATCTCCACGGCCACAACGGTTGGATTGAATCCGAAAAAGACGGCAAGCGGGAGGAACTCGCCCAATTCCGCAGCCGTGAGGTTCCGGCTTCAGACGGCTACAGTGTAAAGCTTTCGATCGACGCGGTGGTGCAGCAGATTGTCGACGAGGAACTCGCCGCCATTGCCGCCAAGTTCGAACCCGAGAAAGCCACGATTATCGTCAGTGACCCCCGCACCGGTTTCATCTTGGCGCTCGGGAACCACCCGTCGTTCGATCTCAACCGCTACAACCTGTTGTCGAAGGAAGAGGAGGGGCGAATGCGCAACATCGCTTTGGCCGACATGTATGAGCCCGGCTCGGTCTTCAAGATCGTCGCGGCGGCCGGGGCCATGAACGAAAGCCTCGTCACCGCCCAAACGACGTTCGACTGCAGCCGTCCGACCGTTGACTACAAAGGCCGGACGAGGAGTTTGCCAAAAGATGACCACACTTACGACCACCGCCTTTCGGTCGCGGAGATTGTAGCCCGATCCTCGAACAAGGGGGCCGCGCACCTCGCCATGGCGATGGGCGACGAGCGGTTCTACAATTACGCACGGGCCTTCGGCTTCGGCCGCACCACCGGATTTCCGAATCTCGGCCTCGAAACGCCGGGGATGCTCGCCTCACCAAAAAATTGGGATGGTCTCACAATTACCCGCATGCCGATGGGGCATGCGGTGGCCGCGACCCCTTTGCAGATGCATCAAGCCATGTGCGTCATCGCGAGTGGTGGATTTCTGATCAAGCCCAGCGTGATTCGCCAGGTAACCGACGCTGCGGGCGAAGTCGTCTTTCGTTTCGAGGGGCGGGTCGGAGAACGCGTGATATCCGAGCGCGTAGCCCGTGAGGTCGCCCGGCTTTTACAAGGAGTGGTGGCAAAAGGAGGCACGGCGCCCGATGCGGCGATCAAAGATTACGAGGTCGCTGGAAAGACCGGCACGACCCAAAAGATCGTTAACGGCGTCTACTCCAACCAGGCTCACGTGGCGTCGTTCGTCGGATTCCTGCCGGCGTCCCGGCCGCAAGTTGCGATCTCCGTAATCATCGACGGCGCAAAACTAAATCTCACCAGGGGCGCGGCGTATGGTTCAAAAATTGCCGCCCCGTCGTTCACGCTCATCGCCGAGAAGCTCATCCGGCATCTCGACATCAAACCCGTCACATCGTCGGTCGCGGCGCCGGGTTTGTTGCTGGCGAAAAACGGGGTTCGCTGATGCTCGGCTATCTTTCATCCAATCATGCTTTGATCGCCGCGTTCGCGCCTCGCCAAGTGCGTCGCACGCGGCACGAAACGCTTTCGCTCAATCGGGTCTTCAAACAAGCACCGAAGCTCGCCGACTATTTTGAGGACGTCGAAATCCCCGAACTGAAGGGGAGCCTGGACCGCCCGATTTCCGGTGTCGCTTTTGACAGTCGGCGGGTTTTGCCGGGAAATGTTTTCTTTGCGATTCCCGATCTTCGTCGCGGCGCGGGTAACTCAATCGACGAGGCGGCCAGTCGTGGTGCGGTTGCGATTGTCACAGAGACCATGCCGGCGTTTCCACCGTCGAGGGTTACTTTCATTCAGGTAGCTGATGCCCGGGCGGCGCTCGCGCGGTTCGCGCAGCGCTACTTCAAATTCCCTGACCGCGACCTTTCCGTCGTGGGCGTCACCGGCACGGCCGGAAAAACGACCGTGGCGCACTTGATCAAGTATTTCCTCAGTGGCGATCAACGGGTGGGGCTTATCGGCACGATCAATTACGATTTGGGCGCGCGCGTCGTGCCTGCGTATCGCAGCACGCCGGAGTCGCTCGATATCTACGGCATGATGGCTCAAATGCGCGATGCCGGTTGTCGTCAGGCGGTGCTTGAGGTGACCGCCGGAGGCATCGCCCAGAAACGCGTGCACGGCGTCCAACTGGCCGCCGCCGTGTTTACGAACCATGCCGATGGGAATGAAGCTGGAGCCGGTTCACCCGCGGCCGATTTCGGGGTGAAGCTGCGCCTCTTTTCCGGAGGGGCTGGCCCCCTGCCCAAAGCGGCCGTGGTGAACCTAGATGATTCGTTCGGCGCGGCGCTGCTGGCGGCGCTCCCGCCTGAAGTTCGCCGGGTAACTTTCGGGGAAAATACTTTCGCCCAAGTTCGGGCTGCAAATGTCGCCTTCACCTCCAGGAATACGACGTTCACGCTGGTGTGGCCCGGCGGGGAGATGTCGATTGATTCACCGCTGATCGGACGTGCCAATCTCAGCAACCTTCTCGCTGCCGTCGCCACCGCTTGGAGTCTAGGGCGTGATCCTGTAGTCTTTCTGACCAAGCTTCGTGCGTTCAAAGGCGTTCCCGGCCGCATGGAGCGCATCGACGCAGGGCAGTCGTTCAATGTGTTCGTCGACTATGCCCGCACGTCTGACGCGATCCGTCAGTCGCTCGGGGCGTTGCGCACCCTCACGGTCGGTCGCTTGGTTGTCGTCTTTGGTAGCGGCGAAAATCTAAACCGCGCCGCCCGATCGCAGTTGGTGCAAACGGTGCAAAGCTCGGCTGAGTTTTCGGTCGCGACCGCCAACAATCCTGGTCCCGAACCGCTGGCCGATAGTTTCGCGGAAATGAGCGCGGGGGTCAGCGACTCCGAGCGCATCGAATGGATTGCCGATCGTCGCCGGGCGATCGCGCGGGCCATCGAGATCTGCGAGCCGGGAGACACTCTGCTCATCACTGGGAAAGGCCATGAAAGCTACCAGAAATTGGCTGACACCGTCGTGCCATTCGACGACCGCGAGGTTGTTCGAGAGCTCATCGTCAGCGCTACGGAAAAGTCCTGATGCTCGCTTTTGATCCCACGCAACTTGCCCGCTGGACGTCCGGAAAGTGGACGTCGGTCCCGGTCGTGCCCCTGCGTGGATTCAGTATCGACTCGCGGGGCACGCGCGCGGGCGAGGGGTTTGTCGCGCTCAAGAGCGCGACCCGCGATGGGCACGACTTCGTCGCCGCGGCGGCAGCGCAGGGCGCAGCGGCCGCACTTGTCGCCGTGGCGAATCCCTCGCTCAGCCTGCCGCAACTTGTCGTCGCCGATCCGCTCACGGCTTTTCAAGCGATTGCCCGCGAGCATCGGCGGGTATTCTCCGGGCCGGTCGTCGGCATCACCGGCAGCGCGGGCAAGACCTCGACCAAGAATCTGCTTACTTTGTTGCTCGGTGGTTCTGCGCCTGAGGAGCCGGTGCTTTCAACCGAGGGAAATCTCAACAACCACCTCGGCGTTCCTCTCACGCTGACCCGGCTGGATCCGGCCCGGCATCGATTCGCGGTGATTGAAGCCGGCATCAGCGCGCCGGGTGATATGTCGACCTTAGCCTCAATGATCGAGCCCGACCTCGCGCTTACGACGCTCATCGGTCCGGCGCATATCAAGGAATTGGGTTCGCTTGAGGGCGTCGCGCGCGAGAAATCGCGGTTGTCCGCTTTTGTCCGGTCGGCCGGGATGGCGATCTTTCCCGCCCAGTGCGCGGGCTTTGGACCGTTCCGTGAGCTCGGCGTTCGCCAGCTGATCATCGAGCCGGCGGAGGTTATCCCGCGGGTCGCCCCACCCATGGATCGGGTTTATTTTGTGACCACCCAGCGGGGAAACACCACGGCCATCGCGCTCGCCGATGAGGAGTATCCGTCTCTCACTTTTACCTTGTGTCGGGTAACCGATGGCATGGCGCAGAATGCGGTGCTCGCGATTTGCGCCGCGCTTAGGCTCGGGGTGCCTCGCGACGAGATTCAAGCTCGGCTCGCTACCTACGCTCCGGGCCCCATGCGCGGAGAGTGGCGAAATGCTGCGGAGAACGTGTTCTACCTTGATTGCTATAATGCCAACCCGGCTTCGATGCATGACGCGCTTGGAACGTTTTGCGCGGTCGCTCCGCAAGCTTCTCACCGTCTTTTCGTGCTCGGCGGCATGGAAGAGCTGGGACCACTCGCGGCCAACCATCATCGCGAGTTGGGCCGGGCGTTGGCGCTGCGTCCCGGCGACGAAGTGGTGACGATCGGCGACCACGCGGCCGAAGTGTTCGCCGGAGCGTTGGAGCGGGGCAATCAAGCCACGGCCGTGGCGATTGCCACCGACCTCTCGGACATCGCCGACCGAATCAATCGTTTCCGCGGTGCAATCTTCGTGAAAGGCAGCCGCCGATACCAACTCGAGCGCGCTCTGCCGGCGACCCTCTTACCCGCCTCCGCCCATGCTTAGTTATCTCGCAGAATACTCCGACCAATTCGGACCTCTCCGTGTGCTCCGTTACATCAGCGTGCGGACCCTTGGAGCCACGGGGACGGCGGCGATCATCGGATTTATCATCGGTCCGTGGCTGATCCACCAGTTGCGCCGGTTGAAGTTTGGCCAGCATTACGATGACGACCGGACCGGGGATCTCGCGCAACGTTTTGACAAAAAGAATACGCCCACGATGGGGGGCTTGCTCATCTTCGGCTGTGTGTTCCTGAGTTCGGTGCTGTGGGCGATGCCCAATGTGTGGGTCGTGACGGCGCTCTTTGTTTATGCCGCGCTCACCGCCGTGGGTTTTCGAGACGATTACCTGAAGGTGGTGCACAAAAATCGCGACGGCATCTCTTCGCGCGAGAAAATTTTCTGGCAAACGCTGATCACGGTTGTGGCCTTGGCCGTGCTGCTTTGGCACCCGACCAGCGCCGGCAAAATTCGCGAGCTCTGGATCCCGTTCATCAAACATCCCGTGCTGGTATTTTCCGGCATCTTGGGTCTGCCCGCCCTGTTTATCTTCATTTACCTGTGGCTCGTGGGTTTTTCCAACGCGATCAACCTGACCGACGGACTCGATGGTCTGGCGATCGGCTGCACGATCAGCGTCGCGCTGGTTTACGGCATTATGGCGTATGCCGCGGGCAACATTCTCCTCTCGGACTATCTCTTGATCAGCTACGTGCCGGGCACGGGCGAACTCACGGTGCTTTGCGGTGCGTTGGTCGGAGCCGGCGTGGCCTTTCTTTGGTATAACTCCCACCCGGCGGAAGTTTTCATGGGCGACACGGGATCTTTGGCCCTTGGGGGGTTGATCGGAATCATCGCCTTCATGGTGCAGCAACCGCTCACCCTGATTATCGTCGGCGGCGTATTCGTTTGGGAGGCGGCGTCGGTCATCATCCAAGTCGGCTACTTCAAATATACCAAACGCCGGAGCCCGACCGGGCAGGGCAGTCGCTACTTCCTGATGGCGCCGATCCATCATCATTTTCAGAAAAAGGGTTGGCCCGAGACCAAGGTCGTCCTGCGGTTTTGGGTCCTGTCCTTGATCTTCGCCCTGATCGGTCTCGCCACGCTGAAGATCCGATAATTATCGCCTCAATAAAAGCGCACAGAAAACCAAAAACACTGCCTCTCCTAACTTCGCTCCCAAATACTCCCATGTCGCTCACCACTCCCGTATTCCTTCGCCCGTTGCTCGCTCGTCCCGTTGCCATCCTCGGTGCCGGTGCGTGCGGACGTGGTCTCACCGCCTTGTTGGATAAACTCGGGGTCGTTGAAACTCAGGTATACGATCAAGCCCATGGCACGGCGTTTGATTTCAACGTGGACGCCGCCGCCCGATGCGGATTGGTGATTTTTTCATCGGATTTCCGCTCCGATCATCCGTGGCTGATGACGGCGAGGGCGACCGGTTGTGAGTGCATGGGTGAACTCGATTTTGCGGCGCTCTTTTGGCGCGGTCAGGTGATCGCGGTTGCCGGTTCCGAAGGACGCGAGACTCTGGTGGAGTTCCTGACCTTCGCTTTGAGGAGCAACGGCTTTGAGGCCAGCGCCGTTTGCGACCGAGGCTATTCCTTCGCTCAACTGGTCGCCGATTGCGGTGGCGGGTCGCTCGCGGCAGCGGAGAAAATTGCCGTCTGCGAAGTGAACTCAAGCCAAGCCGGAACCCTGCGGCATTTCCGGGCAGATGCCACGCTTTGGACGAATTATTCCGAAACTGATTTCGATGGGTATTCAAACCCTGCGGCCTGCTTTGCGGCCAACTGGACCCTCGTTGCCTGCACGGCTCCGGGCGGCTTCGTCGCGGGTAGCTCCGTGCAAGTCTTCGCCTCACGTTGGCATCTGCCGCTGCCGGCTCGTGCAGCCGTGGCGACGGTGGCGCAGCCCGCCGATCCACGCCTCGCTGAAACGGTCTTCGCCACGTATCCCATGCGGGAGAGTTTTGTTTTGGCCGCCGCTTGGTGGGGTGCCGCCGGTTTCCAACCGGGTGAACTTTACGCCGCTGCCCGCACCTTCCGAGTCGCTCGAAAATGCCCGAGCTCCGAGGTTGAAACGGCGGAAACCGCACGCGGGTTGAACTCCAAAATTGCCGATTTCTTGAGCGCAGATGCGTCGCCCGCGAACTCCAGTGCGCTGCACGCTACAACTCTGCTAAATCGTTCATATTGATCGTGCGTTTCTCACCAAAGCTAACATAAATTTCCCTATGAAAATCCTCCGTGTATTCGGCGTCGTCGTGGGCATCCACCTCTTTGCGCTCATGCTTATTTTTGCCAATCCGGGCTGTAGCTCCACGAGCAAACCGGCCCCGAAGCCCGCGGAGACTGCTTTGGCGCTGGCGCCTGCCGCTCCCGTGGTTTCAGTTCCGCTCGGCGGTGCCGCCGACGCGTCGTCAATCTCGGCTGCGCCGATCGGGTTTGATCCCACTGCGCCCGCCGTTGCCGGAGTCCGCTACTCACCGACCCGTCCCGGCACGCCGGCCGCCAGCGCCATCGTCGCTGCGCCCGTCGCCGATGTCACCCCGGCTACGACTTACCCAGTCGCAAAGGGCGACAGCCTCTGGACGATCGCGAAGAAGAATCAACTGACGGTCGGTGAACTTGCCGCCGCAAACAATCTCAAGCCGGCCAGCACCCTCCGACTCGGTCAAAAATTGATTATCCCCGGCAAAGCTCCGGTGACCGGAGGAGCTGGCACCGCCCAGCCTCCGGCGGCGTCAATCGCTCCGATGGCGACACCGGCAAATGGCGCGACACCCGCGGACGCAGCCAAGGCCAAGGGCGAACCCACTTCCCATACCGTCAAAATAGGTGAATCTCTCGGCACCATCGCCCGCAAGTACGGTGTTCGTCAGGGCGACATCGCGGTGGCCAACAACATCACGGATCCGCAGAAAATAATCGCCGGACAGATTCTCTCCATTCCCGGTGGGCAGGCGGCCCCTGGCGGCGGCAAAGCTAAGGCTGCTGCGAAGCCCGCTGACCCTGTCGCCAAGCCGGCCGAGCCCGGCCGATCCTATTTTGTGGTGCCTCCGGTGGAGCAAGATCTCGACGCCGGGCTCAAGCCGGTGCCCGCGACCGAAGTGCCCGTCATCAGGGTCGACGATCCCACGGCGCCCGCGCCTAAACCGGCGCCCTGATCGGCCGCCAAACTGCGAACGCCACACCGCGAACCTCGTCTGAACGCCGCGCTCACCTCGCATTCTGACCGACCGTCGATGTCGCCCGCGCCCGTCGCACCTTCCCGAGCCAGTCTCTTCGTCAATCCAGCCGCATTGATCGCGGTCTGTTGCATCGGCCTCACGATTCTCGGGCTGACGATCTTGTTCAGTGCCAGTGCCTCGTTTCGGCAGGGGCCCTATTTCTATCTTAACAAGCAACTGATCGGCGTCCTCCTTGCCGGCGTGGTGTGTTTCGTGGCGAGCCGCGTCAACCTCGACTATGCGCGTCGCTACTCGTGGTGGATTGCCGGAATCACGCTCTTTCTCCTCGGGTTGGTGCTGATTCCGCACATCGGAATTGAGGTGAAAGGTAGTCGCCGCTGGCTCGGCTTGGGGCCCGTTCGCGTGCAAGTTTCCGAGTTCGCCAAACTCGGTTTGGTCTTCTGTCTCGCGCATTATCTCGCGCTCAATCAGACTCGAATCGCTGAGCTTACGCGCGGCTATCTTTATCCGCTCGCGATCATCGGCGCCTTTGCGGGCCTGATCTTGCTTGAGCCCGACTTTGGCACGGCGGCCCTGGTGGTCATCGTTGGCCTTACCATGCTGTTCCTCGCCGGCGCCAAGTGGCGCTACATCGTGCCCACGGTCGCTTTGGTCGTCTCGGCGTTCACCATTTTGGTCGTCAACAATCCCAACCGTTTGCGCCGGTTTTTGGCCTTTCTCGATGTTGAGGGCAATAAGCAGGGCGGCACATATCAGCTCTACCAAGCACTGGCCGCCTACGCGGCCGGAGGCACGGACGGCGCCGGTCTCGGGCAGGGGCGTCAGCAACTCAACTTCCTGCCCGAGGCGCATACCGATTTCATCTTTGCCGTCATCGGCGAGGAATTGGGCCTTTGGTTTACGTTGAGTGTGGTGGTGGTCTTTGCGGTGATTTTTGTCGCGGGATTGATCCACCTTCGACGCGCCCCCAATCTGTTTCATTTCCTGCTGGTGGTGGGCTGCCTCATGTTGATCTGCCTCCAGGCCATCGTGAATCTCGGCGTGGTGACCGGAGTTTTTCCCACCAAGGGTATGTCGCTTCCGTTTATCAGCGCCGGTCTCTCTAACCTGCTACTGATGGGATTGCTGGTCGGCATCTTTCTCAACACCCAGCGCACCTGGGGCCGCGCAGTTCTGGCTGAATCCTCGCGCGCGATGCGCGAAGTATCGGTATGAGCCATTTCCTCATTTCTTGCGGCGGCACGGGCGGTCATCTCTCACCGGGCATCGCGTTGGCCGAGGGGCTGGCGGAGCGCGGTCACGCTGCGACGCTCCTGATCAGCGAGAAGAAGGTCGACGCGCGGCTAATTGAAAAATACCCGCACTTGAATTTCGCCCGGATGCCCGGCTCGGGGTTTGCCTGGCACCCGGTGCAACTGGCCCGGTGCATCGTTTCCCAATTGCGAGCGCTGCGTTTTTGTCGGCGGCTCATTCGCGAACGTTCGCCGGATGGCATCGTCGGCTTTGGCGGATTCACTTCAGCACCCGTGGCGCTGGCGGGGCGGCTCGCGGGTTTGCCAGTGATGTTGCATGAGTCCAACCGGGTGCCCGGTCTTGCGATCCGCACGCTGGGGCGATTTGCGACCCGGGTCTATCTGCCACCCGGGGTGCACCTCCGCAGTGTCCGTGCCGCCGCGATCCGATATGCGGGACCGCCCGTCCGCCGTGAAATCGTGCGTACACCGCAGACCGCAGCGCGGGTCGCTCTCGGCTTGGATCCTGCGCAAAAACTCCTTGTTCTGCTCGGTGGCAGCCAAGGGGCGAGTGCACTTAACCAGTGGGCCCGCGACCACGTCGCTTCGCTCGCACACGAGGGGGTTCAACTCTGTTGCGTGACGGGCCTCGGGAAGGGCGCGGCCGAGAATCTCGATTTGAGATCGAAACTCGGCTCGCCGGTGCGCTCGGTGTTTATCCCGTTCAGCGATCGCGTGGCCGAACTGCTCTCGGCGGCGGACCTGGTGGTTTCCCGGGCTGGAGCCGGCTCAATCGCCGAACTCATCCGATGTGAAAGCCCGGCCATTCTCATCCCGTTTCCCCACGCGGCGGATGACCACCAACGCGCCAACGCCTCATTCTTCGAGCGTCAAGGCGGCGGCATCGTCGTCGAACAGTCGGGTCTTGGGCAGCTCCGGGCGGAGGTGCTTGAACTGATTTTCAACGATGGGTTGCTCCGAAAATTTCGAGGCAATCTCCGGCGAATGGATCGGGCGAACTCGCTCGACCTGATGTTGCGGGATTTGGAAACACTTACCGCGCCGAGCGGGCAGCCCCGCCGGGCGACCAACACTTTCGCCGGATGACGACTGCAACGGTTTCGAGACTCCCGGGTGACGTCGCGTTTTGGGACGAGTTCTTGGCGGCGGTTCGTCCGCGCCTTGGTGAAACCACGAAGTTTACCCGCGAAGAACCGCTCGCGGCGAAAACCACGATCCGGATCGGAGGGGCCGCGCGGCTCTATGCCGAGCCCGGCTCGGTTCGTGATTTTCAGACGCTGATGGTCGCAGCGGCCGCAGCGGGCATTCCCGTTTTCCCGCTGGGACGGGGTTCGAATCTGGTGGTCCCGGATGAAGGCGTTGCTGGCCTTGTCCTCGCGTTGGCGCACGAAGCGTGGGCGGGTTTCGAGCCACGCCCCGATGGGCTTTTATGGGTCGGGGCCGGTCTTCGGCTGAAAAATTTATGCGGCTTGGCCGCCAAAGTCGGACTCACGGGGTTTGAGTTTCTAGAAGGAATTCCGGGTAATGTCGGGGGTGCCTTGCGGATGAACGCCGGGGCGATGGGCGGGTGGATGTTCGATGTGGTGGAGGAGGTGCGGTTCATTTCACTGGATGGAACGGTGCGCACCGCAAGTCGCGCCGAGCTGCACGTCGATTACCGCCACTGCGCCGAACTTCAGACTGCGATTGCGCTCGGCGCTTTGCTTCGGCCGGTCGCGCCTACCGATACGGAGTCGGTTGCCCGGCAGATCGACGTCTACAAAAAGAAGCGGCAGGAATCCCAGCCGCGGGACCCGAGTGCAGGCTGCATTTTCAAGAATCCACCCGGGAACTCGGCCGGCCGGCTGATCGACCAAAGCGGCCTCAAAGGGGAGCGGGTAGGGGACGCGGAGGTTTCACTCATTCACGCCAATTTCATCGTCAATCGCGGGTCGGCCACCAGTGCCGATCTGATTGCTTTGGTGCGAAAGATTCGGAAGCGCGTTGATGACGCCCATGGAGTCGAGCTCGAACCGGAAGTTTTGCTTTACGGCAAGGAATGGCGCGACGTGCTTTAAACCTTTCATCACCTTAAAATGACGCCAACCCCGATCATCGCCGTGTTTGCCGGTGGGATTTCCTCCGAGAGAGACGTTTCGCTCGGCTCCGGTCGCTCCAGTGCGGTCGCGCTCGCGCGGTCGTTTCCCACGCAGCTTTTCGAACTCAACTCGGATGCGCTGCCGGCCGGACTCAATCCATCGCGGCACGTGGTTTTCTCAACCCTCCACGGTACATTTGGCGAAGATGGATCAATGCAACGCCTGCTCGACGCTGCCGGAATCGTTTACGCCGGATGCGACGCCGCCAGCAGCGCGCTCACGATGGACAAGACGCTCACGAAGCGGGCCGCCGCCGAACGGGGCGTCCGAATTGGGGCGGGGGTTTCGTTTGAAGCGGCGAGCGCCCCCTCGGCCGAGTCTTTGGTCGCCGAACTCGGAGCCGAGGTTGTGCTCAAGCCCAATGACCAAGGCAGCAGCGTCGGTTTGACGATCAACCGCAGCCGCGAAGAACTCGCGAGCGCGTTGGCGCGACTCACTCCCGGTTCGTGGCTAGCCGAGCGGCGGCTCGTCGGCCGCGAGCTTTCGGTCGGAGTTTTGCGCGGCGCGGCGATGGGCGTGGTCGAGATCCGGCCGAAGTCGGGCGTCTATGACTTCGCCAGCAAATACACGGTGGGCGCTACGGAGTATTTTGCGCCCGCGCCGTTGGACGCAGCGATGACCTTGGCCGCACAGCGTGCGGCTGCAGCGGCGTTTGCCGCCTGCGGTTGTCGCGACTACGCGCGCGTCGATTTCATTTTAGTTGGCGACGCCGAGCTTTATTTGCTGGAAATCAATACCCTGCCCGGCATGAAAGAGACGAGTTTGCTGCCGATGAGTGCGCGCTGTGTGGGCTTGGATTTCACGGCTTTGGTTCGCGAGCTGGTGTTGCCTGCGCTTGGGCGTTTTTCGGAGGCGGCGTCGCGCTAATTTTTGTGAGTCTGACCAACGACAGTTTTCCTACGGCCCGAAGCTGGAGAGACATTCCCCAGCCGGTGAAGCCCCGCGCCATGTCGCGCGGGGGGCGGCAGCGTTTCATGTTTTCAATCGTCCGCTCGTCTCTCGTTTTCGCGGTGATCGTCGGTGTGGGGGTGGGGGGGTGGCAGGTTTTTCGGGTGACGCATGAGACCTTCGGCAAATCTTCGGGGTTGGCGGCGGCGCCACTGAGTTCAACCCAACTCGAGACGACCGGCTATCTCGGTGGTGACGCCACCTGGCTCGCCCGCACGCTCGCGTTACCGCGCAACGCGACGCTGATGGGGCTCGACTTGGACGGCCTTCGGGCGCGGTTGCTGGCGCAGGGTCAGGTTCAGTCGGCGGTGCTCACAAAAGTTTTCCCCTCCACGTTGCGCGTGCGACTGACCGAGCGCACCCCGGTGGTGCGGATGATGGCCCAACTACCCGGAGCCGAGCCGCGTCAGTTTTTGGTAGCCCGCGACGGCGTGGTTTTTTCCGGCGTGGGCTTTCCGGCCGAGTTGGTCGATTCGCTGCCGTGGTTGGAGCCGATAAAATTGGTCCGGGACGGGGAGGGCTTCGTCCCGGTCGTGGGCATGGTGGTCGTAGCCGATTTGCTCGGCAAAGCGCGGCTCGAGGCGGAACACCTCTACAAGACGTGGCGAATTGTCTCTTTGGCCGCGTTGAACACGGATGCGGAGGTCGAGGTCCGCACGGCTTCAGGGGCCTCAATGGTATTCAGCGCCAGCGCGGACACTCTTTCCCAGATCACCAAGCTGGATCTGATTCTGGACCGGCTCGCTCAGCGAGGGTCCACTTTGAAACGCATCACGCTCGGCGGAGGGCGCGATGCGATTGTGACGTTGGACGTGCCCTTGGTTCCGGTGGCAACGTCCGCTTCGACCAAGACGGCACCCGCCACCGCGCCCCGCCGGGGTTCAACTTCTTTTTCTCCCGCCTTCGGCAACTTCTCCCCTTCTTCCAAAAAGTCCCGTGAGCTCTAAGCCTAGTTTTATCGGTGCCGTCGAAATCGGCACCTCGAAAATCACCGCTCTGATCGGCGAATATAACGGCCGGGAACTCGCCATCATCGGCCGCGGTGAATGCGCTTCCCGCGGGGTGATCAAGGGCTCCGTCGTTGACTATAAGGCGGCGAGCGATTGCGCGCACAGTGCCCTCGAACTTGCCGAGCGCGACGCCGGCGAACGCATTGAACTCGTCTTCCTCGCCCAGACCGGCGGTCACCTCGACGGATTCTACAACGAAGCCGCCGTGAACGTGAAGTCTTCGGACAACATGATTGGTCGCGACGACATCCGCACCGTTTGTGATCTCGCCAAATCCAAAGAGTTGCCGGCCGGCCGGATGGTCGTGCACAACATTCGCCGCCCCTTCCGCGTCGATGGCCGGTTGGTGCCGACTTCGCCCGAGAATCTTGTCGGGCAAAAATTAGAGGTCGGCTACTGGACGGTTCACGGCCAGGAACAGCGACTCGCGGACAATATTCATGTGATCCGGGGCTTTAATCTCGAAGTGCGGGAGCTCGTCCTCGCGAGCCTGGCGTCCGGCCACATGGTGACGACGGCCGAAGAGCGCCAAAACGGAGTGCTCGCGATCGACATCGGCGGGGGTACCACGGATTTTGTGCTCTACCGAGATGGCGTCGGGCACACCACGGGGGTGGTGCCGATGGGCGGAACGCACCTGACCAACGATCTCAGCCTCGGGCTTCGTCTCACGGAAGGACAGGCGGAGAAACTGAAACTCAGACACGGTCGCGCGACGGTTCAAGCCCGCGACAAGTCCGAGAAGGTTTGGCTCGATGGGAATTTCGCCATCGGTGACCGCCAATTCCCCCGCCACGCAATCGAGCAAATCACCGCGGCCCGCACCTGGGAGTTGCTTGAAGTTGTGAAGAAGAAGCTGGGCCACTCGTTCTCGACCGAGACGTGTCAGGCCGGCGTCGTGCTGACCGGAGGAACCGCCAAACTTCCCGGAATCGCCGAGTGTGCGGCCAAGGTTTTCGGAGTGCCGGCGCATTTAGGCGAAACGCCGTCGTGGGTCGCCGAAAATCTCCGCGATCCCGGTTACCACACGGCGCTTGGTCTGCTCTATTACGGGGTCAGCTCGCAGGGTGAAAAATCGGCGCCGATCCGACGTAAAGCCGGATTCCTCCACAGTGTATCCCGGCTGTTTGCCACTTCCTGATTCGCACCATGAATCTCCACGAACTTCCCCTCGAACACCCACTTCTCACGGACCGTAATGTTGCCATCAAGCTCGTCGGCGTAGGCGGTGCCGGGGCCAATGCGGTCGACCGACTGAAAATGGAGAATCTCGAGCGCCTGCAGCTCGCGGTGATCAACACTGATTATCAGGCGCTCGCCAGCTCTCCGGTTCAAGACAAGGTGCTGATCGGGATGAGCATCACCCGCGGCCTCGGGGCCGGCGGTGATCCCGAGCTGGGACGCGAGGCGGCGGAAGCGGATCGGGAGAAGATTTCCAAGGTCGTGAAAGATTGCGACCTTGTCTTCCTCATCGCCGGGATGGGCGGTGGCACCGGCAGCGGTGCCGCGCCCGCCGTGGCGGAAATCGCGGCCGAGACCGGAGCCCTGGTGATCGCGTTTGTGACGATGCCTTTCAGCTTCGAAGGCGGCCGCCGCCTGAAACAAGCGGAAGAAGGTTTGATCGCCCTGCGCAAGGTTTGCGACGCCGTCATCCCGCTGCCGAACGACATCTTGCTCCAGGAAGCGGGAGAAAACGAGACGGTGCTGGATTCGTTTGCCCGGGCGGACGAGTGGATCGGCCGGGGGGTGAAATCAATCTGGGCGATGCTGATGAAAACGGGCCTCATCAATTTGGACTTCGCCACCCTGCGCCAGGCGTTTCAACAACGCGGCGGGAAAACGTTGTTCGGTTTAGGCGAAGGCGCCGGCGAAAACGCGGCGGCCGATGCGATCGAGAGCTTGAAGCTGTGCCCGCTGCTCCACACGCCGGAATTCTCCCGTAAGGCCGACCGTCTGCTCGTCAATATCACCGGCGGCACCGATCTGACGCTGCCCAAGGTCAACGACCTGATGAGCGCTATCGCCGAGAAATTCGGCCGGGATTCGCATCTGATTATGGGCGCGGTGATCGACGAAGGGATGCAGCAGCGCGTTGAAATTTGTGTGATCGGGACCAGTGACCTCGTCGGTCGAAGCGGCTTGCAGCGGCGCCTAGCATCGGCGGCGAGGCCCCGGCCGGGAACGGCCCAGATCGAGGCGGCACCGGTTCCTCGAACCGCGGCGACCGGCGACCGGGTGGTGCCGACTGAACTGGATTTGACGGCAGCCGAAAAACGCGACCAAGACGAATTCGGGTTCGGTGAAGTTGAAAGTCGCGGACATTTCGAGAAAACGGATCGCAACCTATTCGACGGTCAGGATCTCGACGTGCCAACCTACTTGCGTAAGGGCATCAAAATCGCGCTTTGATTTGCGTTTGGGTTGGGAACAAGACCCCCCTTGGCAAAGGGGGAAGCATCTGCATCGTGACGCCATGTTTGTCGATGAATGTGTAATCAAGGTAAAGGCCGGTGACGGCGGGCGCGGCTGCGTGTCATTTCGGCGAGAGAAATATGAGCCGTGGGGCGGTCCAAACGGCGGCGACGGTGGACGGGGCGGAGACGTGATCTTGGTGGGCGACGTCAACACCAACAATCTGGTCGACTACAAGTTTCAGCCGCACTGGAACGCCGAGCGTGGCGAGCATGGCCAAGGCAAGGATTGCAATGGCCGCGAGGGTAAATCCGCCGAACTGCGGATGCCGCTCGGCACCGTGGTGATCGACGAGGCGACGGAACTGCCCGTGGCCGAAATCGTGGAGGAGGGCCAACGCGTGATTCTAGGCAAAGGCGGCAACGGAGGGTGGGGAAACACCCATTTTAAGAACTCCACGAATCGCGCCCCGAAACGGGCCAACGATGGGCTCGATGGCGGGCGCGGCGTCTATCGCCTCGTGCTCAAGAGCATCGCCGATGTCGGGTTGGTGGGCTTTCCCAATGCGGGCAAGTCCTCGCTGACGAACGCGATCACCAAAGCGCGGCCCAAGATGGCCGCCTATCCGTTCACCACGTTGCATCCACAGATCGGAGTGATCGATTTTCTGGACGTAAAAAAAGGCCATCGTCACCTGCTGCTGGCCGACATCCCCGGCTTGATCGAGGGGGCAAACGAGAACCGTGGTCTTGGTCACCGCTTCCTCCGTCATATCGAACGCTGTGCGGTGCTCGTGCTCATCATCGACATGGCCGGAACCGATGCCCGCGATCCGCGCGAGGATTACAAGCACCTGTTGAACGAGCTTAAGCTTTACGACCCCGCCCTGCTCGAAAAACCGCGTCTGGTTGCGGCAAACAAAATGGACGTGCCGGAGGCGGCGGCCCAACTCGTGAAGTTCAAGAAACGCCATAAGGTCGACGTCGCCGAGATATCCTGCCGCGAGGGTACCGGTCTCGATAAACTCAAAAAAGAGTTGCTGAAGCGGGTCTCCGCGTTTCGCGTGCGGGAAAAGAAATCGCTTAAGGCCTCGCTCTAAATCACCCCTGATTCGGGTTCGCCAGGTCCACCTAACATCGAACGTTGCTGATGAACGCCAATCGTCGCCTCGGCGCGGCGTTGGTTGAGCACAATCTCGTCCAGATTGAGGATTTGGAACAGGCGAATTTAGCGTCTTCGATGGACTTCATTTGGCTCGAGTTCTCTAAGGTCGCGCTCGCTCATTTTTTCGCAGTGGCGAGCCCGGGCCCGGATTTCGCGATCGTGCTGCGCCAGAGCCTGCGTCACGGCCGGCGCACCGCGATCTGGACCAGTATTGGGGTGGGCATGGCCATCACGCTCCACGTCACCTATTCGCTGCTCGGGCTCGGCCTGATTCTTAAAAGTTCGGCCGTCGCATTCGACCTCGTGAAATACTCCGGCGCCGCCTACCTCGCGTGGCTCGGTTGGCAGGCACTGCGCTCTCCGTCGCGTTCGCCGGTTTCGGATCCTGCCGTTGCGGACCAGAGCGTTCAAGAATCCCGCGCGCAGCCAACCGCCCGGGCGGCCTGGCTCACCGGGTTTCTCACCAATGCGCTCAACCCCAAGGCGACGCTTTTTTTCGTCGCCCTCTTTGTGACCGTGATCAGCGCCGAGACGCCCACGGTGATCAAGGCGGGCTATGGCGCGTGGATGGTGGCGGCCACGACCGGCTGGTTTTGCTTGGTCTCGGTGCTGTTTACCCGGCCGGCCGTGCGCGCGGCGTTTCTGCGCTATGGACACTGGATCGACCGAGTCCTTGGGGTGGTGTTCATCGCCTTTGCCATCAGCCTGGCGCGGGCTTCGGTGCGGTAGAGCGACGGGCGGTCGGCGCGGGATCTGCTCTCCGGGATGCTGATGCGGCTCCGCTCACTTTCGCTCCTGTTTACCGGCCTTTTTGTCGGAACCGACGACTCCGCTCCCGCGGCTGATACCAACGTCCCTTAACTTCTAGTCGCTTGTCATTGCGAGGTGCGCGAAGCGCGCCGCGGCAATCCAGCTGGATGGCTTCGTCGCTACGCTCCTCGCAATGACAGTCTGTTTACCAAGGGACGTGGGTATGAGGCGGTTGAAATCTTCTGGGAAAAATTTGGCGTCGGCCGCCGCTAGCCCGAGTTCCGCAGTTCAAAAAACCGTTACGTTCTATGGCAGATACTTACGCGATTTAGGGGCTGATTTTCGGCACTACATTGCTGACTTCACGGGTGCCCTTGGGCAGGCGCAGCCCGAGGTGAGCGAGCAGTTGGGCGGTGGCG
>CAMBRG010000055.1 GCA_945869845.1 Opitutus sp. GAS368 | reverse complement strand
AACACGGAAACCCCCAGCGGCCGGCACCCGGATCTCGATCTTTACGCCACGACCGAACTCATCCGCGCCTTCACCGAAGACCAAGTCTTCGCGGCAAATGTGGTTCACGCCGCCGCGCCCCAAATCGCGCGCGCGGTCGATGCGGCCGCGCCGCGCATCGCTGCGGGCGGCCGGCTCATTTACGCCGGTGCCGGCACTTCCGGCCGACTCGGCCTCCTCGACAGTGTGGAGCTTTGGCCGACGTTTACCTGGCCGAAGGACCGGGCCGTCGCGCTGCTCGCAGGCGGGCGGCAGGCGTTGTTCGAAGCGGTCGAAGGAGCCGAGGACAACCGCGCGCAGGGGGCCGCCGATGTGCGTGCTGTCGCACCCACGGTCAATGACGTGGTCATCGGTCTCGCGGCTTCTGGGGCGACGCCTTTTGTGCTCGGTGCATTGGAGGCCGCGCGCGCGGCGGGTGCGCTCACGATCGGGGTGGCGAACAATCCCGATTCTCCCGTCGTCGCCCAGGCCGAGATCGGCGTCACGCTCGATACGGGCAGCGAAACGATTTCCGGCAGCACGCGCCTCAAGGCCGGCACGGCCCAGAAAATTTTTCTCAACACGCTCTCCAGCGCGATCATGGTGCGGCTGCACAAAGTTTATGGCAATCTGATGGTCGATGTGATGCCGACGAACGCGAAGCTCTACCGCCGCGCGATCGCGCTGACCGTGCGCGCCACGGGCGCGAGTGAGACCGAAGCCAAAGCCGCGCTGGAGGCGTGTGTTTATAAAGTGAAAACTGCGATCGTTGCGCTCCGCCTTAAGACCGACGTCGCCGCCGCACAGACCGCGCTCGATGCCGTGGCCGGTGATGTGCGCCGTGCGCTGGGGATCCGCGGAGAAGTTTCTTTCCATGAAGCTTGAAACGCGTGTCGCGCTTTCGACCCAGAGTTGCCCGAACGGTAGGCCCGACCGCCGGTCGGGCTTTTCTACTTCCCGCAACCGACCAGCGGTCGGTTCTACAGGCGGAGCGCGGCTCAGCGAATGGATGATGGCCGCCGAAAAACATCTGGCCGATGCGGAGATCGGTCCGTGGTGGCAGGGGCGTCCCGCCCAGGTCGGCCAAACCAAGGGCGGGACGCCCGTGCCACCTTTCCCCCGCGGTCTCTTTGCGCTCGCCGCGCTATTGCTCGCTTTCTGCTTCTCTGGATGCACTACGCCGCCCGCCGCGCCGCCCGCCGCGCCCGCGGCCGTCGCGGTCGTGAACCCCGCCGACGAGCCACCGCCCGCGCCGCGCGAATTTCGCGGCGTGTGGGTCGCGACCGTCGCCAACATCGATTGGCCCAGCAAACCCGGGCTGCCCACCGTGCAGCAACGGGCCGAAATGCTCGCGATCCTCGACCGCGCGCAAGCCCTGCGCATCAACGCGATCGTCCTGCAAGTGCGGCCCGCCGCCGATGCGATCTATCCCTCGTCGATCGAACCGTGGTCGGAATTTCTCACCGGGAAACAGGGCCGCGCGCCAAGCCCGCTCTACGATCCGTTGCGCGAGTGGATCGCGGAATCGCACCGCCGCGGCCTTGAATTACACGCGTGGTTCAATCCCTACCGCGCCCGCCACCAGCGTAGGGTTTCCGAACTCGACCCGAGCCATTTGGCCAAAACGCACCCCGGCGTGGTGAAGACTTATGGCGAACTCATGTGGATGGACCCCGGTGAACCCGTGGCCCAAAAACGCACGCTCGATGTCGTGCGCGAAGTCGTCCGCAACTACGATCTCGATGGCGTCCATCTCGACGATTATTTTTATCCCTACCCGGTTGCCGACCGCCGGCCCGCCGCGGCCAACGCCGCCGCGCTCACCCATCCCGGTGCGCCGCCGGCCGCAAAAAATCTCGAATTCCCCGATGGACCTGCGTGGCAACGTTACCTTGCGACTGGCGGCAAACTCTCGCGCGCCGACTGGCGGCGCCAAAACGTGAACCAACTCGTCGAGGCGCTCCACCGCGGCATCCGTAGCGAGAAAAATCACGTGCGCTTCGGGATCAGCCCGTTTGGCATCGGCCGGCCCGACCGGCGGCCGGCGGGAATTTCTGGTTTTAGCCAATACGACCAACTTTACGCCGACGTGGAGCTCTGGATCGAGCGCGGCTGGCTGGATTATCTGACGCCGCAACTCTACTGGCCCCGCGCGCAGAAAGCGCAGGCCTTCGGCGTGCTGCTCGATTACTGGGCCGCGCAGAATCCGTCGAAACGCCATCTGTGGCCGGGACTTTATACGAGCCAAGTGAACGCCGAGCCGAAGCCTTGGGAAGCGGCCGAGATCACGGGTCAGATTGAGTTGCTGCGCACCCGCCCCGCCGCGACCGGGCATGTTCACTTCAGTATGGTGCCGCTCCTGAAAAATGCGCGCGGACTCAACGATGCGCTCGCGGCCGGGCCGTATGCGACGCCCGCGCTCGTGCCGGCGACGCCTTGGCTGGACTCGATCCCGCCACCTGCGCCGACGTTGGCGATCACGCCCGCGAAGACTTCGGGTGCGCCTGCGACGCTTGTGATCACGCCGGGCGCGGGCGAAGCGGCGGCGAATTTCGCGGTGTGGCTCCGCGCCGGAGGCCAGTGGCGTTTCGTCGTGCAGCCCGCCGGCGCTCCGCCGCTCGCGCTGGGAGCCGACGCAAAAATCGGTGCGCCCGATTTCGCCGTGGTCACGGCGGTGGACCGACTTGGCAACGAGAGCGCACGGGTGGCGTTGCCGATTCCCGCACTTGGTGCGCCTGGGGCTTAACGATGAGGGTGCTCGAAAATAATCTCTTTCGGGGCGGGAACGAGGTCGTGAGGATTTGTGGGAGCGAGCTTGCTCGCGACTTTGGCCCCGGAGTCGCGAGCAAGCTCGCTCCCACCAGCGGACCGGTCCGCCTCCTGAGGGTGCTCGAAAACAATTTCTTTCGGGGCGGAAACGAGGTCGTGAGGATTTGTGGGAGCGAGCTTGCTCGCGACTTTGGCCCTGGAGTCGCGAGCAAGCTCGCTCCCACCAGCGGACCGCTCCGCCTCCACCCCTAATTTTTTCCCATGGACCAACCTGTCGCTCCGCAACGCACCCCGTGGACTTGGATTCCCACGCTCTATTTCGGGCAGGGTATCCCGTATGTCGTCGTGATGACGTTATCGGTGGTGATGTATAAGAACCTCGGCGTCTCCAATACCGACATCGCGCTCTACACGAGTTGGCTCTACCTGCCGTGGGTCATCAAGCCGTTGTGGTCGCCGCTGGTGGACCTGTTTCGCACGAAACGATTTTGGATCGTGGCGCTGCAAATCGTGATCGGCGCCGCGCTCGCTTCGGTCGCGCTCACGTTGCCGGGGCCGGCATTTTTCCAGGCTTCGCTCGCGGTGTTTTGGTTGATGGCGTTCGGCTCGGCGACGCACGACATCGCGGCCGACGGATTTTATCTGCACGCGTTGCCCACCCATCGGCAGGCGGCGTTTGTCGGTGTGCGGAGCACGTTTTACCGGCTGGCCACGCTTTCGGGCCAAGGCGGATTGGTGTATCTTGCGGGGGTGTTGGCGGAGCGGCTCGGCGGCTTTGCGGCGGCGTGGGCGGCGGTGTTCGGGATTTTGGCGGTGTTTTTTGTCATGCTGGGCCTCTACCATTATTTCGCGCTGCCTAAACCGGCGACGGATGGACCGGTGCCGCGCACGGGGGCGTTGTGGGCGGATTTTGCCACGGTGTTTGCGGCGTTTTTCCGAAAACCGGGGATCGGCGCGGCGCTCGCGTTTTTCTTGCTCTACCGGTTTGCGGAGTCGCAGGCGCTCAAGCTCGTGACGCCATTTCTGCTCGATGATGCCGCCAAGGGCGGCTTGGGGCTGACGACGAAGCAGGTCGGGCTCGTCTATGGCACGGTGGGGGTGGCGGCGTTGACGATCGGCGGGATTTTGGGCGGCTGGATCATCTCGGTTTACGGGCTGAAGCGGATGCTGTGGCCGATGATTTTGGCGATGAACCTGCCCAACGTGGTTTTTGTGTATCTGGCGATCGCGCTGCCGAACGATCCGTGGTTGATCAGCGGACTGCTCGCGGTGGAGCAGTTGGGCTACGGCTTCGGGTTCGCGGCGTATCTGATGTTCATGATCAGGTTTGCGCGCGGCCCAAACCAGACGGCGCACTACGCGATCTGCACCGGTTTCATGGCGCTCGGCATGATGTTGCCCGGGATGGGCGCGGGCTGGTTGCAGGACCAACTCGGCTACCCGAAGTTTTTTATCTGGGTGTTAATCGCGACGATCCCGTCCTTCGCGGCGACGGCCTTGATTAAGATCGAGCCGGGGTTCGGGAAGAAGGCGGAGTAGGCGGCGGAGCCCAAGCCTCGGCTGCGACGGTCTCCCGTTCAAACAAGGGAACGCCGACCCGAGCGATGTGCGCGGCGACCTCTGTGTCGGTGGAGCGGTCGTGCACGATCAGGCTGAACCGATAGGGGAGCATGAGATCGTCGAGCGCGTCGTAAATCTTTCCGACGGTGCGCCAGTCGAGAGTTGACCCCGACAGAGCGAGATCGATGTCGGAGCCGGGTTTGTGGGTCCTCTTGGCGCGCGAGCCGAACAGCACGGCCCGCTCCACGCCGGGAAAGCGGCTCAGCGTGCCGACGATGGCCGAGACCGTGGCTTCCGAAATGCCGTGATCAGGGATCATGATTTTTCTCGTTCGAGATCCGCAAATCGCGCGGCGAATTTCGTAAACTCAGGCATGAAGGAGCGAAGGATCGCCTCGTTCAGTTCGCGCGCCGTTTTTTCATTGTAAGTGTGGCTGCTGCGATTGCGGCCCTCGATCATGGCCATCCAGTCGTCGCCGTTGGCGATCAGCCCGCGGGCGAAGGCCTCGCGGGTGACGTCCTTCGAACCGTAGAGGTTTGTCGCGCCGCGCGAATCGAGAAAGTCTTTCAGCGCGTTCCAAGCAAGTTCGTGGGTGAACTCAAAGGCCTGAATCAGGCCTTGCTGCTCCAACTCAGAAAGCGGTCGTTCTCCAGCCAACTTCGCCGCTGCCGCGAGCTGGCCGAAAGCTTTACGAAAGCTCTGCAAACGCTGTTTCCAGCGGATATCCTGATTCGTCGCTCCCATACTCCGGAAGGGTAACACGGGGCGGACTGCTAGCAAGGTTGCCGTGGTGCGGGGTGAGATGGGCCAGGTTTCGACGGTAGAACCGACCGCCGGTCGGTTGTCAGCGGAAAGACCGCCCGACCAGCGGTCGGGCCTACAGACGGACGAGCGATTACTTCGGTGCCGCTTGGGCGGCGGCGATTTGGGCGAGGCCGGCTTGGAGTTCAGACTCGGGGAGCCAGCGGCCGCGGAGCATCACGCCGGCGCGCTGCTCGATGTGGCCGATCGCTTGCAGCGGGTTCGCGTCGAGGAGCAACAGGTCGGCGCGGTGGCCGGGGGCGACGAGGCCAAACGTGTCTTTGGCCTTCAGGTAATCGCCGACGTTTTTGGTGGCGGACTGCAACACCTGGTAAGGCGTGAGACCGGCAGCGACGTTGGCTTGCATCTCGCGGACGACGGAGAATCCGGGGACACTGAATTGCTGGGGCGCATCGGTGCCGAAGAGAATTGTGACGCCGCCGTCGGCGAGGGCTTTGAGCACGATCTTGCGGTTGGCGGCGATTTGCCGGGCGCGGGCGGCGGAGAATTTCGGGTCCGCGAGCCGGCGCTCGTAGCCGGTTTTCCAACGCTCGACTTCGGCGCGCGGCATGTAGCGGAGTTCGGGGTAGGCAAGCATCGGGGCAAGATCGGCGGAACCGATGATCGTTTCCCAAAGCGGCATCGTTGGCACCATGAGCGTGCCGGAATCGCGGAGGAGCTTCACCATCGCCGCGAGTTTGGCGGCATCGACAGGGGCCGTCTCCGCCCCGAGGTATTCGATGGTACCGTCGAGGTGGTCGACGGTCTCTTGCCGACGCTCGATCGCGTGAACGAGGCCGACATCGGCGGGAACGTGCCCGGAAAACCGGATGCCTACCTCGTCGGCGGTTTTGGCCATGGCGTCGTAGACGTCGCGTTTGAGGCCGGGCAAGACCTTGAGCAGATCCCAGCCCTCGGCTTTTTGCTCGCGCACGCGGGCTTCGGCGGCGGCGGGCGAGCGGGTCGCAGCGGGGCCGTTGCCGGTGAAGGCAGGTCCGGCCAGATAGAGCGTGGGGCCGGTGATGGCGCCGGAGTTTACGAGGTCGCGCAGTTCGAGTTGGCCGGGCCAGCCCTGCATGCCGCGAAACGTGGTGACGCCGTTGGCGACGAAGAGGAAAAAGATCTGCCGGATATACTCGGGCGAGGAGCCGAGGGGTGGGTTGTGACCGTGCATCTCGCCGAGGCCGGGCATGAGGAATTTGCCGGTGCCGTCGATCTTGCGGGCATCGGCGGGGATGGTGGTGGTACCGGAGTCGCCGAGGCGAACGATGCGGTCACCGGTGATGACGACGGTTTGATTTTTAAGGACGCGCTCGGTGTCCATGGGCAGGACGGAGACGTTGACGAACGCAGTGGTGGCGGGCGTGGCAGCGTGGAGCGGGGCCGTGAGGGTGAGGGCGAGCACAACGAGGAAAGCGAGGAGCGGAGATTTCATAAATATGCTGGATTTAGGCGGTGGCGCGCCCGCGGACGGCGAGAGCGGCGGGGTTGCGGACGGTGAGTTGTTCGATTTCGGAATCAGTGAAATTTTCGGGGCGAAGCAGAGGCAAGAAAACTGTGGAGAGGAGGTCGAAGGGGCGAAAGGTGCGCCGCCGGGTTTGGCGGGATCAAACCAGCCGGCGTCGGGTGAGAGTAGGACGCGGTTGAGGTGGCCGCGTTGCCTGAATTCGCGGCGAAGGTGGAGCTGGCGGGGGACGGTGTGGCGGTTGAGTCCGTCGCAGGAAATCCAGGCGCTGCGGTCGGCGGGCAGGAGCGGCTTTACGCCGCGAGGTGGGTAGGTAGGGGCGTGGGCGCGGCGTGGGGCGTGGGCGCGGCGTAAAGCCGCTCCTACAGGGGGAGAGGGAATTATTTTGAGGTGGGCGGGAGGGATTTTGCGCCGGAGAGAATTTTCTCCCACTGCGTGGCGGGGCCGGGGTCGGTCTTGTTCGTCTGAATATGGTAATGGCCGAGCACACCTTTGAAGGCCGCGAGTTCGGTATCGGGGAGTTTCTGCGGGAGGACTTGGCCGTCGGAGCCGCGGGGGAAGTCGGGCTTGATCTGGGGAAATATTTTGCAGAGGGCGGCGGTGAGCTTGATGAGGGCGGCGTATTGCTCGGGGGTGAAATCGTATTGGACGAGTTCCCGGCCTTGCACGACGCCGCGCACGAGATCGGGCCGGGCCGGACGGCCGGTGAAATTTTTCACCCGGAGCATCGGATCACCGACGCGGGCGGGAATCTTGATCGCGAGGCGGCCCTGAGCGTCGCGCTGATACCACTCGTCGAGGACCTTGGTATTGGAGGGCGGGTAAGCGCCCATGTTGGCGATCTCGATGCCGATGGAGCGGTTGTTGGAGGTGGTGGCGTGGCGGGCGCGTTCCTTGAGATCGAGCGTTTGGTAAATCGTGCCGTCGATATCCACCATGAAATGGACGCTGAGACCACGGTGGTCATGGAGGACGTTGAAACAAATCTTGCTGAGGCCGCAGACGTCGTAGTGGAGGACGAATTGATCGACGACTTGCTGCAGCTGGGGAAGGGTCCAGCCACCGCCGCGAATTTTTTCGATCTCATCGGGCGAGAGTGTGTTGGTGCGGGCGCTGTAACGGTTGGGTGTGGTGATGTCCTTGGCGGCGGCGACCGTCTGCTCGTAACTGCTTTTGTCGAACGGGCCGAAGCGGCGTTCGACGCGGTAGGCGTCGTAGCCGCCCGGGTCCATCCACGTGACGACGGGCGTGCCGGTATGAAAGAGCTGGCCGGCGACGATGATCTCGTCGCCTTTGCGGGCGGAGAGTTTTCCGGGAGTCGTGGCACAGCCGGAGAACACGAGGGCGGCGGACAAGGAGAGCGCGGCGACGATGATATTGAGGCGTGGCTTCATGGGATGAGGGCGGCTTTGCGTTTGAGGGCGAGGACGCGGTGGTAGGAAAGGTCGATGCGGCTCTCGGGAATGCGGCCCGACTCCACGGCGCGGACGAGGATGGCGACGGCTTTTCCGGCGATGGCGGGATCGTAGGTCAAGTTGTTGCCGAAGCAGAGCACGTCGAGGCCGGCCTCGATGGCGAGCGGGACGGATTCGGCGAGGCCATAGCGGGTGGAGATGGCTTTCATTTCCATGTCGTCGCTGGTGATGACGCCGTCGAAGCCAAGTTGCTCGCGGAGCAGGCCGGTCATCACCGCGCGGGAAAGCGTCGCGGGATGGTCGGAGTCGAGCTTCGCGTTGAAAACGTGGGCGGTCATGATCACGTCGCAGAGACCTTCGGCGATGAGTTGCTGAAACGGGATGAGTTCGCGCTCGTGCCAAGTGGCGGTGACATCGACGAGGCCCAGATGCGTGTCGCCGGTGGCGCTGCCGTGACCGGGAAAGTGTTTCGCGCAGGTGAGCACGCCGTGCGCGCGGTGGGCGCGGATGAATTCGGCCGCGTGGCGGACGATGGCGGCGGGATCGGAAGAGAAGGCGCGGCCCTTGCCCTTGATGATCGGGTTGTCGGGGTGCGCGTCGAGGTCGACGACGGGCGCGAGGTTCAGGTTGAAGCCGAGGTCGGCGAGCGTCTGCGCGGTCGCGGCGGCGTGGCGGTAGGTCTCGGCGGGTCGGTCGAGCGCGCCGAGCTCCTGATGGGAAATGCTTGGAGGAAAACCATACGCGGGTTTGAGCCGGTTGACGCGGCCACCCTCTTGGTCGATCGAAGTGAGGAGGGGAATCTGCGCGTGCGACTGCAGGTGGCGGAGCAACGCGCGGACCTGTTCGGGCGACTCGATGTTGCGCCGACGCGGGCCGGAATCGATCGTGCCGCCGGCCATTTCTTGGTCGAAGAGAATGACGCCGCCGACGTGATGTTCGCGGATGTCGCGCTCGATGGCGGTGCAGTCGGCGGGCGCGCAGCCGCGGAAGCCGACGTTGAGGAGCTGGCCGATTTTTTCGCGGAGCGTGGGAGCGGCGGGCATGGCGGGAAACGGCGATAAACGGCGGAAACGGGATGACTTGGGGTCGGGAGCTTTAGCGTTTCACGACGCCGATGCCGGGCAGATCGTTGAGCGTGAGTTTGCCGTCCACGACGGTTGTGCCGAGGAAGACGTCGTTCTTGATGAGCAAAGCGCCATCGAGGTCGGCCCAGTCAACCAACGGCGAAAGCTGGGCGGCGGCGGAGATGGCGCAGGACGTCTCGGTCATGCAGCCGAGCATCACTTTGAGGCCGAGGGCGCGGGCAACCGTGATCATGTCGTGCGCCTCGCGGAGGCCGGTGCATTTCATGAGCTTGATGTTGATGCCGTCGAAAACGCCGAGCGCGCGGCGCACGTCGGGGAGGCGTTGCACGCTCTCGTCGGCGATGAGCGGAAGGGGGCTGCGCTCGCGAAGCCACGCGGTGTCGGCGGGATTTTCCTTTGGCATCGGTTGCTCGATGAAGATGACGCCGCGGGTGGCGAGCCACTCGATCATGCGGAGCGCCTCGGCGCGGTCGGGCCAGCCCTGGTTGGCATCGACGGTGATGGGGCGGTCGGTGACCTCGCGAATGGCGTCGATGAGGGCGCGGTCGGTGGCGGGATCGCGGCCGAGTTTGACCTTGATGATTTTGTAAGGCGCGGCCTCGCGGGTTTTTTGGCGGACGACCTCCGGCGTATCGATGCCGATGGTGAAGGACGTGACCGGAGCTTTGGCGGGGTCGAGGCCCCAGATGCGGTGCCACGGTGCGCCGAGTTTTTTGCCGATCCAATCATGGAGGGCGATGTCGACGGCGGCCTTGGCGGCGGTGTTGCCGGGGGCGAGGGCGTCGATGGCGGGGAGAATTTCCCCGAGTTGAAATGGATCGGGAAAACGGCCGAGGTCGACTCGCGCGAGAAACGCGGCGGCGGAGGCTTGGCTCTCCCCCAGGTACGGCGGCATCGAGGCCTCGCCGTAGCCGATGACCCCATCGTGTTCGACTTCGACGAGCATCCCCGGTGTGGAGGTGCGCGAAGCGGTGGCGATGGTGAACGCGTGGCGCAGTTCGGCGGTGTAAGGTGTGAAGCGGAGAATCATCCGGAGGGCAGGGTGATGGCGAAGGAAGACAGAGAGCGGCGGCTGAACTCAAGCGCGGGCGAACGGCGAGCCGGCGGCGGCGTTTTTGGGCGGGAAAATACGCTTGCAGGAACTCGGGCGCGACTTAAGTTCCGCCGTTCCGTGTTAGTCCCCATCGTCTAGCCCGGTTAGGACGTCTCCCTTTCACGGAGATAACCGGGGTTCGAATCCCCGTGGGGACACCAATTTTCAAGCCCTGCAACTCTCGCGAGTTTCGGGGCTTTTTCGTGGCCAACCGGCGAGGTTAAACGATTGGGGTAGGAAGCAGCCGATGAGGTTGATGAGCGTGGAAGACTTTGAACCAACCAACGACAGCCCGCCCGCCTTGGCTCGCCTCGAGCTGTTAAAGGAAAGCCGGCGACGAGAAATTCGGGACGTTCCAAGCCTCGTTTAACCCGAGGACAAAGGGCAAAGTTCGACCCGTTTTCTGGTCGCATTGCCTCACCTCAAATCTTACCGGCCGATGGGCGTTGCCTCACAAAAAATCTTACCGAACGGAAGCGGGCGGCATGGTCGCTTCCTGCGGTAAGCTATTCGCACGTGTCCTCGGAAGCGACCATGCCTGACGACTGCATTGCAGTGTTCTGGAACGTCGTCGCCCGGTAAGTTCGCGGGTGAGGCATCCGGTAAGATTCTTACGTGAGGCAACACGTGCGTCCGTGTCCCATTCCTCCGTGGGCGAAGGTGGTGCGGAGCCCTTGGATGCGTGGCCCAAGAGTGGCGGACGGGACGGGAAGGACGCGCCTACATGAAATTTGAAGGCGGCGCAGCGCGTTCCTACGAACTCATGGCAGCAGGAATCTCTCGGCTGCAGACAACCGCTTACAACTCGTCGCCTTCCAGCGGCGGACGCACGGGCACGCGGCCGAGAGTCTGTCGCAGGTCATCGACGCTGCCACGGTGCGCGCGGGCGTCCACGGAGTTGCGCGCCTCCCATCCGGCGACTTGCGAGGCAAGGGCAAAGGTGACGATTTGATCCACCGCGATGTGTTCACCCGCGGCGAGATCGGCGAGCTTGCGGGCGAGGCTGTCGGGGATTTGAGCAGTAAGAGTGGTCATGGCTGCGAGCGGATGAGTTTGAGAAATTCGGAAGGTGATATCACCTGGATGCCGAACCTTTCGGCACCGGCAAAGTCGCGGGCATTCCGGGTGACAATGTAGGGCACCTGGGCCTCAAAGGTGAGTTGGAGGATCGGTTCGTCATCAGCGTCAGGCAATACCGGAATCCAGCCGGGGCAGAGCTTCCGACGCTCGGCGAGGACGCACAGGCCATCTAGGGCGCGATCAATCTCGTCAAACGTCAGCGTGATATCCGCAGTGTGGCGCTTGAGAATTTCCTCATACTCGGTGGAGAGGTGGTTCTCGATTACTGCGATCCTACGACCGGCCAAGAGTTCGCGCAGAATCTGGTGTGCGGCACCGCTCTGCGACCAGAAAGCGGAGAGCAGAATATTGGTGTCGAGGACGGCGCGAAGCCTGGCGGAGGATCAGGGGTGCCGCAGGCAGGGCGGTCCTGCAAATCGAATCTCCATCTAGCAGTTCGCATGAACCCCAGAATCCTCATCGCTGGCAGGACGGCTGGTGGTGATGAAGGATATACGCGCCATAGTCGTGGAGATGGCGAGGACCGAGCCCCGTTGGGGCTAAACGAGTGGTCGCAACCGGCCGCGCAGCCTTGGGCATCACCTCAGCCGTGCGACCGTCGCCAAGACTCTCAAAGAACACGGATTGGCGCCGGCGCCGTCACGCGGTCGCCAGCGATCGTGGGCCAGTTTCCTGAAAACACAGGGGGCCGGTATCGCGGCGATGGACTTTACGACCGTTGAGGTCTGAACCCGAGGCGGCCTGATAACCTGCTACGTGGCATTCGTGATGGGAAAAATCATCGAGCCCGGCAGCGAGATTGGCTGCACGAACGGAACGATCCGCCGTCGCGAACGCCTCACCGGCATGTTCCATTACTACTACCGCGACGCGGCGTAGCCGTCGTTTGAATTTTTGGACACCACCGCGGACTAGAGCGGAGAGACGTTTACGACGGCGGGTGTGGCATACGCGCGGTAGCACGCGTCGAAAAACGCCGCGTCGGGCGCGCCGTCGGTCACCACAAAGCGAAACCGGGAAACGTAGGGTGTGCCGGGAAAGATGGAAAACTCGCCGAGCTGTTGCGGCACGAAGGAGAAATAGGGCATGTTGGGGTGCAGGCGCACGGGTTGGGGCGCGCGGAAGTTCTCGGGGTGGCCGAGCACGGTGGTGCCGGCGAGCGCGCCGCCCGGAGTGACGGCCCCGCCGAGGTAAACCCAGCGGGCGCGGGAGTCGTTGCCTTTGATGCGGTCGGTGAGGCCTTCGGAGGTGAGGAAGTGCGCGATGTCACCCGGACCGTTCCAGCCGCGGGCGCCGCGGATCCCGAAGCTGCCATAGTGATATTTCGGGAGAACCAGCGCGTCGCTCGTGGCGCAGGTGTGGGTGACAACGAGGTCGAAGATCCGGGCGGGCTGCGTCGTCCCCGACAGCGAATAGACGGTGAGAGCCCACGTGGTGTTCAGCGCGGTGATCGGAGTCGGTGCGGAGAGATCGACGCTGCGCAGACGGGCCTCGATGCCGCCGTGAACCGGGCCGGACCAGGTGCGGTCGACACCGACGAGATGCTCGGCGCCGGTCTTGTTGTGCATGTTCCAGAAGTCGGGCGAGCGGCCTTGAAACTTGGTCTTGGTCCACGGCGCCCAAATGCCGTGGTGGTGGACGTGGTTCGGCGCGTAGTCGTCGGTGACCAAGTGACCGGCGGGCGAAAATACGGGGTGAATGTAGCCGGCACGAAGAATCTCGGGCTTGATGTCGGCGCGGGGCACGGCGGCGGGATCGACGCGGTAGGAAAGCACGGGCTGGCCGCTGACGGTAACGCGTAGATCGCCCGGTTCCGATGAGACCGCGACGCCGCTGGCGTTGGCGGATGCGGGGGTGGCGGCCGTGAGGGTGAAGGAGAGAGCTTGGCCGGATTTTTGGGTGGCGACGATGAAGCGGGCGGTGCCGTCGGCGTCGGTTTGCAGCGGGATAATTTTTCCCGAGGCATCGCGGAGGGCGGCGGGTTTTACCGCATCGGCGGGCAAGCGAAACGAGATGACCTGACCGGCGAAATCGGCGGTGGGGGCGGCGAGGGACAAACGGTAATCGCGGGCAAAACCCGAAGCTGTGAGAAGCAGCGCGACGGCCATGAGGAAACGGGCGGGGTAGATCATGGGACGAAAATGAACAGGCCAGATCGTGCCGGGCAAGAGCGCGCGCTTGAGTTCGCTTGCCTCCCGAGGGTGCCTTGTGTCCGGGTAAGGGCCCGTTTCGTAACTCCCCACTCTCTGCCTTTATGAAAATTGATGCTGCCTCGGTACCGCCCCTCTCCCGCCGCGATTTTGTTTCCATGCTCGCACTCGCCGGTGCGGCTGCGCCGTTAGGCGCTACGCTCGTTCGGGCGCAGTCGGCACCGGTAGCCGCTGCGGCGGCTCCGAGCGTGCTGCATGTGTTTTCGAAACCGTTTCACCAGCTGTCCTGCGCCCAGACGGCGAAGCTCATCGCGGCGGCGGGCGCCGGCGGCATCGACTACACGGTGCGCGTGCCGCAGGGCCACGTGTTGCCGAAGAACGTAAGCGAAGATCTGCCGCGCGCGATCGACGCGGCGCGCGCCGCCGGCCTCAAGGTCGAGATGATCACGACCGAGATCACGAGCGTTCGCACGCCGCACGCGGAAAACGTGATTCGCACGGCGGCGAAACTGGGCGTGAAATATTACCGGCTCGGTTCCTTCAACTATGACCTGAAGCTCGGCGTCGCGGGCACGTTGGAGAAAATCAAACCGGACTTCGCCGAGTTGGCCGCGCTCAATGCCAGCGTCGGAATTCACGGGGCGATTCAAAACCACGCCGGAGCGCGCGTGGGCAGTGCGATTTGGGATCTTTATGAACTGCTGCGCGGCCTCGATCCGCGCGCGATCGGCGTGCAGTACGATATCCGTCACGGCCTCGCCGAGGGCGGGCAATCGTGGCCGCTCGCCATCCGCCGGATCGCACCATGGATTCGCTGCACCGACATCAAGGATTTCAAGTGGCAGCAGCTTCCCGGCAAGGCGACGATCGAGAACGTGCCGCTCGGCGAGGGCATCGTGCCCTTCGACGCGTATTTCCAACTGCTGCGCGAGCTCGCTGTCACCGGGCCCATCTCGCTGCACCTAGAATATGCGCCGTTCGAGCGCAACCCGCGGCCGTTGACGGTTGACGAGCAACTCGCGCAATTGCCCGAGCCGACGCGCAAGGATGTCGCGGCGGTGCGCGCGCTGATGGTGAAGCACAATTTTGGCGCATGAGCGGCATGATGGGCCGTTGGCTCCGCCTGGGGCTCCGTCCGGTCGCGGGCATTTGGCTCGCGGGGTGGATGCCCGGGGTTTTGGTGGGCGCATCCGCGCCCGTAAACGCGCTCACGTTGAAAACGAGCTGGGTGGAGCCCGAGTTCCCGTTTTTCTCCTCGATCTTGGACGCGCGTAAGGCAGGCGGCGGGCTGCCGGCTGACAATCTCGCGCCGCGCGGGATCGTCTTGAATCTCGGTCACGATTGCTGGGCATGTTTTGATCCGGATCTTTTGCGCGTTGTCGCCGTTTGGCGCGGCCTGGGGGTAAGTGCCAGGGCGCTGGCGCCGCTATCGTATAATGATTTGGGGCGTAAGACGCCGATCGGTAAGATGCCTGCGCCGGAGCCGGTGGGGCAGGTGTGGTTCGCCAGTGGAATCTATCCGGGTGCGCAGTCCGGTGAACAGATTTCGTGGGTCGACCCGCGCGAACCGACCCCGAGCCCCGAGGAAGTCGGGCGCGGAGCGATCGCGCCCGAACTCGGCCGTTTTGAAGCGGTGCGGTTAGCAGGGAGTGACGCGATTTTAGACTACACGGTGAACGGCATCAGCGTGCGTGAACGTTGGGGCGCAGCCGCCGGCCCGGTTGAGAAAAACAGCCCGGTGATCACGCGAAATTTCTCCGTGGGCCCGGCGACGACGACCTTGCGATTTGTCGTGGGCCGGAAAAGTCCCGAGGCGAGCCTCGCTTTGCGGGTCGCACCGGAATCTGCGGCGGCGGTGACGCTCGTGGAGGTGGACGGAGTCGCGGTCGTGCACGTCGCGGCCCGAGCGCAGGCAATCGAGTTTGCCGTCGAACACGCCGGACCGGGCGGTCCGGTGGTCGCGGCGAGTCCGCGGGCGGCGCGGACTGGGCCGCGTTGGCCGCAAGAGACGGTGACGGCCATCAAGCGCTCGCTCGCGCGGGAGGCCTACGTGGTCGACACGGTGGAGTTGCCGCAGAATAATCCCTGGCGGCGAAAAGTGCGGCCGGCGGATATCCAGTTTTTGCCCGACGGCACGGGCGTGCTCGTGACCGTCGACGGCGACGTGTGGCTGGCGCGAGGCCTTGATTCCGCCGAGGGCGTGGTGCGTTGGCGGCGGTTCGCTTCGGGTCTGCACGAGCCGATGACGGCCGCGATCCGCGACGGCCAGATTTACGTTTTCGATCGCAACGGTATCTGGCGGCTCCGGGACACCGATGGCGACGGCGAGGCTGACGTGCACGAGTTGTTTTCTAACGCCTTCGCGCAGACGGCCGACACGCGGGAATTTCCCGCCACCCTTCGGCTCGCGCCAGCCGGAGAGTTTGTGATCGCGAAGGGCAACCAGCAGTCGGACACGCTCGGTAAACACAATGGCACGGTCTTGCGCATTTCGGCCGACGGGCGTCGCGCCACGCTGCTCGGCTACGGATTTCGCCAGCCCAACATCGGGGTGAATATCCGCACGGGACTTGTCACCTCGAGCGATCAGCAAGGACATTACGTCCCGGCGACGCCGTTGCACATCGTACGCGACGGCCAGTTTTACGGATTCCTTCCGGATTTTTTGCCCAAAGAAGTTTACCCCGCGCCCATCGCCGAGCCGCTCGTGTGGTTGCCGCACGCGGTGGACGCATCGGCGATTTCCCAAGTGTGGCTTTTTGAAGCGAAGATGGGCCCGCTCAACGACAGTCTTGTGCATATCGGATTTAACCAACCGGAAGTTTTCCGCGTGTTGCCGCATCGGAGTGGGGCGCGCGATCAGGCCGCGGTCGTGAGCATCACGCGGGCGTTTGATTTTACGCCGATGAATGGCGCGGTGAACCCGGCCGACGGGCAGCTCTACCTCGCGGGGTTTCAAGTCGCGGGCTGGGGCAACGTGATCGACACGATCGCCGGGCTGGGCCGCGTGCGCTACACGGGCGCGCCGGTTACGTTGCCGCGCGCGGTGATCGCGAAGACGGAAGGCGTACTGCTGCGCTTTGATACGGCGCTCGATCCCGCCCGGGCGACCGATCCGGCGAGCTACTCGCTCCAGACCTGGGGCTACCGGCGCACCCACAAATACGGCTCGGCGCAATACAAGGCCGACGGCACGCCGGGCCAAGACGCGCTCACGGCGAGCCGGGCGTATCTCGCGCCGGATGGCCGGAGCGTTTTCGTGGCGGTGCCGGGGCTGAAGCCCGTGATGCAGCTGCGCGTGGGCTGGTCGCTGGCGACGGCGGCGGGCGCGGCGTTTGCCGACAACGCCTACGTGACGCCGTATGAATTGGAAAAATTTGAGCCCAAGGCGGAAGGCTTCGGGGATCTTGCGATCGACCTTACGCCCCGCGCGGCCGCGGTCGCGTTGGTCGCCGCGCCGGCGAGTGCGGAGGAAGGCAAACGGCTCGCCCAACTCTTCGCGTGTGTCGCTTGTCACGCGGCGGAGGAGAGCGCGATTCCGAAATCGGGGCCGACGTGGCGCGGGCTGTTTGGGCGGGAAAAACGGTCGGTGTTCGTGGGCGGCGCGGAGCAAAAAGTGACGGCGGATGAGGCGTATCTGCGCGAGTCGATCTTGCAGCCGACCGCGCAGGTGGCGGCCGGTTTTGAAAAAGGAGAATACGCGATGCCGAGCTACGCGGGCGTCTTGGACGACGGGCAGATCGAGTCGCTGGTGCTGTATATCAAGATGCTGAAGTAGAATGGGCGCGAGGGTGGTTTTTATTCTAACGCGGAGGACGCGGAGAGCGCGGAGAGCGCGGAGGCGGAAGAGGGAGGAGGGGAGTTTTTAACCACGAAACCAACGAAATACACGAAAGGAGGAGAGATCGGAAACTTTGCGGCCTTTGCGGACTTTAACGCGGAGAGCGCGGAGAGCGCGGAGGCGGAAGAGGGGGGGAAGGGAGTTTTTAACCACGAAACAAACGAAATACACGAAAGGAGGAGAGATCGGAAATTTTGCGGCCTTTGCGGACTTGGCGTGAGGAAATTTTTGGTGGGCTCAGGTGGCGGGGGCGAGCGGAGTGGGTGGCGGATTTTTGCCGCAAAAGGCCCAAAAGGACGCTGGCTGCGGCGGAGAGGGTGTGGCGCCCATGGGCGCGAGGGAGCCTTTGTTTTTAACGCGGAGGACGCGGAGCGCGCGGAGGCAGGAGGAGAAAAAACTCGGGCGCGCCGATCGGCGCGCGGGGGACTCGGACGGAGCGGGAGAAATTTTGTGCTTTTTGTGGCTAGATTTCTGCGCGCTGAAAATCAGCCAAGCGGGCGGGTCACTCGACCTCGGTGATTTCAGTGGTGACCACCTGCTCGACGGCGTGGTCGATCCGGAAGTCGAAGATGATCCCAACGTCGCATGAGATTTAAACTCTTGTAGGCCGCCCGCTGGCAGACACACCGAGCGCCTGCAAGCAGGCTGCCTACGACGGAAAGTCTAAAAACCAAACGGCGCTGGTATGAATTCTTCCGATACGAGATGGAAAACTTCGCGACCGGCGGCGTCGGTGGTTCGAAAATCCGGGACCAGAAACGGATCGGCGACGAGTTCGTGCGTCCGTTCCAAGAGTTTTCTTTGACGGCGTTTGTTGCGCCGGGTGAAAACTCCACGGCTGATGCGGAGAAGACCGCGTTTTAACCCAAGTGATTAGCCCCGGCGATGGCGCGCTTCCAACTCCGCCAAAGTCGTGAATTTCCCGGCCTTAACCTCGTCGATCTTCTTGGCTGTCGATTTTTTCCAAGCCGGGGTCGTGCGTTTGAGCTGGTGGAGATAGATCTGAATGTCCCGCCGTTCGCGCGCGGAGAGACGGGAAAGAGTCTGCTTGATTTCGATGACGCTCACTGGTCGGAAACGTGGCGATGGCCGCGAGGCGATCAAGCGTCGCAGCGGATCGCGGCGTGAAGCCGCTCCCACAACAGACCAATGGTCGTGTGGCGGAGCGCGCGGCCCAACTCGGAACTTCAGAGTCCCGCGCCGTCGCGGAGGGTGCCGGCGGCGCAGACTTCGCGGTAGAAACTGAGGTAGTGTTCGACGATCACTGGGGCCGAGAATTTTTCGGCGGCGCGGACTTGGGCGGCGGTGCCGAGACGGGCGCGACGGGCCGGATCGGTGAGGAGTACAGTCGCGGCGGCGGCGAGCGCGGCGGTGTCGCCGGGAGGAACAAGGAGCCCGGTGAAACCATCGGTGATGACTTCGGGGATGCCGCCGACGGCGGTCGATACGCTGGGGCAGGCGAAGGCCATGGCTTCGAGGATGCTCAGGCAGAAACTCTCGCTCTCGGAGGCGAAGAGCCCGAGGTCGATGGCTTGAAGGTAGTCTTCGATCGCGGTGACGTTTTCGCGGACGATGACGCGGCCGGTGAGGCCGAGGCGGGAGACGTCGGCTTTGAAAGCGGTGAAATCACCGCCGGCGAGGACGAGGAGTTTGCTGGTGCGGGGCTCGACGCGGGCGAAGGCTTCGAGCACGAGGTCGACGCGCTTGACGGGGCGAAGATTGGACGAGTGAAAGAGGAGCAGTTCGTCGTCGGTGACGCCGAGTTCGCGGCGGACGGCGGCGCGGGTGCGGACCGGGGCGCGCGGGGTGAAAAAATTATAGATGACCTCGATTGGGCGTTTCACGCCGATGAGGCGCTGGGTCTCGGCGCGGAGAAATTCGGAGACGGTGGTGACGCCGTCGGTGGCTTCGAGGGCGTGGCGGATGGCGGGGCCGTAGCCGGCGTCGGCGCCGAGGAGGGTGGTATCGGTGCCGTGGAGCGTCGTCACGACTTTGGGCCGGCGGTGCTCCGGGAGCATGTCGCGCGCGAGGAGGGCGGCGGTCGCGTGGGGCACCGCGTAGTGCGCGTGGATGAGATCGAGACCGTGGTCGCGGGACACCTCGGCGAGTTTTACCGAAAGCGGGAGGGTGTAGTCGGGATATTTGAAGAGGCCGTAGCTGTTGATCTCGACCGGGTGAAAATGGATGCGCGCGGTGTCGGTGGGGAGACGAAACGGGCGTTCGTAACTGATGAAGTGAATCTCATGACCGCGGGCGGCGAGTTCTTCGCCGAGGGTGGTGGCGAGAATGCCGCTGCCGCCGACGCTGGGGTAGCAGACGATACCGATTTTGAGCGGGGTGGAGGTGAGTGCGCTCATGCAGAACGGGCAGGGAAACAGAAGTCGGAATTTTTAACCACGGATGGACACGGATTCACACGGATGCGGATTTGGAAACGGAGATCGGATCGGTGGTTTTGCCACAAAACGCACAAAGGGACGTTCGAGGGTGCGTTGCGCCCCTAGGCGCGAGGGTTCTTTTTACGCGGGGAGGGCGTCGCGAATACTCAGAAGCGGCGGGCGGTGTGGCTGAGGGCGGCGAGCGAATTGACGACGAGAGGATCGGCGGGCCAGAGGGGGATGGCTTGGGCGACGCCGGCCCGGAGACCGTGGAAGCGGGCGCGAGTGAGTTGGAGTTCGACGTAGTCGCGCGTGGCGGCCTGGGAGGCGTGGGCTTGCATGGCGGCGGTCCACGTCGCGATCACGGGGGAAACATCGACGAGCACCGGTGAGGCGTCGCGGGCTTCGGCGTCGGAGGTGATGGCGTAGTGCAG
>CAMBRG010000054.1 GCA_945869845.1 Opitutus sp. GAS368 | reverse complement strand
CGCGGGCGACGGAGAGGCGGCGGGCGCGGAGCCGGGAAGCGCAGGGCGGACCGGGGTGACGCGGCGCCCGTGGCGGTTGGGGCGGCGCTTGATCGCGGCGTGGTGGGCGGGATCCAGGGAAACGCCGAAGAGTTGGAAGCATTCGAGGCACATGGACGGTGGCGGGATTTCGGATTTTCGATTCGCGATTTTCGACTTCTTAAGTGGACGGATCGAAGGCGGGGCGTCGGCGTGGAAGTGACGTGGGCGCGGAGGGCGGGTCAGAGACCCTGCCCTACTTTTTTTCGGAGAGGCGGCGGGAGAATTGGGCGGCGTGGAGGTTGGCGGGCTCGAGGCTGGCGGGGCTGATCGCTTCCCACCACGGGGCGGTGCCGTCGGTTTTACTCGGATGCTTCGTGCGGACGGCGACGAAGTTCATCGTCGCGGGGCCCCAGCCTTGGGGCGGGGGCGCGATGAAACCGGCGGCGCGGATGTTCCAGAACGTGCTCCACCCGGCGCTCGGGCGGCCGAGGCTCGGGCCGCCGCCGTTGCGCCAGACGCGGGTGCCGCGGCCGCAGTCGATGTCGGTGAAGAGGTTTTCGTAAGGCGTGTCTTTGTGGTGGTCGAAGTTGAGATCGGTGCCGCGGCCTTGGGCGAAGACGTTGCCCGAGGCGCGTTCGACGCTGAGGTCGTGCACGTAGGGCGCGCGCACGTCGAAGTTGGTGACGAGGTTGTCCTCGGAGTTCTTGAGCTGGATCGCGTGGTGGCCGGTGCAGTCGGGCACACCGGCATCGACGGTGCCGCGGGCGATGTCGGCGGTGAGCAAAATGCCGTCGAGGGTGTTGCCGCTGGCCACGACGTTGACGCCGAGGTCGCCGTTGTGGATGGCGACGTCGCGCACCCAGCAGTTGAAAACCGAGCGGAGTTCGATGGCGTTGTAACCGTCCTCCTTGAAGTGGCCGCGATACTTGGTGCCGGGAAACGCGAAGCCGAGGTGCTCGATGCCGGACTCGGTCACGGTGGGGTTGAAGGCGCGGAGTTCGGGGCGCCACTCGGTGCGGGTCTCGAAACGGAGGGGGCGGTCAAGCGTCACGCGCAGGCCGGCGATCGCGGTGATGCGGAAGAGCTGTTGGGTGCCGCGTTGCTTGCCTTTGGCGATGTCGCCGGGGTCGCCGTTGTAGAGGTAAGTTTTGAGGCTTTGGTCGGGGGTCTCGCCGACGACCAGGAGAACGAGTTGGTCCACGGTGAGGCCGGCGATGCGGTCGACTTCGATTTCGCGATCACCGCGCTGGGCGAGGGCGGTGACGGCGGCGAGTTTCTTGGTCTGGTAATTGCCCTCGAGGGTGACGAAGGCGCCGTCGAAGGAGTAGCCGCTGGCGGGGCCGCCGGTGGCGGTTTTGCGCGCGCGGGGATGGATCGCGTCGAGGCCGCGCGGGAACCAGAGGATGCTCTGCTCGGGGCCGGCGCCGCGGAGCACGACGCCGCTGCGGGTGATGCGGATAAAATCGGAAACGAGATAACGGCCGGGCGGGAGATAAACCGCGCCGGCGGGAGTGGCGTCGATGGCGGCTTGGATGGCCTTGGTGTCGTCGGTGATGCCGTCGCCGACCGCGCCGAAATCGCGAACGTTGATCGTGCGCGGGAGTTCGGGGATGGGACGCTCGCCCCGATGGTAACCGGCGCGGGAAAAATCGGGGAGCCGGCCGGCGGCGGACGTTATTTCACCGGCCTCGCCCCAGAGTTGGGAGTGGTTCGGGGCGGCGGGGAGGGCGGGGGATGCGGAAAAGAAAACGGCGGCGGCGAAGAAGAGACGGAAAGGGGGCCGGGTGAGGGAGACGGTGGAGCTTTTCATGGCCTTGAGCATGGAGCGCGGGCGCGGAGGGCGGGTCGGAGACGCCGCCCTACGACGGAGGGGCGGTGATCTTTTCGCGCAGGTGGGTGGTGCGGGTTTTCGACTCGGCGTTGCGGACGGCCATGGCGTAGGCGGCGGGTTCGCCGATGATGAAAACTTTTTTCCGGCCGCGGGTGATGGCGGTGTAGATTAGGTTTCGTTGGAGCATCATGAAGTGCGCTTTGAGCAGCGGGACGATGACGACGGGGTATTCGCTGCCCTGCGATTTGTGGATGCTGACGGTGTAGGCGAGGGCGAGGTCGTTGAACTCGCCGCGCTCAAACGTGTGGACGTCACCGTCGAAATCGGCGGTGAAGTTGCCGGCTTCGGCGTCGATGGATTTGATGACACCGATGTCGCCGTTGAAGAGGTTTTTGTCGTAGTTGTTGCGCAGCTGGATGAGCTTGTCCCCGGCGCGAAATTCGCCGGCGGGCGTGCGGAGCGCGCGGGCGTGGGGCGGCTGGGGGTTGAGCGCGGCTTGGAGCTGCACGTTGAAATTGGCGACGCCGGCGACGCCCTTGTGCATCGGGGCGAGGACCTGCACGTCGCGAATCGGGTGCGGCCATTTCAATTTTTGCGGGATGAACGTGGTGACGAGCTCGAGGGTTTTGCGGACACAGTCCTCGGCGTTTTCGGCGACGATAAAAGTGAGGTCGGCCCAGACTTGGGTGGCGGAGACCTCGTTGACGGCGGGCGGGAGCGACGGGTCGCCGGCGTTGATGGCGTGGGCGGTGGTGACGATCTGACTCTGGCCCTGTTGGCGGTAGATGACGGACAGACGCGTCACCGCAGGCGGTGACACGGCGGTTGAGGGTTGAGCGATGGGCGTTGAGAGCTCGGGGGCGGAGCCGGAACGCGGCGAGGGCGCCGCGTCTCCAAAGGAATCACTGGTGGCGATGAGGTCTTTGAGGACGTTGCCGGCGCCGACGCTGGGGAGTTGGTCGGTGTCGCCGACGAGCAGCAGATGCGCGCGCGAAGGGACGGCTTGGAGGAGGGCGGAGGCGAGGCGGTTGTCGAGCATCGAGGCCTCGTCGACGATGAGGAAATCGGTGGCGAGGGGCGCGGACTCATTCGCGACGAAGCCGCCGCCGGCGGGGTCGTATTTGAGGAGACGGTGAATCGTGGTGGCGAAGCCGCCGGTGGTTTGCGCGAGCCGTTGCGCGGCGCGGCCCGTGGGCGCGGCGAGGTGAACGCGGACTTTTTTCGCTTTGAGGATTTCGACGACGGCGCGCAAAATCGTAGTTTTTCCCGTTCCAGGCCCGCCGGTGAGAATCGTAAACTTGTGGGTGAGGGCGTTTTTGACGGCGGTGCGTTGGAGTTCGTGGAAGGTGAAACCGGCTTTGTCTTCGGCCCATTTGACGGCGGCGTCGGTCTTGATGGGCGGGAGGGCACTGCTGACGCGGCCGAGGCGGGCGATGGCGGCGGCGATTTTTTTCTCGGCGTGGTCGTGGTGCGGGAGCTGGATGAGAGCGGAGCCGGGGAGAGGATTTTCGACGCCGACGGGCCAGTGGCGGGCGAGCGCTTTGGTTTGGACGAGGGCGTCGATGCGGGCAGTGATGTGATCGCCGCTGGTTTCGAGCATCGTGGCGGCGTAGTCTTGGAGGTCGGCTTCGCGGTAGGCGGTGTGGCCTTCGTCCTGGAGCGTTTCGAGGGCGTAGATGAGACCGGCGTCGAGGCGGGGCGGGGCGTCGTTGGCGAAACCGAGATTGATGGCGATGCGGTCGGCGGTCTTGAAGCCGATGCCGTCGATCTCACGGGCGACGCGGTAGGGTTGCTCGAGGAGGATGGGTTTGGCTTGGGCGCCGTAGCGCTCGACGAGTTTCACGCACTGGCTGGGCGTGACGCCGTAGGTCTGGAGGAAAATGTAGAGTTCGCGCTCGGTGCGTTTGGCGTCCCAAGCGGCTTTGATGGCGGTGGCGCGTTTGGGGCCGATACCGGGGACGTCGCGGAGTTTGCCGGATTCTTCGGAGAGGACGCGGAAGGTGTCGGTGCCGAGAGCGTCGACGATCTTGTTGGCGTAGGCTTTGCCGATGCCGGGGACGAGGCCGCTGCCGAGGTATTTGCGGATGCCGTAGACGCTGGCGGGGAGCTCGCTTTTGAAGGCGGCGATTTTGAACTGCGCGCCGTGCTGCGAGTGCTGGGTCCACTCGCCGGTGAGGTGGAGCGTCTCGCCGCATTCGACGCTGGGGAGGGCGCCGACGATGGTGACTTTTTCGATTTTCTCTTCCGTGGAGGCAGGCGTTTTTATGGCCGCGGGGCGGGTGTCGGGGCGAAATTCTGCGATGGTGTAATGATTTTCCTCGTTGTGGAAAATGATGCGTTCGAGGACGCCGGTGAGGGTGGCGCTGGGAGCGGGCGGGGGCACGGCTTGCTTAGAAGTTAACCGCGAATGAACGCCAAGGGACGCGAATGACGGAGGCGTCGAGGATGGGGATCACAGGGATTGCCAGTCCGCGATTTTGAGGCCGGGGACGCGGGAGAATTCGCGGAGGTTGTGGGTCACGATGGTGGCGCCGAGTCGGAGGGCTTGGGCGGCGATGAGGGTGTCGATCGGACCGATGCCCTGCCCGCGTTTTTCCAAGAAGGACCGAAGGCGGGCGTATTGGCCGGCGTCTACGCGGGTAAATGGCTCGATAGGGATGGTCGAAACGAGGGCTTCGAAATCGCGGCGATAGCGGAGGCCGGAGCTGTGGTGGAGGATGCCGAATTCGCGCTCGGCCACGACCAAGGCGGAGAGGCGCAAGTTGGGAAACTCGGCGTTCATCCGCGCGGTGAGCCCGGGGTCGGCACCTCGCAGAAAGTTCGAGACGGCGTTGGTATCGGGGAGGAAGATCACCACGCGCGGGGACTGTCTGGGGTGGTGTGGCGGGGCACGTCGGGCAGGTCGGGGCAGGAGCCGGCGAGCTTCATGAAGCGGGCGCGGCGCTCTTCGAGATCGTCGTGGGGCGTGATGAGCACGCCCTTGGCCGTGCGGCGGAGGGTGACGGTTTTGCCGGGGAAGCGAAACTCCTTCGGCAGGCGCACGGCTTGGGAGCCGCCGGTGGAGAAGAGTTTGGCAGTTTTGGTCATCGTGTAGCTACGGTGTAGGCATGAGCGGGGGCGTCAAGAGGGGCGGAAAGCGGAGGGTTGCGCGGACCGCGTCGGCCCCCACGCTGCGGTTCATGCAATCGATCGTGCCCAGTTCGTTTTTGGAGGTGATCCAATTGGCGATCACGCCGGTGATTTTGTTGAGCGGCGTCGGCGGGCTCATGATCACGCTCACCAACCGGATGGCGCGGGTCGTGGATCGCACACGGGCGCTGGCGGGGCAGGTGCGCACGGCGGCGGCGGATGCGAGCGAGGAGCGGGTCCACCTTGAGTCGCAACTGGATATTTTGTGGCGCCGGGCGCGGCTCGTGCAACGGGCGGTGATGTGCGCCGGACTGAGCATGCTGCTCGCTTGCGTGCTCGTGATGGTGATTTTTCTCGACGCGGTGATGGCGCGGGAGTTCGCGGTCGAGATGGTCGTGATCTTCGTCGCGAGCATTCTTTGCCTGATCGCGGCGCTCGCGGCGTTTTTGCGCGACATCGTGGTGTCGTTGCGCGCCCTGAAGCTGGAAGTCGTTCGCGTGCGTGGGATCAGCCGCTGAGGGCGGTGTGATCGATCGCCCTATCGCCCGCAAGTGGGCTCCTACAAGGGTGTGCTTCTAAGGCTCGCTGAGGGCGGCTTGAAGCGTGGGGAGGTCGGGAAAGACGCGGGTGGCGCCGGCGGCGGTGAGTTCAGCGGCGGTGTGGGTGCCGGTGGCCACGGCCCAGCAGGGGAAGCCGGCGTTGAGCGCGGCTTGGACATCGAAAGGCGAGTCGCCGACCATGAGCGTCGTGGCGGCTTCGGCGCCGAGTTGGGCGAGGAGGTGCGCGGTGAAGACGGGGTCGGGCTTGAGCCACGGGGTGTCTTGGGCGCCGAGGTTGGCCTGCAAGAACGGAGAAAATCCGAGGTGGTCGGCAATCAGACGGGAAGAGGGGCCATGCTTGTTGGTAAAGATCGCGAGTTGGGCACCGTGGGTGTGGAGCGCGCGCAGGAGATCAAGGGCTCCGGGGAGGGCGGCCACGTCTTGGAGCATGGTGGCGTTCCAATAAGGGCGGTAGATCGCGACGGCGGCGGCGACTTGCTCGGGGCGGACAAAGTTGAGCATCGCGTTTTCGAGGCCACCGCCCACGGCGGCGCGAACTTGGGCGAGGGAGGGCGCGGGGAGGCCGAGTTGGGGCAGGGTGTGAGCGTAGGCGCGGTGGATCGCGGCGAAGTGGTCGATGAGCGTGCCATCGAGATCGAAGAGAAAGGTGCGGAACGGCATGAAAGAGGAAAGATTGGCGGGGGTGACCGGCGGGACGCACGGAAATTTTCGGGCGAAGTTCGTTTTGGGGTTTTGCTTTGGCGGGCGAGCGTTACAACCGGAGGGAGATGTCCGACCTAACCGAGCAACTTCCGCCGCGAGTGTCTGTGCGGACGGACGTGGCCGGACTCGAAGTGGCGCTGAGCGGAGTGTGGCGGATCACCGACGCAAGGCCGAGCTGGTCGGAACTGGTGGGCGTGAACCGGCCGACCCGGGTGAAGGTGCAGATGGAGGCGGTGGAGAAATGGGATTCGTCGCTGTTGCTGTTTGTTTTCGAGATTCAAGAGGCGTGTCGGGCGAGCGGTGCCTATTGCGACGTGTCGGCGGTGCCGGCGAAGGTGCGGACGCTGTTGGGGCAGTTGGCCGCGTCGCACAATTCGAGTGTGCCGTTTGACCGGACGGATAGTTTTCTGACCGGGGTGGGCAATGCGACGGTGGACGCGTGGTCGAAGGCGAAGGAGATCATGCAATTCGTCGGCGAGTGTGTGCTCAGCGGGGCGCGGCTGGTGCGGCTGCCGCACAAGTTTCGTTGGAAAGACTGCATCGACGAGATGCAGCAGTGCGGGGCGATGTCGCTGCCGATCGTGAGCCTGATCAGTTTCCTCGTGGGTGTGATCATGGCGTATCAGGCGGCGGTGCAGCTGCGGCAATTTGGAGCGGACATTTACGTGGCGGATCTGGTGGGTTTGGCGGTGGTGCGCGAGATGGGGCCGATGATGGCGGCGATCGTGCTGGCCGGGCGCACTGGGGCGGCGTTTGCGGCGACGCTCGGCAACATGAAGGCGAATGAGGAAATCGATGCGTTGTCCGCGCTGGGGATTTCGCCGGTGGATTTTTTGGTGATGCCGCGGATCGTGGCGCTGGGGCTGATGATGCCGTTGCTCGCGCTCTATGCGAACGGCGTGGGCATCATGGGCGGTATGGTGGTGGCCTCTATCGTCCTGGAGATACCGCCCACGGCGTATTGGATCGAGACGCAGAGCATCGTGGATTTGTCGGACGTTGGCACAGGGCTGTTCAAGGCGCTGACGTTTGGTTTGCTGATCGGGCTCTCGGGCTGCTTGCGGGGCTTGCAGGCGGAGCGGAGTGCGATGGGCGTGGGCCGGGCGGCGACCTCAGCGGTGGTGACGGCGATTTTGCTGATCATCGTATCGAACACGTTTTTCGCGGTGGCCTTTAACATTCTCGGCGTCTGACCCATGCCGACGAACGAAGCTCAACTGCAAGGTCCGGCCGTCGAGGTGACGGGTCTGGAGTGCGGCTACGATGACACGGTAATCTTGAAGGACGTCTCGTTCACCGTGGCGCGCGGGGAGATTTTCTTTGTCATCGGTGGCTCGGGCTGCGGGAAGAGCACGCTGTTGCGGCACCTGGTGGGATTGAATCCGCCGAGGCAGGGCGAGGTGAAGTTTCTGGGTGCACCGTTTTCGGCGGCGGACGCGGCGACGCGGCGGGCGCAGCAGAAAAACTTCGGACTACTTTTTCAAAGCGGGGCGCTTTGGAGCTCGCTGACGCTGCGGCAGAATGTGGCGCTGCCGCTCGAAGAATACACGACGCTCAACCGCCGTGAGATCGCGGAGCTGGCGGCGCTGAAGCTCGGGCAAGTGGGGCTGGCCGGTTATGAGGACTATTTTCCGGCGGAGATTTCGGGCGGGATGAAGAAGCGCGCGGGATTGGCGCGGGCGCTGGCCCTGGATCCGGCCATCTTGTTTTTCGACGAACCGTCGGCGGGCTTGGACCCGGTGACCTCGCGGAAGTTGGACGAGCTGATCGTCGAAATCCGCGAGCTGTTTGGTACGACGATCGTGGTGGTGTCGCACGAACTGGCCTCGATCTACGATATCGCCGACCGGGTGATTATGCTGGAGAAGCAGGCGCAGGGGATTGTGGCGGAAGGCGCCCCGAAAGCCCTGGCGACGACGAGTAACGATCCACGGGTGAAGGAGTTTCTGACGCGCGGCACGGGGAGAATTCCGCACTGATGAAATATCGGGCAAAGCGCGAAGTGGGGAGCGATGTGAAACCGGGGCCGCTTCCTGCTGTCCTTTTAATCGTTTATCTTTCAATACCCTCTTCGTGAAAACCAAGGTCAGTCCAGCCGTTGTCGGAGCGTTCGCGTTGGGTGCGTTTGCGCTCGGCGTGATCGCGTTGTTGGCGTTTGGCGGGGTGAACCTCTTTTCCAAGCCGCAGCGCTTCGTGGTGTATTTTGACGAATCGATCCATGGCCTTGATCTGGGGTCGCCGGTGAAGTTGCGCGGCGTGCGGGTGGGCCGCGTGGCGGAACTGGTCGTGCGCTACGATCAGGCGAAAAATCGCTCGTTGGTGGTGGTGACGTGCGAGTTCAGTCGCAACACCCTCACGAACAGCTCGGGCGCGGTGATCGACGTGTCGGACCGGGGCGAATTGCAGGCCCTGATTGACCAAGGGCTGCGGGCGCAGCTGGGCGTGCAAGGGCTAGCGACGGGCCTGCTGTTCGTGGAGCTCAATTTTTTGAACCCCAAGGAGCATCCGGCCGACAACCGAATGATTGAGGTCAGGTATGCGGTCGTGCCGGCGATGCCCTCGGCGATCTCGGAGTTTCAAGCCAGCGCGAGTGAGATTCTTTCCAAGGTCAGGCGGATCGATTTCGAAGGTTTGACGGGTGAGTTGAAGTTGTTGCTCGGCGACTCGCGGAGGCAGGTGGCCGGGTTGGACCTGAAGGGCGTGAGCGCGCAGTGGCAGCGCACGGGGGCGGCGATTGAGACGCTCGTGGCCTCACCCGAAATCAAGCAGACCTTTGTGACGCTCAACGCGACTTTGGTCGATCTGAGGGCGACGTTGGCCAAGCTTGACGGACAGGTGGCGACGACTGGAACCGACGTGCAGGCGACGCTCGCCCAGACGCAGGCAACGCTCCAGAATTTCAGCGCGACCGCGACCACGCTGCGGAATTTTATCAACGCGCAGCAAGGGCTGGGCGAAGGGGCGGGCGAGGCGTTTGGCAAACTGGCCGAGGCGGCGGATGCGGTGCAGCGTTTGGCGGATTTCCTTGAGCGCAATCCGAACGCCCTGCTCACCGGGAAAAAGGCACCGCGCTGAACGCCGGCGAATTTTTGATCCGTAACCACGAGACTCTCCTGCCACCCAAAATGAACGCTGTTCCATCATCAGGCCGGTTGACCGCACGGGGGGCGATCGGGAGCGGACTGGTCGCAGTGATGCTTTTCGCCGCGGGCTGTAATCTCATTCCGGCGCCCACCCCGGATTCGACCCGTTATTACGTCCTTGCGGGGCCGGCGTTGGGGGCGGCGGGCGTGCCACCGGTGACGGGAGCGCTGCGCCTCGGCCTGCGAAATGTGGAAGTGGCGTCTTATTTGAAGAAAGGTTCGTTGGTCGTGCGCACGGGCGAAAACGAAGTGCGCTTTCCGGACGAGGCGCGCTGGGGCGATCCGCTTGAGCGGGAGATTTTGAGTTCGTTGCGCGGTCAATTGCTGGCGGCGCCCGCAGTGGGCCGGGTGTTTGTGCAGCCGTTTCCGTTCGACGAACCGCGGGATTACGATGTGAGCGTGCGGGTGATCCGCTGCGAAGGCGTGGACCCGGCGGGTGGAGGCAAAGCCGCGGTGAGCTTCGCCGCGATGCTGGAAATCACGACGAGCGGAGCGGCGGGCGAGGTCGTGGCGCGCAAGCGGTTTGTCGCCCCGGAAGCGGCTTGGGACGGCAAAGATTTTGGCCGCTTGGCGGCGGAATTGAGCAACGCGGTGGCGGCGTTGAGTCAGGAAGTCGTGGCGGCTCTGCCGGCGAAGCCGTAGGGTGAGCGGGCGTTTCGGCAGGCGGCGGGACGGAGATGTGAGCGACGGTTTGGTGCTGAAACGAAAAAGCCGACCGGCGGGTTAAGCGGGTCGGCTCGAGCGCGAGTGCGGAGGGCGGTCGGAGACCGCGCCCTGCGTTCCGATCACTTCAGGGCGGCGGCGATGCGCTGGAGGGCGGATTCGACGTTGGCCCGGGAGTTGAAGGCGCTGATGCGCACGTGGCCCTCGCCGCACTTGCCGAAGCCGGCACCGGGGGTGCAGACGACTTGAGCGTTGTTTAGCAGCAGGTCGAAGAACTCCCAAGAATCGCGACCGGTGTTGACCCAGATGTAGGGGGCGTTGTCGCCGCCGACGCAGCTGAGGCCGAGATTTTTTACCGCGGTGCGGATGAGCGCGGCGTTGGCGAGGTAGAAGTCGGTCATGGCCTTCACCTGCGCTTTGCCCTCGGGGGTGTAAATGGCGGCGGCGGCCTTTTGGATGGGATAGGCCACGCCGTTGAATTTTGTCGTGTGGCGGCGGTTCCAAAGGGCGTGGACCGAATGCGTCTGGCCGGCGAGATCGTAGGCGAGCAGCGCTTTCGGCACGACGGTGTAGGCGCAACGGGTGCCGGTGAAGCCGGCGGTTTTGGAGAAACTACGGAATTCAATGGCGACGTCCCGGGCGCCGGGAATCTCGTAAATCGAGTGCGGGATGGCGGGATCGCGGATGTAGGCCTCGTAAGCGGAGTCGAACAGGATGATGGCCTTGTTGGCCTTCGCGTAAGCGACCCAGGCGACGAGTTGCTCGCGGGTGGCGACGGCACCGGTGGGATTGTTGGGGAAGCAGAGGTAGATGAGGTCGGTCGCGGCGGACGGAATCGCGGGCACGTAGCCGTTGGCGGGGGTGCAGTCGAGGTAAGTGATGCCGGCGTAGCGGCCCTCGACGTTGGGCCCGGTGCGGCCGGCCATGACGTTGGTGTCGATGTAAACGGGATAAACGGGATCGGGAATCGCGAGTTTCAGGCCCTCGGTGGCAAAGATTTCCTGAATGTTGCCACAGTCGCATTTTGACCCGTCGGAGATGAAGATTTCGTCGGCATCGATGGCGCAGCCCCGGGCGGCGTAGTCGTGCTGGGCGACGGCTTCGCGGAGGAAGGCGTAGCCCTGCTCGGGGCCGTAACCTTTGAAGGTGGCGCGCACGGCCATCTCGTCGGTCGCGTCGTGGAGTGCGGCGGTGCAGACGGCGGGGAGGGGCTCGGTGACATCGCCGATCCCGAGGCGGATGACTGGTTTTTGGGGGTTGGCGGCGACGTAAGCGCCGACGCGCTTGGCAATGTCGGCGAACAAATAGGAGGCCTTGAGCTTGGTGTAGTTTTCGTTGATGCGGATCATGAGGGAGCGGTTTTACGGTGTTAAAGGGATGGGAAAGGTGGCCGGTGGTCGGCGAAAAACTTGAACAAACGCGGCGGGCGCGGTTTGTTCAAGCCCGACGTTGCCCCCAAACGAGATCGAACAACCCCCCATGAAAAAGATCGAATCAGTGGCCGAGATGAGCGCAGTGACGGCGGAACTCCGTGCGGCCGGTAAGACGGTGGCGCTGGTCCCGACGATGGGGGCGTTGCACGCGGGGCAGGAGGCGCTGATCCGGGCGGCCGCGGCCAAGGCGGACGTCGTGGTGGTGTCGATTTTTCTGAATCCGTTGCAATTCGGACCGAGTGAATTGGTGGAGCGATACCCGCGCTCACCGGTCGAGGATCTGGCGATGTGTGCGGCGGCCGGGGTGCCGTTTGTCTTTATGCCACCCTTGGAGCTGATGTTCCCCCGTGGGCATGCGTCGTTCGTGAGTGAAGAGGGGACGAGCAGGTCCCTCTGCGGAGCGTCGAGACCCGGGTATTTCCGAGGAGTGACGACCGTGATGGCGAAGCTGTTCAATATCGTACGGCCGAATTTTGTCTGCTTCGGCCAAAAGACGGCGCAGCGGGCGGCCGTGGTGCGGAAGATGGCGGACGAACTCAGTTTTGGGGTGGAGGTGATATTGGTCCCGACCGTGCGTGACGCCGACGGCCTCGCGTGGGGCGTGCGCAACCGTGATTTTACCACGAGCCAGCGGCAGGAGGCTCTCGCGCTCAGCAAGGCGCTGAAGCGCGCCAAGGAAATGGCCGACGGCGGCGTGCGCAGCCCGGACCGCCTCATCGCCGAGGCGACCCACATTTTGGGCCAACATCGCCGGGTCCGCGTCATCTACGTCGCGATCGTGGACGGGCTCACGATGGAGACGATGCGCGAGGTCGTGCCGGGCAAGAGCATGCTGGCGATTTCGGCGTGGATCGACGAGGTCCGGCTGATCGACAACGTGGTTTTGTGAGACCGGCAGACGGGGGCTTTGCCGATTGGTAGATTTTGGTGGAATCTGCCAGAATCTCCCATTTGGCTCACGTCTCCTATGGCTAAACGTACTGCTATATCTGCCGATCCCGCTCCACTCGAGCGGTTGTTGGCGTTGTCTCACCATCTCGGGCGTGAAGACCGGAAGCTGGCGATTTTGGGCGAGGGCAACACCTCGGTGAGAATCTCGGCCGACGCGTTTTTGGTGAAGGCGAGCGGATCGAATTTGGCTTCATTGACGCCTGGTGGAGTCACGGCCTGTCGCCTTGAGCCGCTGGTTGCGCTGCTCGATGCCAGAGGTTTGGCGGACTCGGCGGTGGACGACGGTTTGCTGTCCGCGCGCTTGGATCCGGCGAGCAAAAAACCGTCGGTCGAGGCGATGTTTCACGCGTGGCTGCTCACTCTCCCCGGGGTGAACTTTGTCGGCCACACGCATCCGGTGGCGGTCAACGCCATCCTTTGCTCGAAACATGCGCGGACGTTTGCCACGCGCCGGATGTGCCCGGACGAGATCGTATGCTGCGGGGCGGAGTTTGTTTTTGTGCCCTACGTCGATCCCGGTCTGAAACTCGCGCAAGCGATTCGCCGCGCCGTGCTCGCTTTCGTGCAGCGCCTCGCCCGCCCGCCCCGCGTGATCGTGCTCGCGAACCACGGGCTGATTACCCTTGGAGCGACGCCCGAGGCCGTGATGGCGGCGACCTTGATGGCGGTGAAGGCCGCCGAGATTTTTGCGGGCGCGGTCGCACTGGGCTCACCCCAGTTTCTCTCCGGTGCCGTCGCCGCCCGCATCGCCGGTCGCCCCGACGAACTCTACCGCGAGAGAATGCTGGGGCTCCGTTAATTTCTGAAAAACTCAAACACCATGAAATCCTATAAATTCGTTAACTTCTCCTGGGACGACGCCAAAGCCGCCGCTCTCGATCCGGTCGGTCGCCTGGTCTATCGTTCCAACATTCTTGGCGATGACCAACGCATCACCAACACCGGCGGCGGCAACACCTCCTCCAAAATCGTCGAGAAAGATCCGCTCACCGGTCAGGCGACCGAGGTGCTTTGGGTCAAGGGCTCGGGCGGCGACCTGCGTACCAGCACGCGCGAGAATTTCGCCTCCCTCTATCAGCAGAAGCTGCTCGATCTGCAGCAGCTCTACGGCGCTCGGCCCGACAAGGGCCTGAAGGCACCCGCCGAGGACGACATGGTCGGCATGCAGGCCCACGCGACGTTCAATCTTAACCCGCGCGCATCCTCCATCGATACGCCGCTGCACAGCTTCATCCCGGCGAAGTTCGTCGATCACATGCACCCGAACGCGATCATCTCGATCGCGGCGTCGAAACACTGCGAAAAACTCACGCAGGAAATCTTCGGCGGCGAGATGGCCTACGTGCCGTGGATGCGCCCCGGCTTCGAACTCGGCCTCGCGATGCAGACCATCGTGCAGCAGAACCCCGCCGTGAAATCCATCATGATGGGCCAGCACGGCTTCATCTCTTGGGCTAACGAAGAAAAAGCCTGCTACACTTACACGCTCGACTGCATCGAGAAGGCTTCCGCCTTCATCGAAGCCAAATACCAGGCCAAAGGCGGTGACGCCGCCGCCTTCGGCGGTGCGAACTACGCCACGCTCACGCCCGAGCAGCGCCGCGCGACGTTTGCCGCGATCCTCCCGTGGTTCCGCGGTCAGGTTTCCAAGGCCAAGCGCCTCATCGGCACGGTGCAGGACGACGAGAAGATCTTGCGCTTCGTGAACTCGAAGGACGCCGCCCGACTCGCCGAGCTCGGCACGAGCTGCCCCGACCATTTCCTCCGCACCAAGATCAAGCCGCTCTACGTGAACTGGAATCCGCAAGCTGAGGACACCGCCGCGTTGAAGCAGAAACTGGCCGCCGGCCTCGAGGCCTACCGCGCCGACTACGCCGCCTACTACGCGAAGTGCAAACACGCCAACTCGCCCGCGATGCGCGATCCGAATCCGACCGTGGTGCTCATCCCCGGAGTGGGTATGATCGCGTGGGGCAAAGACAAGTCCGAGAGCCGCGTCACCGCCGAGTTCTACAACTGTGCCGTCGAGGTCATGCGCGGCGCCGAGGCGATCGACACCTATATTTCCCTCCCGCAGCAGGAAGCGTTCGACATCGAATACTGGCTCTTGGAAGAAGCGAAGTTGAAGCGCATGCCCGCGGAGAAAGAGCTCGCGCGCCAAGTCATCATCGTCGTCGGCGCCGGCTCCGGCATCGGCAAGGAGACGGCCCACCGCCTGGTCAAAGAAGGCGCGCACATCGTGTGCGTCGATATGAAGGTCGAGACGGCGCAGGCGACCGCCAAAGAGATCACCGACAAATATGGCCTCGGCATCGGCGTCGCCGGCACCGGTCTTTCCTCCTGTGGCCCGGCGCTCGGGCTCGCCGCTAACATCACCGACCGCGCCAGCGTGCGCGCGATGCTCGACGACGTCGCGCTGGCCTACGGCGGCTTCGACTCGATCTGCGTCACCGCCGGCGTGTTCTGGCCGAGCGACACCACCGGCCACATTCCCGACGACAAGTGGGCCTTCACCTTCGGCGTCAACGTCACCGGCAGCTACATCGTCGGCGACGAAGCGCTCAAGACGTGGAAAGAGCAGGGTCTCAAAGGCCAACTCGTCCTTACGACCTCGGCCAACGCCGCCGTCGCGAAGAAAGGCTCGCTCGCCTACGATTGCTCGAAGGCCGCTGCCAACCATCTCGTGCGTGAGCTCGCGATGGAGCTCGCCCCGCTTGTGCGCGTAAACGGCGTCGCCCCCGCGACCGTGGTGCAGGGCTCGGCGATGTTCCCGCGCGACCGCGTCATCGGCTCGCTCGCGAAATACAACATTCCTTACACCGACGACGAGGCGACCGACTCCCTCGTGCGCAAGTTGGCGCAATTCTACGCCGACCGCACGCTCACCAAGGCGCCCATCACGCCCGCCGACCAAGCTGAGGCGTATTTCCTCCTCGTCTCTCAGCGCCTCAGCAAGACCACCGGCCAGATCGTGACGGTCGACGGCGGCCTGCACGAAGCGTTCCTGCGGTGATTTGTTGAGGTGACGCGGATAGGAGCGTAGGGCGGGTCTCTGACCCGCCCTTTTTTGCGTTCCCAAGGCCGGTCTCTTGACCCGAGTGCGACGTCGACGCTGACTCGACACACCCTCTTACCCCGATGTTTGCTGACCGCTTCTTCCGCCGGCTCCTGCTGTGCGCCACTCTCGTTTGTCTTGGTTCGCCGAGCCTGCACGCCGCGCTCGGCGTAAACTCGCTGTTTCCCGCCAACGCCACCACCGGCGTCTGCATCGACACACCGCTCCGGGTGATTTTCGACGCGGTGCCCACCGTCGGCACGTCCGGTCGGATTGTGGTGACCAACTCCGGCGGCACCGTCGTAGATATGATCGATCTCTTGTCCGCCACGCAGACGCGCACGATCGGCGGCACGGTTTACAATTACCGACCGGTGATCGTCGTCGGGAATACCGCAATCATCACGCTGCGCACCGCGGTGCTCGCCTACGGTCAGACGTATCGTGTGACGGTTGAGGGTGGGGCTTTGCGCGACGCATCCGGCGGGGCCTTTGCCGGAATCGGTGCGGGAACTTGGAGTTTTTCAACAAAGTCCGTCGGGCCCGCCGCCGGCACGAGCAGTCTCACGGTCGCCGCCGATGGCACGGGTGATTTCGCCAGCGTGCAAGGCGCGTTCGACTTCGTGCCGGTGAATAACTCGAAGCCAGTCCTCATCAATCTCCGCAACGGCACTTACCACGAGATTCTTCTCCTGCGGAACCGCCCGTTCGTCACGCTGCGCGGCGAAGACCGCCGCCAGACGGTCATCACCTACGCCAATAACGCCAATTTCAACTCCGGCAACAATCGCGCCATGGTCGGGATCGACTCAAACGACTTCACGCTCGAACGCCTTACCCTCCGCAACAGCACGCCCATCGGCGGTTCCCAAGCCGAGGCATTGCGTACGAACAGCACGCGCTGCTTTGTGAGCAACTGCGACTTCTCCAGCTATCAGGATACCTTGCTGATCAACGGCGCGGTTTATTTCTCCAACTGTTATATCGAGGGTGACGTCGACTTCATCTGGGGCAGCGGGGTCGCCTATTTCTACCGCTGTGAAACGCGCGCGCTGCGCCGCGGCTACAACGTCCAGTCCCGCAGCACGGCCGGCAGATACGGGTTCATTTTCGTCGAGTGCGCGGTGACCGCCGCCGACGGCGCGACCAACCACGTGCTCGCGCGCACCGACACCACTTCATTTCCCAACTGCGAGGTGGTGTTACTCGATTGCGTGCTCGGCCCGCACATTACCGCGGCCGGCTGGCTCGTCACTGGCACCGGCGGCACGGCCGGTCTGCGCTTTCTTGAATATCGCAGCAAGAATCTCACCGGGGGCATGATCGACACCAGCCAGCGGGCGGCGGGCTCGCGCCAGATGACCGAGGCTGAAGCTGAATTTTACTGCCTCCCGGCCAACGTTCTGGGCGGCTGGACCCCGCCCGTCTCGACGGATACGAGCTCACCTGCGGGCCTCGTGACCGCGTCTCCCGCCGGTTCGAGCACGCGTCTGGTCAGTCTCGCCGTGCGTTCCTTTGCCGGCGCGGGAGAGCAGACCCTCATCGCCGGTTTTGGGCTCTCCGGCTCGGGCACGAAAGACGTGCTCATCCGCGGCATTGGCCCGACCCTGGCCGAATTCGGAGTGTCCGGCGCGCTCGCCGATCCGAGCCTGAAGTTTCAGCAGGGAACCGCGGTCTTGGCCGAGAACGACAACTGGGGCAACGCACCCGCGCTGTTGGCGGCCTCGCAGTTGGTCGGGGCGTTTGCGCTCGCTGCCGCGACGAAAGATGCCGCGCTTCTCGCCAGCGTTGGCGCGGCCAGCTACTCCGCGCAGATCAACAGCGCGGACACGGGCGTAGGGCTGATCGAGGTTTACGATGCGGCCACCGCCAACCGGAATCTTGGGCTGTCGAGTCTTGCCGCACGCACGCTCCTCGCCGCGGACGACGTATTGATCGCGGGCTTTGTGCTCAGCGGTACCGGGAATCGCCTCGTGCTGATTCGCGCCGTTGGACCGACGCTCACCGAGTTCGGCCTCGGCGGCGTTCTCAGTGATCCACGGATTGAAGTGTTTGGCGCCTCGGGGAAAATTTACGAAAATGACAATTGGACGGCTGAAATCGGGCCGGTCGTCGCGAGGGTTGGCGCCTTTACGCTGCCGGCTGGAAGCAAAGATGCGGCGCTGCTGGTCTCACTCGCGCCCGGCAGTTACAGCGTGCAAGTGCGCGGACCGGCCGGGTTCGGTGGAGTGGTGCTCGTCGAACTCTACGACGTGCCGTGAGGCAAAAATCTCGGCGCGGTGAATCGCTGTGCCCTAGTGTCCGCGGCCAAAGCGGCAATCTGGGCGTCGGCATGGAATGTGGGCACGGTGCCCGTTCCAGGTTTAGAGGTGTGGGGTGTAAACCGTCTGCTTGAGATTCGCGGCGAGGTGGCGGCGGAAGGTGGGGAGATCTTTGACGGCTTTGAGCGCGATGAGCTGGCTCGCGAGGTTGCCGACGGCGGTGCCTTCGAGGGCGAAGGACACGACCGGCAGGCCGGCGTCGTCGGCGGTGGCTTGGCAGAGCAGGCGGTTTTTTGAGCCGCCGCCGACGATGAGGATGCGCTTAAATTTCTTGCCGCCCATTTTTTCGAAGGCGCGCATGGCGTCGGCGTGGCCGCGGCCGAGGGAGTCGCAGATCAGGCGGGTGTAGGCGGCGAGGGTTTTCGGCGCGGGGAGTTTTCGGCGTTTCAGTTGCGCGTCGATCGCGGCCTTCATCGAAGCGGGATTGGTGAACGCGGGGTCGGTGACGTCGAGCAAGGCGGCGGGCGCGGGAAGTTTTTCGGCGGCGGCGATGAGGGCGGCCCACGCTTTGTCGTCGGACGGGCGCGAGGCGAAATCCTTCATCGTGCCTTCGAGCAGCCAGAGGCCGATGACGTTGGTGAGGGGCCGGTAGCGGCCGTCGCCGATGCGTTCGTTGGAGATACGGGCGGCGAGAGCTTCGGCGCCGAGGATGGGTTGATCGCTTTCGAAACCGACGAGGGACCACGTGCCGGAGCTGAGGAAGAGATCGGTCCCGTCGGGCGACGCGGGCATCGCATCGTAAGCGGCGGCGGTGTCGTGGCCGGGGACGGCGACGACTTGCACGCCGGCGAGCTCGGGGAAGTTTTTCACCGCGCCGAGGCGGGTGCCGGATTTAATCGGCTTGGAGAACCACTGGGGCGGAAGGCGAAAGTGCTTCAGCGCGGCGGGCGACCAATCGGTGGAGTGGACATCGAGGAGCTGGCTCGTGCTGGCGACGGTGAGTTCGTTCTCCATGCGGCCGGAGAGAAGAAAATTAAAGTAGTCGGGCAGAAAGAGGCAGCGGGTCGCGAGGTCGGTGATCGCGGGACAGGAGGCGACGGTTTCTTCGAGGTGGAGCGAGGAGTTGTAGAAAACGTTGGGGATGCCGGTGGCGGCGTAGACGCGGGCGAGGGCGGCGCGGGTGTTGGCGAGGCGCTTGAGGCCGGGCTGCGAGCGGGCGTCGCGGTAGGCGTGGACGGGGAAGACAAGACGACCGGCGTCAGTGACGAGGGCGAAATCGACGCCCCACACATCGACGCCGACAGAGGCGAGTTTCGCGCCGCGGGGGAGGGCGGCGACGGCTTTGCGCAGGCCGGTTTGGGCCTCGTGCCAGAGCGTGCCGAGGTCCCAGTAGTCGTGGCCCGCGAGGGTGCGGAAGGTGTTGGGGAAGCGGTGAACCTCGTTGAGCGTGAGTTTATTTTTCGACCAAGAGCCGAGGATAACCCGGCCACTGGTGGCGCCGAAATCGACGGCGGCGGTGTAGATCGTGGAAGACATGGTGAGGATTCGGAAAGGGCCCGCGGAATCTACGGAAGACACGGAATTCGGAGGGGATTTTTTTCCGGGTATTTCGTGGGTTCCGTGGTCGGAAAAATTAGAGGAGCCCGAGGGTTTTTTCGGCGCGGTCGCTGTGGGTTTTGAAGAAGGCGGCGTGTTCGGGGAGTTTGATGTCCACGTCGTGGGTGGGGATCATTTCTTTCAGGCGCGCGCGGCCGTCGGGGGACGAGACGAGTTCGGGGAAACACTGCTTGATGACGTCGAGTACGATGTGGACGCAGACCGAAGCGCCGGGTGACGCGCCGAGGAGGGCCGAGATCGTGCGTTCGGGATTGGTGATGACCTCGGTGCCGTAGTGGACGATGCCGGCCTCGCCGTCGGTTTTTTTAATCGCCTGCACGCGGATGCCGGCGTCGATGAGTTTCCAGTCGGAGGCCTTGGCGGTCGGATAGAAGATGTGGAGGACCTTCATGCGGTCGGCCATGCTCTGGGTGCCCTGTTGCACGAGGTAGCGCACGAGGCCGAGATTGCTCGCGCCGATTTTGAGGAGGGTGGCGAGATTGTGGGGTTTCACGGAGCCGGGCAGGTCGAACACGCTGCCTTGGCGGTGGAGAAACTTCGTGGTCCACGCGGCGAACGGGCCGAAGAGCAGAGTTTTTTTGCCGTCGAGCAGGCGGGAATCGAGATGGGGCACGGCCATCGTGGGCGCGGTGTCGAGGTTTTGCCCGTAGACTTTGGCGTGGTGGCGGGCGACGATCTTGGGATCGTCGCAGACGAGCCATTGGCCGCCGATGGGGAAACCGCCCAGCCCGCGGGCTTCGGCGATGCC
>CAMBRG010000053.1 GCA_945869845.1 Opitutus sp. GAS368 | reverse complement strand
ACATCAAGCCCGAATTGGATTTTGCCCTCGCGCGCGACGCGGATGAGCGCGGCTTCGTCGACGACGGCGCCGCGGCCGACGTTGACGAAGGCGGCGCCGGGCGGGAGCAGGCGGAGAAGTTCTTCACCGATCAGGCCGGCGGTGGCGGGAATGAGCGGGGCAAGTTCAACGAGCACATCGCTGCCGGCGAAGAGCGCTTCGAGCGACGGCGCACGGCGCAGGCCGAACTCGCGTTCGTGGACCGCGTCGACGTCGGGCGCGAAGACGGTGACCGCGCAATTGAACGGACGGATCAGGCGGACGAATTCGCGGGCGACCGGGCCGAAGCCGTGGATGCCGACGCGGCGGTCAAATAGGGAAAGGGCGTCGGTCGGGCCGTTTTTCCACGCGCCCTTTTGGTGCATGACGAACGTCCATTGCGTGGCGCGGCGCAGGCAGGTGAGGGTGTGGAGGAGGGCGCACTCGGCGACGACGCGGCTGATCGCACTGCCCCAATTGGTGAGGAGCAGGCCCTGCTCGAGGTGGGCGCGGGTGACGAGGGTCTTGATCGAGCCGGTGAGGTAGCAGACGTAGCGGAGGCGGGTCGGGAGCACGGCCGGGAGCAGGGGTGTCTTCCAGCAGGCGAGCAGGATTGAGGGATCGGTGGCGGCGAGTTCCGCGGCGAAGGCGGCAGGACTCAGACCGGTGGGATCGAGCAGGCGGAAGCCGGGGAAGAGGGCGCGGAGTTCGGCGAGCAGCGGAGCGGGAAGAAAGTGCTCGGCCTCGTAAGGCGTGAGGACGGCGAGGAGAGAGCGGTCGGGCATCGGAGATGGGCGATGGGCGAGGGGCGAGGGGCGATGGGTTTAGGGGGCGGGCGGCAGGCACTCGAGGAGGTCGAGGGTGGGCGAGGGGTTAAGTTGCCAAGGCCCGAGGGCGGCGGGGACGAAAAATTTGTCGAAGGGACGGAGGGGATGAGTCTCGCCGCCGACGGTGAGGGAGCCAGAGCCGGCGGTGACGATGCCGACGAAGCACTCCGAATCGTGGCGCGAGACCGGACCGCGGAGGTGACTCTTGCGGATGCGGAAGCAGGGGGTGCGCTCGCGGCCGATGAGGGTGTCTTGGTGGGAATCGGGGCCGAGGGCGCGGGCGCGACGGGGCGGGCAAAAGGCTTCGGTGAGGACGCGGGTTGCCGGCCACGGCTCGAGGTCGAATACATCGAGGCAGAACTCGAGGCCGCGGTTCATGAAGCGCGCACTTTCCGGGAGCGTGTAGCCGCCGCGTTCGAACTCGAAGCGCACGACGAGATCGCTGGGCTCCATGATCTCGGCGAGCAGCAGGCCGGGACCGAGGGCGTGGGGCACGCCGCCGGGCACGATGAAGGTGTCGCCGACATGGACGGGGATTTTGTCGAAGCAGGCCTCGAGGCCGGCGATGTCCTGGGCCTCGATCAGGCGGCGCAGTTGGTCGCGCGTGGGCGGGCGTTGGAAACCGAGGTAGAGAAAGGGTGGGTGCGGGAGATCGTCGCGGATCGCGAGGATGTGGTAGGCCTCGGTTTTTCCGGACGGCGCGTTGAGAAATTTTTGGGCGAACGCGGCGGTGGGATGGACTTGAAAGTGGAGGCGGATCGACGGGTCGAGGAACTTGACGAGGAGTTGGGGCGACGCGCCGTAGCGGGCGACGTGCGCGGCGCCGAGGTAGGGGACGGGATCGGCCGCGAGGAGATCGGCGAAGTTACGGGGAGTCGGATCGGAGCCGAGGAGAACGGGGGAGAGACCCTCGGGGAGGGGAAGGTGAGAGTTGAGCGCTGGGAGCGGAGAGTCCGGAGCGGAGGCGTGGCGGGTGGCGTCGGGGGGATTGACCGCGCGGGTGGTGGAGGCGATCCAGTCCTCGGGGAAATGGGTGTCGGCGGGCGCGGAGGCGCCGGAAAGCCGGTCCAATTCGCGGCCGCCGAGGTAAGTGCGCCAAACGCGGTTCGGCGGGAGCCGGAGGAGTGGAGCCTGCGATGAGCTCATGCTGGGTTTCCGGTCCGACGCGCGGTGAACAAAAGCAGGGCGCCGACGCCGACGACGAGGGCGCCGCAGCCGACGAAGGCGAGGCGGCCGATGAGCGGATTCGGAATGAGCGCGAGCAGGAGCACGAAGCCGCCGTAGGCGATGCAGAGCCAGCCGACGGCGGCGGATTGCTGAGCGTCGTTGCCGGCGCCTTCTTCTTTGGCGAAGTCAACCGGCTGGTTGAAGCGGGTGAAGAACTCGGCGACGTTGGCCTTGTGCTCGGCGGTGGTGCCCTGCCAGCAGAGCATGGTGCCGAGGAACCAAGCGGAGCCGACGGCGATGTTGCCGAAGAGCTCGATGCCCTGGCGCCAGTATTCTTTGGCGGTGTTGTCCAGCGGGCCGCTGTAGCCGAACAGGGGCGCGGCCCATTCCGGCGTGAGAAAGCGGCTGATCAAGAGCGAGCCCGCGAAGCCGACGAGGACAGTGCTCCATGCCGACCACGGCGGCGTGCGGCGCACGATGATGCCGAGCACGAGCGGAACGAGAATGGGCGTGCCGATGAGAATGCTCAGGCGCTGCGTCATGGTGAAAAGATCCATGCCCCGGAGCTCGCTGAGTTTCAGGCCGACGAGGATCACCATGATGCCGAGCACGGCGGTGGCGATTTTGCTGACGCGGAGCAGGTGGGCGTCGGGGGCGTTGGGCTTGATGATCGGTTGGTAAAAATTCTTGATGAAGTAACCGGCGTTTTTGTTCAGGCCGGAGTCCATCGACGACATCGTCGCGGCGAAGATTCCGCTGACGAGAAGGCCCATCATGCCGACGGGCATGACATCGCGGGCAACGGCAATGAAAGCGGCTTCCTCGGGGTTTTTCAAATTGGGGAAGACGGCGGCGAGATCGGGGTAAAGAATGCGGGCGACCATCGGCGGGATAAACCAGATGACGATACCGAGAATAAAAAGGCCGGCGCCGAGGAAACCGGCCCAACGGGCGTGGCGGCCGTCTTTGACGCAGAGGTAGCGGTTGGCGTCGTTGAGATTATTGGTCGAAAAGAGCTGCTTGAGGATCATCGCGAGGCACCACAGCCAAAGGAATTCCTGAGTGAACACTTGGTTGAGATCGAGATGGCCGGCGGGTAGCTGGGCGACGAAGCCGCTGAGCCCACCGACTTTCAGCAGCGCGAGCACGGTGACGGCGAGACAGACCGGCATGAGGATGAGGACTTGGATGAAGTCGCTGGCGAGGACGGCCCAACTGCCGCCGATGAGAGCCATGATAAGCACGACGATGCCGGTGGCCATGATGGTGAGACTGATATCCAGACCGAAGACGGCGGCGAAGAAGACGCCGAGGGAGTTGAGCCAGATGCCGGCCTGAAGGAGGCCGAAGGGCACTTGAAGCCAAGTGAACACCTGTTCGCTGGCGGCGCCGAAACGGGTGCGGATGGCCTGGATGCTCGTGACCACCCGGAGCTGGCGGAAGCGCGGGCCGAAGTGGTAGGCGTTGACGAGAAAGCCCAACGAATTGCCGATGTAGATGACGATGATCGGCCAGCCGTCGCTGTAGGCTTTGCTGGAAGCGCCGGTAAACGTCCACGCGCTGAAAGCGACCATGAAGGCGGAGCCGCCGACCATCCACCACAGGGCTTTGCCGCCGCCGCGAAAATACTCGGAGACGTTGGTCACGAATTTCCGGAAGACCCAACTGATCGCCAGCATGTAGACGAAGTAGAAAACGAGGACGGCGTAGTCGTAGGATGTCATGGGCGGGGCGTCGGGAAAAAATAGCCGTTCAAGAAACCAAATAATTATAATTATGAAATTCCAAGTTGGAAACGAGCGCGCAGTGGGCAAAGGGCGGGTCAGAGACCCGGTCCTACTTGCGGGCGGGGCCGGTGGAGTTGCCGATGACGAGGGGGCCGGGCAGAATCAGATCGGTGAAGCCCTCGTCGGGCATATTTTCCCCAAGGACGAGACGGGCGGCGGTCTCGCCGAGTTTGTCGGGGCTGGTCCCGGCGCCGGTGATGCGGAGTGCGCCCTCGATGCTCAGGCGGGAGACGTCGGCGGAAGCGAGACTGAGATCGGCCGGGACGTTCCAGCCCTCGCGTTGAAGGGCGAGCACGGCGCCGTAGGCTATTGGGGTGTTGTAGGTGACGAAGGCGGTGGGGAAATCGCGGCGCTTGGCGTGGGGGAGTAGCGCATGAATGGCTTCGCCGCCCTCAGCGCGGTCGGCCTCGGCGACGACGGTGGTGTAGCGCGGATCGAGGCTCAGGTCGTGCGCGTGGAGGGCGTTTTTGAGCGCGAGCAGGCGGGCGTCGTGCCGCCCGAGGGCAGCGTTGCCGCCGAGCCAGCCGATCCGGCGGTGGCCGAGGCCGTGAAGGTGGCGGACGACCTCGGTCAAGGCTTGGGGCTCGTTGCCCAAAACCGAGTGACAGAGCCCGCGGTAGTGGGCCGAGACGGCGACCACGCGACGCGTGAGCCGGGTGAGTTCGGACATGAACGGAAGGGCCACTTCGCCGAGGACAACGACGCCGTCGATTTCATGACTGGGGTGCAAAATCTGGCCGAGTTTGGCGGGCGTGAGTTCATCTTCGGCGCCGAGAAAGACGGAGCGATACCCCCGGGCTTCGAGGCCGTGGTGCAAGCCGTGTTGGACGTGGCCGAAGTAAGTGCTCGGAATGTAGAGCCGCAGCGGCGCACGCAGAATGAAGCCGATCTGTTTGACCCGGGAGGAATCCGGCGAGGAGTCGACCCTCATGCCCTTCGGCAAGTAGCCGGCGCGGACGGCGTGGTCCCAGATGCGTTTGTAGGTGTCAGGGTTTATGCCCGCGCTGCGACCGTTGAGGGCGAGGGAGACCAGCGCTTGGGAGATGCCGAGCTGTTCGGCCAGATGGGTCTGCGAGATCTTTCTCGGGCGCGGCATACCGTCGAGATTTAATAATAACCAAAACGGGGCAACGAATTATTAGACGGCAAACGGACAGCCGTCGCAGAGCGCGCTCCGGTGACACATTACCGAAGCGGAACCGCTGCGTGAATTTGGTATGCGCAGGCCGGTGGATAATCTATCATCACCTAAGTGAACGTCGCGCTGATCTTATTTTCTGCCCTTTCTTTTCTGGTTTATGGCTCGGCCTGCTTTCTTTCGGCCCACTTTAAAAGGGAGTTCGAGCGCTACCGATTGGGTTCCCAGCGTCCGCTGGTCGGCGCTCTGCAATTGGTGGGAGCGATCGGTTTGGTGGCGGGCTTGAGTCTGCCTTGGGCCGGGCGCGCGGCCGCGGTCGGACTTGCCGTTATGATGCTGGTTGCGGTCGGCGTCAGGATCGGAATCAAAGATTCTCTGACCCAGACGACCCCCGCTCTGCTCTATCTGGCGCTGAACGCCTACTTGGGTTTCGCCGCATTCTGACCCACCGGCCGGCTACAGCAGCGCGATGCCGAGGCACATCGCCAGTACCGCCGTGGCCGGTAGCGCTTTCTTGATCGGGTCTTTGACTTTAAGGTGCACAGCCAATGCCCCCAGCATCAGCGCTCCCAAGGCCATGGCTGCGGGTTGCGCCAAGGAGTGAACCCACAGTGCAGCCAAGAGGGTAAGCGCCAGCCCCACCTTGAGCACGCCAACGACCCACATAAACCAAAAGGGCAGGCCGTAAGCGGCAAACTCCTCCCGGAGAGTCTTGGCCGAACCGCCGCGATACGCCGTCGCTTGGCCGGAGCGAACCAGCCATACGTTCAGAATTCCCAAGGCCACAATTAGCTGCAAAATAGTCGTGAGATAGGGCATGGTGAAGATGCGAGTGGGTGGACGTGCGTCCGGGTTGATTCCTTTCAGAACACCGGAGCGTGCGCGGACCGCAAGCAGTGAATCCTCCGGCCGTCAGGGACCAAGCAACGGCAACGGGGCGGAGGATGAAGCCAAGCGCGGACGGGCGGGGGCGCGCGGACGAAGCTGGGACTCGGCGGCGGTGGTTAGCGCACCCACTTCGGGATCACGCCTGGTTCGATGCCGAAGACGAAGCGGCCCAGCCGGAGCACGAGGCCGATGATGGTGGGCACGAGCAGGACGTTGAGCCGCATGCTGACGGCGGCCGAGGCGAGGAGAAATCAGCCGACGAGGCGGGAGGGTTGCGTGCCCATCGCTCGGCGGCTTTGGCGGCTGTGGCGAGGTGGGGGTGGGGTGCCCCAGATTGTTTTGCAGATTTGGTCGCGCGGCGAAAAGCGGGCTCAGCCGTTTTTTCCGAGACTGACCGGGGTGAACGAGTCCAGCTTCCGTTTTGGATTCTGCGCCATCAATTCGTCGAATGCGACCTGTTGCAAAGCGGTCTTTTGCGCCGGGGAGAGACCGAGCTCGAGAGCCGAGCGCTCATCTTTGCCGAGGGAGCGGGGGTCGAGGCCGGTGAGATCGCCGAAGATCACGAGCGCCTCCAGATAGTAGCCGTGGGCGCTCGCGTGCCACTGGTCGTGAGCCCAGAGGTCGACTTGGCCGAACGCCACCCCGTCGTAGGGATTCGGATCGGCGACACCGGTCGCCATCGCGCGATTCCAGGCTTCACCCACGGGGATCACGCCGCGGATAACCGGCGTGGAGGCCGCGGCTTGGTCGTAGGCGGCGCGAACGTCTTTGGCCATCTGCCCGATGGGCTGGCCGTGCCAGTGGCCTTTCGCCGGGTAAACCTGATCGGCGCGCGACCAGGTGGAGATCAGGCGAATATCGACCGCCGGGTTCTTGCTGTGGAGCAACTCGGCGAGTTGTTTGGCCGAGCGGATGAGGAGGTCGGGGTTGCCGGGCTGAGCGGTGTTGAGCAGGCTTTGGCTCTGCATCACTACGCGGTCCCAGGCGCGGCCGATCAGGTGGATTTTTTGCGCGAGGTGAAGATCGAGGCCGGAGCCGCCAACCGTCTCGAGACTGACGTTGAAATCGAGACCGGCCTGAGTGGCGAAGGTCTTAAACACCGCCGGGACGCCGCCGACGCCGCCGCCGTTCAGATCGGTGACAGTGTGCGCGCGGTGAAACCGCACGGCTGAGCCGGAGCCGAAGAGAAAGCTGTTTCCGATGAACAGAACGGTGCCCATCGGCTTGAGGGCCGGAGCGGCGGCCGGCGCGACGACGGGAGGCTTCGGGCCGGCGGGTTGCGGTTGGGCGAGCAGGGCCGAGGCCAAGACGGGCAGCAGCAGCGCGCGGGGCGCGCAGACGTAAATGATTCGACCTAGTCTGCCGAGCGGAGGGTGGTTCATGAAGGAAGGCTGGAAGAAAGCTAAATCAGAATTTCTTCGTCAGCGTCAACGAGTAGCTGCGGCCCTTGGCCATCGTATTGAAGAGCGCGGTCTCGTAGGTGTTGTTGTCGTCGGAGAGCGGGGGCTCGGTGTTGAAGAGGTTGTTCACGCCGACACGCACACTGGTATCCCGCAGCCAGCTGCGGGTATCGGTTTTCCGGAGACGGTAGGAGAGGAACGCGTTGTAGGTCTGCGTGTCGCGATGGACCATGCGATAGAGGGTGCTGCCGTTGGTGAATACTGGGCGAATGCAGGAGGGGCGGCCGAGCGCTTCGTAGGTGGCCTGACTCGTGGTGACGCCGGCCAGGGTGAAGCTGCCGGTGTAAAACATGCCCAAGCCCGCACTCCACTGGCCGCGGCGCCAGTTGAGTTGCACATTTCCGCGCCACACGGGTGAGGCGCCCGAGGTGGCAGCGAGGTTGGTCTCCATGAGCTCGGTGCGGGCCGCGCCGCTCGCCGTGTAGATGTAGAACGCGTTCAATTTCGTCCAGTTGGTCTCGATGGTAAAGTTGCCGAGCGAAAGCGGGCGGAGGCGGTAGTTTAGCCCGAAGTCGAAGCCGTTCACGAATTGTTCTGACTTGTTGAAATACGTCGTGCGGAGGAAATCGATTGACCCGACGACGGCGCGCTGCGCGCTGGGCGCGCGGGTGGCGTTATAGGCGGCGAAGAAGGTGCGGTCCTCCTGGGTCACGGGCAGGCGCACGACGGATCCGTCGCCTTGGTAGCGGGCCGTGCCCGAGCCAAGATCGACGGCGTTGATGGCCTGCCCGGCGGCGAGCGCGGCCTGAGTGGCGGCGACGAGTGCGTCGCGGTCATCGTTGATGGTGCCGCTCGAGCCCATGATGTCTTTGTGGCGGATCTCATAGTAGTCGACGGTGAGCGAGAGGCCGCGCACTCCCGGCACGTCGATGACGATACCGGTGGAAATTCCGGTTGATTTCTCGGGCTGCAGATTCGGGTTACCCGCGACGCGGTTGATACGGTTCAGCCCTTGATCGGTGAGCAATTGGGTGACGGTGGAGCGATAGGTGTCCTGGCTGTTCAACGTGGTGCCGATGAAGCTGCCGCGATAAAGCGCCGGGAGCGAAGGCGGGCGGAATCCCTGACTGTGTGACGCCCGCACCATGATCCATTCGGCGGGTTTCCAAGTGAGACCGAACTTCGGACTCACCGTGTTGCCGAAATCGCTGTAGTGTTCCGAACGCACGGCGGCGCTCAACTCAAACGACTGAACGAGCGGCAGTTTGAAGTTGCGGCCCACAAGGGGGAACAGGGCTTCGGCGTAGCCGGAAATCGCTGCGCGATTGGCGAACGTGTCGGGTACGGAAGAAGCGCTGACGATGTCGGAGCGCGTGGGATCCAAGCCCGAGCTCGCCGGATTGAGACCTGCAAAAGGGGCGCGGATGTCGCTGAAATCTTCGCGGCGGTATTCGCCGCCGAGGGCGAGGCTGATGCGGTTGCCGCCCCACAACGACCCGATCTCGCCGCTCACGTTGAAGTCGACACTGCGCAGGCGGGTCCAGCCGTCGCGCTCGAACACGCCGTAGGTGGATTGTTTCACGGCCTCGGAATTGCGGAAGGGGCCGGTGTCGACAAGCGCGCCATTTTGGACGGCGTAGCTGCGGCCGAACGCGTTGAGAGCGCGGGCCGGGTCGGTCTGCAATGCGGCGGCCTGCGAAAGGCTAGTGCGCTGGATCGGCTCGTTCTCATTGGCGCGACCCTGGGCCTGCATGACGGCCGTTTCCCAGGACCAGGTGTCGCCAAAGCGCCCGCGCAGGCCCAGCAGGCCGCGGTAGGCGGAGTTCGTGACCTTGTCCTCGCGTGAACCGAAGTCCCAAAAGCGGTGGTTGACGACGTTGACGGCCGACGGGGTGCCGGTGAGACGCGCGGATCCGTCGGAGTTGGGCGCGCCGGTGGGATGCCAGAAACGTTCGCCGAACGGGTTGTAAGGATTCGCGGTCGGGATGACCAAGGGGCCATTGACGCTGCTCTGATAGATGTCGGGGTCGCGCAGGACGAGTGAGCTGGCGCCATAGTAGTTGAAGTCGGCGAAGACCGTAATTTTTCGGCCGAGGTCGTATTCGCCGCCGGCAAAAAAGTTGTTTCTGGTGGATTGGGGCTGCAGCGAGCGGGCGTTATTCAGGTTCCAATAGTATTCTTTGCCGGGTCCGGTGGCGGCTCGGCCCGGAGCGGCGGTGGCTATTCCCGGTTGGCCGGTGCCGGTAGTTGGCACCAGAAAAAATCCGCCGGTCGCGGTGAAAAATGTCGTAGGAATTCCGGTCGGCCGTCGGTTGGTCGTTAGAAACGCGCCAAACGGATCGCGACCGTTGGTGACGACGGTATTGAACTGACCGTAGGCGCTCGTGGTCGTGCGCTTGTTGAACGCCGTGTCAGTATAGACATTCCACGGGGCCGGTGCGCGGGCGACTTGATCGCCGTCGCTGGCAAACGAGCGATCGCGGAGGAAGGTACCTTTGCGATCGTAGTGATCCGCCGTGAAGACCAGCCGGCCCTTTTTGTTGGCAAAATCGAGACCATGCGTGAGCGAGGCGCGATACTCTTCCCCGTCGCCATACTCGGTGATCCCGTAGCGCAGGGACAATTCCGTGCCGCGGAAGCGGCGGTGCATGACGTAGTTCACCACGCCGGCGACCGCATCGGCCCCGTAGATCGACGAGGCGCCGTCGCGCAGCACGTCCACGCGCTCGATGCCGCGGTTCGGGAGTTGGTTCACGTTGACCGATAACGCCGGCACGCCCTGCTCATTCCAGGAGATGGGATGGGGGGCGATGCGACGGCCATTGAGCAAGATGAGGGTGTTGCCCGACGAGAGTCCGCGGAACGAGATGTTGGCGTTGTCGCCGCGCGCATTTTGGGTCGCGAGCGCCGCCTCGTTACCCGGCAGGCCCGCGGCCATGGGCAGCGCGGCGAGCAGGTCCGAAGGCTGGCCTGGGTCGTAGATTTCGAGCTGCTCCGTTGTGACCGTCGTCATCGGCAGACTCTTCTCTTGTTCAATCCGTTTGATATTGGAGCCCGTGACACTGAACGCCTCCAGCTTGATGGTCTCTTGGGGTTTGGCGGCAGCGGAGGGCGCGGGGGCAGTTTGGGCGGCGAGAGTCGTGACGAAAATCGCCACTGCCGCCGTTACGGCGAGAGTTCTTGAGGAGGGTTTTGAGATCATGATGGTTTTTTGGGTCGTGGGCAGGGTTGGTTGCTTGCTCGGAAAAAAGGACGCGGTCCGCTGCTGAATGCGCCCGATCGACTGCTTGATTGAGTTGGAATACATTAGAGACAATGTGGGCGTGGCGCCATTGGTAGAATCACCTGAAGTGGCCTCAATCGGGGGAGCGGGCGGCCGGGCGGGATGGGCTTCGATCCGAGCATTGCCTTGCGACCCAGCGGTAAACCCAACCAATTTCATTAGCCCCATGCCGGTTCCACGTAAGCGCCCCGCAGCCCCCGCACCCAGCATCCCTTCCAATCGGCGGGGTGCCGCGCGACCGATGTTAGATTTGCAGAGCGCGCTCGACCTCGAGAGTTTTTGGCGCGCCAACTTACAACTGCTCCAGAGCGTCCTGCCGCATCACTCGTGTAGTCTGATGCTGGGCATCGTCGATTTTGAACCGCAGGAGGGGCGGCACTTCGTGGCTCACGGGCAGGACAGCGGTAACCAACCCCTGACGAGCCTGAGTATCGCGCGGCCGTTTCTCGCCGCTCATCCGCACGTGAAGATGTATACTTACACCGAGATCTTGCAGGAAGATCCCCGGGCCCGGCAACGGCGGGTCGAACGCGAGCGGCACTTTCGCGGTTGGGACGAGTTTGTGCATCTCGCCTTTTGGGATGGGGCGCACCCGGAGGCGGTGCTGAGCATTCGGCGCAGCGCGGAACAAGGAGAGTTTTTGCCGGAAGAACGGGAATTTCTGGCGTCGCTGCATCCGGTGATCGACGCCGGGCTGCGCCGGCTGCGCGCCTTTGAGGGTGAACGTGGACGCCGCCTGTGCATGGAGCGTTTTATCTCGGGGCTTCCTCTCCCCGTGATGTTCTTGGGCCCGGATCGCGCGCTCCAGTTCGCGACGCAAGAAGCCTTCGATCTGTGCGCCGCATGGAACTTCGGTTACGAGGAAGCTCGCGTGATGAATACGCGCCGTTGCTTCCGGTTGCCGGAGCCGATTGCCGCAGCCTGCGCCCGGCTCGCGGAGATCTGGGACCGCGCCGCGCATGGCGGTTCCGCCGTCGGGTTGGAGAGCGCCCGCGTGGAGCACCGCGAGATCGGTGGCCTCGGGGCCAAGGTCGATGTGAGCCAACCCTTCAAAGGCTCGCTCGTGCGCCCCGGTTTCTGGGTAACGCTGGCGAGCGAGCGCAATCTCGACGGCGCGAATCCGCAGCTGAAGGCCGAGGCGATTCATCATTTGCAGGGTCTCACCCCGAGTGAACGCCGCGTGGCGTTGCTCGTCGCGGAGGGCCTGCGCAACCACGACGTCGCCCGCCAGCTCGGAAAATCCCCGCGGACCGTCGATTTTCAGCTCAACGCGATCTACCGCAAATTGGGCGTCACGAGCCGGACAGAGTTGGCGCGGTTGCTTTACTGAGGCGGAGGGGGAGCGCCTGCGGTGATTTAGGCGATTCTACTGATGGCGGACCCGGCGCGGTTTCGCTAGAGTGAATGTGCGACCGGCGAACCGAATCCGTTCACCGATCGCGCACCAGTTCTCCTATGAAAAATTACCGCATTGCGACCATCCCTGGCGACGGCATTGGCCAAGAAGTTGTCCCTCCGGGCATGCTTGTGCTCGAAGCCGCCGCGAAGAAGCACGGCTTCAGCCTCACGTGGGATCACCTGCCTTGGAGCTGCGCCTACTATCAGGAGACCGGACGCATGATGCCCAAGGACGGCCTCGCGCAGATTCGCCATCACGACGCGATTTATTTGGGAGCGGTGGGATTTCCCGGAGTGCCCGATCACGTCTCGCTCTGGGGCCTGCTGATTCCGATCCGTCGCGAGTTTCGCCAGTATGCCAATGTGCGGCCGGTGCGACTTATGCCCGGCATCGAGTCGCCGCTGCGGAACCGCAACCCGGGCGACATCGATTTCTACGTCGTCCGCGAAAACAACGAAGGCGAATACACCGACATCGGCGGCCGCCTCTACACCGGCAGCGACAATGAGATCGCAATGCAGCAGGTCGTGTTCACGCGCCACGGCGTCGACCGGATTCTCCGCTACGCGTTTGAGCTGGCGCGCAGCCGGCCGAAGAAACACCTCACGTCGGCCACAAAATCCAACGGCATCACGGTGACCATGCCGTTTTGGGACGAGCGCTTCAAGGCGATGGCCGCGGAGTATCCCGACGTGCGCACGGATCAATATCACATCGACATTCTCACCGCGCATTTTGTGCAGCACCCCGACTGGTTCGATGTGGTCGTCGGCTCGAACCTCTTCGGTGACATCCTGTCCGACCTCGGCCCGGCGTGCACCGGCACGATCGCGATCGCGCCTTCGGCCAACCTGAATCCTGAGCGAAATTTTCCTTCGATGTTTGAGCCCGTGCATGGCTCGGCGCCGGACATCGCCGGAAAAGGTATCGCCAATCCCATCGGCCAAATCTGGTCCGGCGCCATGATGCTCGATCACCTCGGCCAACCGGAGGCCGCCGCTTCGGTCGTGCGCGCGATCGAAACGGTCGTGCAACGGGGCCCGCGCACTCGCGATCTCGGTGGCACGGCGACAACTGCGGAGGTCGGGCACGCGATCGCAGACGCCGTGGAGCAGGCGAGTGGCTAAGCGGAAAACTAGATGCCGTCGCCGGCGGTGAGGGCCAGTTCGACGCCGAGGGGACGGCGGGAGTTTTCGGTGGCGTAGGCCTCCATGAAATCATTCCAAGGCGGAGCATCGGATGCGTATCAATCGGGGAGGCGATCCAGCGGCGGGGTGTTGCCATCCGTGAACGCGCCCGGTGGCGGGGCAGAAATCAAACTATGATGCCCGTGCCGCTTTGGGGGCGCCACACATTACCGGCGGCGGAAGGACTGCTCCGTTGGAAATGTGGTTACGGTCTTCTGGTGGGAGCGAGCTTGCTCGCGACTTTGATCTCTGAGTCGCGAGCAAGCTCGCTCCCACAAATGGCGACGGCGGGTGTCAGCGGTAGAGCCAATAGCGCTTGCTCTGCTCTTGGTAGATGCGGGCTTGTTCGCGCCATTGCTTGAACCAGAAATCGAGGTCGATGCGGACTCCGTCGCGTTGGAGGGCGCGGACAAAAGCTTCGCTGCCGAGGTGGCGGATGAAGCCGTTGACTTCGCCGGGCTTCGCGGCGGCGAACGGATTCTTCGGCTCCAGTTTGCAGGCGAGGCGCATGAGATGGAAACCAAGCTCGGTGGGCTGCCAGGCATCGAAATCGGCGATCTCGGTGTAGAGTCCGACGGCGGGTTTGCCGGTCTTGGTGTTGGGTACGCTGATAGTGCGGAACTGCACGCCGGCGAGCGGTAGGGCGCGGAGTTCTTTTTCGAGCGCTTCGCGAGGGGTGGTTTTGTGGGAGACGCCGCGGAAGATGTGTTCGGAGCCGACGCCGCTGCGGAAGCCGCCGAGGTAGGTGCCGAGGCCGGTCATCGGATAGCCGATCACGGCGGCGTAATCTTGGATGCCGCCGGACGTGGGCACCCAAGTGAGCCCGGTTTCGGGCCAACGCATCGAGCGCGTCCAGCCGCGCATGGGGATGACGGTGAGTTTGCCGGCGGCGCGCTGCGCAGGCGTGACGTCGATGCCGCCGGGGGCTTGGGCTTCGCGGGCGAGCCGGGCGAGTTCGCCCATCGTAAGGCCGTGGACATAGGGGACGCGAAAGGCCCCGACGTAGCTCATCCATTTCGCGTCGAGCGGCGGACCGTCGACTTTGAGGCCGCCAAGGGGATTGGGCCGGTCGAGGACGATAAGTTCCTTGCCGTTTTCAAAGCAGGCTTCGAGGGCGAGTTTCATCGCGCTGGTAAACGTGTAGCTTCGCGTGCCGATGTCTTGCAGGTCCACGACGAGGGCATCGATGTCTTTGAGCTGGGCGGGGGAGGCTTTGAAACTTTTGCCTTTGTAGGCGACGCCGCTGTAGAGCGAATAGACCATGAGGCCGGTGCGCGGGTCGATTTGGTCGGGATATTTTTTCTCGGCGGGGAGGGCGCCGTAGACGCCGTGTTCGCCGGCGTAGAGGGCGACGAGTTTGACGCCGTGGGCGCGGCGAAGCACGTCGATGGTGCTGACGCCGTTGCGGTTGACGCCGGCGGGATGGGTGAGGAGGCCGAGACGTTTCCCCCGGACGGCGGCAAAACCGTCGGCCTCAAGCGCGTCGATGCCGAGCATCATGCGGGGCGCGGGATCGGCGCGGGGCGGGGTGAAGTAGACGCGGGCCGGAGGATTGGTGGGCGCGGCGGTGGGGCGGGCCGGCGGGGCAGCGGGGACGGCGGCGCAACCGAAGAGGCCGAAAGTGGCCGTCGCGAGGGCGACGAAGAATCGGACGGCAGAAACGCGCTCGGGGACGGCCATGAGTTGCGTTACCGTTGCGTGGGGTGCTCAGGCCGTCGAGCCGGAAGGTGACGCTGGATCAAACGTGCGGTCGACGGCCGCCGTGAGGTTGATGGCGGCGGCGCGGAGGGCGGCGGGCAGGGGCGTACCGGGAGGCGTGATCGCGTGCAGAGCTAGGCCGGGGACGGGTGTGGCGGTGATGGCACCGGCGAAGAGGTGGACCGGTTTGCCGAGGGCGACGGCACGGGTGGCGAGAGCGCCGGGGCCTTTGCCGCTGAGCGAGCTGGCGTCGAAACGGCCCTCGCCGGTGAGGACGAGATCGGCGGCGGCGAGGCGGGAATCGAGATCGAGCCAAGCGGAGACGAGGTCGAAGCCGGAGATGAGTTGCGCGGAGGCTGCCGCCATGAGGCCGAACGAGATGCCGCCGGCCGCACCCGCGCCGGGGACGCCCATGAGGGCGTCGGGCTGCGCGGCGTGGCGGCAAAGCAAGAGGGCGAGGCGGGCGGCTTCGTTGTCGAGCCGGCGGAGGTCGGCGGGGCGCAGGCCTTTTTGCGGGCCGTAAATCGCGGCGGCACCGTTGGGGCCGAGGAGGGGATTGGCGACGTCGCAGGCGATCCGCAGCGGGGGCAGATCGGTGGGCAACCGGCCTTCGAGCCGGGCGATTTCGGCCCAACGTGCGGGCGTGGGCGGGTCGATGAGCTCACCGGTGGCGGAGACGAAGGTGAGTCCGAGGGCGGCGAGGGCGCCGAGGCCAAGGTCGCTGGTGGCGCTGCCGCCGAGCCCGAGCAAAATGGCGGCGACGCCGGGACGAGCGGCGAGGCGGATGAGTTCGCCGGTGCCGGTGGTCGAGGTGAGCCAAGGATCGCGGGCCTCCGGCGCGAGCAGAGCGAGGCCGGAGGCGGCGGCCATTTCGATGATCGCGACGTGAGAATTTTCGATTTTCGAATCTCGATTTTCGATTTGGAGGAGGGCGCGGGCGGCGGGTGGGATGAGGGCGAGCGGAACGAAACCCAGTCGGGCGACGACGGGTTCGCCGCGCGGGCCGGTGACGGTGTGGGTTTCAAACGTGCCACCGAGGGCTTGAGTGAGGATCTCGCAAAACCCCTCGCCGCCATCGGTGAGCGGGCACGAGTCGAGGGACCAATCGGGCCGGCGGGCGCGGAGGCTGCCGGCGGCGAGGGCGCAGGCCTCGGGGGCGGAGAGGGCGTCTTTGAATTTGTCGAAGGCGAGCAAGGCGCGCATGGCGGGCGACGTTGCGGGGACGGACGGTTGGGGCGAAAGCTTTTTCGGTCGGACGCGGGTGACGTGGCGCTGAGCCGGATCCATGCAGTCGAACTCCGACGGCAGAACGATCGCGAAAAACAAAACGGTAAACGCGTCCACCCCATCGCCAACCTCGCGGGCACGCTCCGAAGATCGGGCGCTCAGCCCTCAGCTGAATTTTTGCGGCTGGGAGAAACGGGGGGTTAAGGCAAAGTGAGCAGCGACTGGCGGGGAAGACCGGCCCCGGGTGCGCTCATTCCGCCGGACCAGGCACCCTGGACTAATTGCAGGCGGGGAGAGCGGTGGGCGCCGGTTTCCCAGCGTTGCACTTTCTCAATAAGCAGATCGGCGGCGTCGGCTGCGACTTGGGCAACGTCCTGGCGAATGCCGGCGATGGCGTCGCCCGCGCCGTGGACCGAAAGCGAGACGAGTCCGACGTGACGGGGAGCCCGGCTCATCAACTCCTGATCGCGCAGGGCGAAGATGACGGCGTCGATCCGGTGGCGGGCGATCCAAGCATTGAGTTGGGGCGGAAGCTCGTCGCGGGTTTCCGGCATTAGGGCCGGCGGGCGTTGGCTTGGGGGCAGGGATTGCTGCGCGACCAGAAAGCCCGACCACCACCGGTGCTCGAGGCGACGACTGACGTTGCCGGGCAACGCCAGTCCGATACGCCGGTAGCCGAGAGCCTGCGTGTTTTCAAAAGCAAGCTGGAGGTTGCGGTAATGATCGTCGGCAACGCGGTCGATGACGGGGTCTTTGACGCTGGTGCCGAGGCCGACGACGGCGAAGTCGGTGAAATCGAAATCGAGCGAGCTCCGTTGTCCGGGCAACGGCGCCACCAGCAGGCCGTGGATCCCGCGGGCCTTGAGCAGGCCGGCGAGGCGTTTGGGATTCATGCGGGGACCGGTTAGGGAGAATTCATCGAGCCGAAAACCGCGTTGGTCGGCCCGGGCCGCGGAGGAGGTGTAAAAGCTCCGCAACGTCGCGGCATCGCGCCACGCGTCATTGGGCGCATCGGCCGTGAGATAGGCGAGGGTAGCCCGAACGGGCGTCGCCGTCGCGGGAGCGCGACGGGAACGCATGAGGGCGGCGACGAGGGGATTCTTGCGGTAGCCCAGTTCCGCGGCGGCGGCGTGGATGCGTTCGCGGGTGGCGACGGGGATGCTCGGATGCTGTTGCAGGGCGAGGGAGACGGCGGAGCGGGACACGCCGGCCCGCTCGGCCACCTCGCGCATGGAAACGCGATCAGGCGGGACCGGGCGATTCGAAGGATCGGGGAGGTTTGGCGTCATGAAGCGAGCGGTTGCACGGCGGAAACGAGGCAACCGGCGGCCTAGTTAAAGTTTAGGTTCATGAGGTTAAAAATAGTCGAGGCGGCGGATTTTAGAGAAAAACAAGCATACGATCAATTTTTACTCAACAATGCCAGTAGACTCGATTTTGCCAATCGGTCGTACCTGGGTTGTTTGGCGGGTTCTCCTCTTACCCCGATGAAAATTTTTGCCCACCCTTTGACTCGTCGTTTGGCCTCGCTGCGCCCGTTGGTCGGATGGGCCATGGTCTCGAGCTTATTCGGACAGGGCGCTCCCCAGCCCGCCGTTCCAACCGCGGCGGCGCAGGACGAGGTGGTTCAGCTCTCACCCTTCGTGCTTTCCACTGAGCGCGATACGGGCTGGTCGGCCAACGACACGTTGTCGGCCACGCGCACCAAGCAGGCGTTGAAGGACGTGCCGGTGAACATCGACGCGATCACTTCCGATTTTATGGAAGATCTCGGCCTGAACACCGCCGATGAGGTGACCAAATTCGTCGCCAACGTTTACGCCGCGCCGACGATGGAAAACGACAACCAGACCGACAACTTTTCCTTCCGCGGCCTCTCCCAGCGATTCAACGTCTCGCGCAATTACTTCCGGTGGTATATCCCGAGCGATACTTACAACGTTGAGCGGATCGACTTCGGCAAAGGCTCGAACTCGCTGATCTTCGGCGATGTCGAACCCGGCGGCCAGGGATCGGTGTTTACGAAGCGCGCGCTGATGAAAAACTTCGGCACCGCCTTTGCCCAATACGGTAGCAACGAGGCCTACCGCGTGCAGCTCGACGTCAACCGGAAGCTTCGCAGTGGTCTCGCTCTCCGCTTCAACGCCGTGCGCCGCGAGGAGCGCACCTTTCAGGATGCTTCCGCCTACAAACTTGCCGGCGAGACGCTCGCGCTCACTTGGCAGCCTTTCCGCAACACGCTCGTCCGCCTCGAAGCTGAACGCGGCGATTTCGACAACGCCCGCGGCTTCGCCGGCAACACCGTGCGCGAACAGTCCGCGCGCTCCCTCGGCTTCACGAGCGCCGGTCCGTGGTTCACGTCCGACGGCGCCTGGTTCAACCAATCGACCCTCGCCGCGGCCGATCGCAGCTCGACCAACGGCCCCGCCGGCGGCAGCCCGACGCTGCTTGAGGGCGGCTTTTTTGACGTCAGCATGCGTAACGCCGCCGGCGTGGTCGTGGGCACGAAGCGGATTTTCGGAAACCCAAAACATTACAACCTCCGCGGTTCGTTCGACCGCCAGGGCCGGCCGTTCAGCACTTACTCCGTCACGGTCGAGCAGCGCATCGGAAAACTCGGTCTCGAGCTCGCCTATAATCACCAGAACCAAGAGGGCCTGCGCAACGACAACTTTTTCAACAGCACGATCAGCGTCGACGTCAACGGCCGCCCCTACATCGACACCACTGGCATCGACTCGAAACGCTTCGGCAACGACGTCGATGCGTTCCGCGGGACGGCGGTGCTGCCTTTGCAGCCATTCACGTGGATGAAGCAACTCCTCATCGGCAGCGTCGAATACCGCGAAGACTTCACCAACAACTACCGCAAGGCGCTTTACAACGTGAGGCGCTTTGAAAACGGCCTGGTTACCTCTGTCAACCAGACCAGCGACCGCGTCCGCTTCCGCCTCTACCTTGACGACCCCAAGTTCTACTCCCGCGAACTCTTCGACCGCTTCACCGTCGAGCGCCTGCCCGTCACCAATGATTTTCAAGCGAAACAACTTTCCTTCGGCAATGCGGCGGACGGGACCGAATGGCGCCAAGCCTACGCCGGCGCGATCTCGGCCAGCGGAAATTATTTCAAGGGCCGCCTGTTGTCGTTGCTCGGTGTGCGCTGGGATTGGAATCGGACCTACGAATACCGGGGCACCCGAACGTTTGGCGCTTACCGGGAAGACATCCCCCCGCCCAGTCGCGCTGATGCCATGCCCGGGGAATACGTCGAGAATCCTGCCCTCCATCTTTTCAACACCAGTTATACCGCCGGTCTCACTTACGTGCTCACGCCCGATATCAATATCTATGGAGTCTACTCCGACTCCTTCCGCTGGCAGGACGCCCGCACGTTCGACCAAAAAATCTTTGGGCCGATATCAGGGGTGACCAAAGAAATCGGCATCAAAGGAGCCCTGTTCGACAATCGTGTCACCCTTACCCTCGGTGTTTTCCAAATTGACCGCGCCAACGTAGAGTTCCGTTGGACTCCCTCCAGCTTTAGCGCGGGCGATGTCGAAGATCTCGTTAACCCCAACTCTATCACCGCCAGCGATCCGCGATACTTTCGCACGTGGAATGACGTGAACCAATACCGCGATGTGCTCTCGACCGAATCGTCGAAGGGCTTCGATCTCACGCTTCTCGCCCGCCCGGCCAAGGGTGTGCAACTCCGCTTCACCTTCGCGCACTCCGATGTCACGACCCGTCCCGATTTTTCGGCCTTCCGCGCCTACTACGAAGCCGCCGTCAAACGTGGCGACGAGGCTCCGGCCCTCATCGCCGACGCCAAGGAAGTTCTGGATTCGAGTGACTACTCCACCAAGCCCACCGGCGCCCGGGCGGCGCCCTGGTCCGCGAGCTGGATCGCCGACTACTCGTTTCAACGCGACGTATGGGAGCCGCTCCGCGGTGTGCGCGTCGGCATCAACGGCAGTTGGCGCGACAATTACCTGCTCTCCATCGTCAATGGGCGTGAATTCTACGGCGGCACTTCGCACCTGTTAAACGCCTACGTGATGCGCGATCAAAAGATTTGGCGCCAACAGGTCCGCTTCCGTCTCGGTTGCCGCAACCTCGTTGATCTTGAAAACGGCAGCACCCGCCGCGTCGGCACGACCACGTTGACCAGTGGCGTCGTGCTCTACCGGCAAATCTACGTGTTGCCGCCGCAGTGGGACCTCACCGCGACCGTGCGGTTCTGAGCGGCAGAAAAAAGCGTCGCCCGATCCTGTTTTTAAAGTTCCTTTTGTAAGCTCTCCCAACCCCCAAACCTTATCATGATCCGTTTTCTCACATTATCCCGTCGCGTCGCTTTTTCCGGATGTCTGGCCGGAGCACTTTCGGCCTCGATCCTGTCCGGTCAGGTGGTGCCCGAGCCGGCTGCTCCACGGGTGCCCGCGCCCGACGGGGCGGTCCGGCTTTCGCCCTTTGTGATTTCCTCCGAGCAAGAAACAGGCTGGTCGGCCAATGACACCCTGTCTGCCACGCGCACGAAGCAGGCGCTGAAGGATGTGCCGGTGAACATCGACGCGATCACCTCCGATTTCATGGAAGATCTCGGCCTGTTTACGGCCGATGAGACGGCGGCGTTTGTGGCCAACGTTTACGCGGCTCCGACCATGGAGAACGACAATCAGGGAGGGAACTTCGCGTTTCGCGGCCTCAGCCAAGGCAACAACGTCAGCCGGAATTATTTCCGGTGGAACATCCCGTCCGACAATTACAACGTGGAGCGGATCGATTTCGGTAAAGGGTCCAACTCCCTTATCTTCGGCGAAGTTGAACCGGGTGGACAGGGTGCGGTGTTTACCAAACGGGCGTTGATGAAAAATTTCGGATCCGCCACCGCGATCTACAATAGCGAGGGTGCCTACCGCCTCCAATTTGACTACAACCGGAAATTGCGGGACGGCCTCGCGTTGCG
>CAMBRG010000052.1 GCA_945869845.1 Opitutus sp. GAS368 | reverse complement strand
AGAGCAACGTCACCCCGACGAGCGTCAGGAAAAGGCTCGACGGAAACACCGCGAGCAAGGCCTCCGCTTTCCAGCCCGCGGCAAACACCGCGATCGGCCACGCCAGCGCAACCGCAAGCACCCCGATGTTGACCCGGGCGGTCAGGCTGAAGCCGATCACCACGGCCAGCGCGAGCAACGACATGACGGCGGGGCTCATGGCGCGGGGAGCAGGCGTTTCTGAACTTTGCCCAGCGCGGTGCGCGGTAGCGCGTCCATCCGCACAAACTTCTTCGGCTGCTTGAACGACGCGAACTGCGAGCGCAACACGGCCACGGTCGCGGCCTCGTCGAAGACCGCCCCATCGACCACCACGTAGGCCACTGGCACCTCACCGCGCACCACATCGGGCACGCCGACGACCGTCGCTTCCCGCACCCCGGGCTGCTCCAAAATCAGCTCTTCAATCTCGCGCGGATAAATATTGAAACCGCCGGAGATAATCAGATCGCTCCGCCGGCCTTGCAGGGTAATGTAGCCGTCGGCCGCGCGCACTCCGATGTCGCCCGTGCGAAACCATCCGTCGCTCCACGCCGTCGCCGTCGCATCCGGCCGCCGCCAATAGCCGGCGCACACGTTCGGCCCCTTCACCCAGACCTCGCCCGTCGTGCCGTCCGGGACCACGGCGTTGGCCTCGTCGCAGATGCGCACCGCCACGTGCGCGAGCGGCAGACCGACCGTGCCGGGGCGACGCTCGCCGGAGTAGGGGTTGCCGATATTCATCAACGTCTCGGTCATCCCGTAGCGTTCAAGAATCACCGAGCCGTAGAGTTGTCTAAATTTCTCATGCACCTCGGCCGGCAAAGGCGCCGACCCAGAAACCGCCAACCGCAGCCGCGAGCCGATCGGCCGCGCGACTTCGGGCGGCAACTCCAGCAGCCGGATGAACATCGCGGGCACACCAAAGAAGAGCGACGGCCGATACTCGTCGAACCACTGGGCGGCCTTCGCGTGTTCGAAACGCTCGGTCAGACGCAGGTGGCAACCGCTGAAGAGCCAGCAGTGCAGTCCGTTCGCCAAACCGTGCACGTGAAAGAGTGGCAGCGTCGCAAGGTAGCGGTCGGCCGACGTGATCGCCCAGGCCGTGACGAGGGTGAGACCATTGGTCGCAAAATTACCCTGCGTGAGCACCGCACCCTTCGACGCCCCGGTCGTGCCCGAAGTGTAGATGAGCGCCATTGGGGTATCGGCATCGGCCGGGACCGAAATCCGCGCACCCGGCTGCGCCGCCGCCTCGGCCGTCAACCCGTCCACCTCCCAGATCGCCACATCGCTGGGAATAAGCCCGGCCAACTCGCGCGAAGTCACCACCGCGGTGGGCGCGGCGTCCCGCACGATGTGGGTCAGCTCGCGCTCTCGGTAGAGCACGTTGATCGGCACGATGATCAGGCCGAGCTTGGCTCCCGCCAGCCAAAGATCGATGACCTCAATCCGGTTCTGCAAAAAAAACGCGAGCCGATCTCCCGCCTGCAAACCCCGCGCGCGCAAAAGGTGCGCGAGCCGATTGCTGCGGACTTCAAGATCGCCAAACGTATAGCAGGCCAAAGACGCGGGCGCGGTCTCGATTTCAAGCGCGGGCTGGGCCGCGCGTTGCAGGAGGGAATTGTCGAAGAGGGGCAACAGGGACATAGAAGATGAAACGCGAGGCCTTAAAACGGCGGTGCCATGGTCGGCACGGGTTCGAGGTCCTTCGGAAACGACACGCCTTCCCAGCGCGCCACCACGGCGGGCGCGGCGCAATGGCCGACAACATTCACACTGGTCCGAATCGGATCGATCAGCGCATCGATGCCGAGTAGCAGACCGAGGCCTTCGAGCGGGAGACCGAAGCTCTGAAACAAGGCCGTGAGCACGACGAAATTTGCCCGTGGAATGCCCGCGACGCCCTTGCTGGTCAGCTTGAGGGTGAGCAAAATCAAGAGCTGCTGGTCGAACGAAAGCGGCACGTTAGCCGCCTGCGCGACAAACAGCGTCGCGAGTCCGAGAAAGAGTGTGCTGCCACACAGGTTCAGGCTGAGACTCAGCGGAGCCACCACGCCAAGAATCCGATTGGGCACGCCGAAACGCTCCATGTTTTCCAGAGTCTGGGGCAGAGCCGCCGCGCTCGACGTCGTGCTGAACGCGATCAGGAACGGCTCCCTCACGAAATGCACGAACCGCCGCATCGGCACTCCGCTCGCCACGAGTGAGCCGCCGAAAACCACCGCGAGGAACAACAATTCTGCTCCCCAAGCCGCCCCAAACAGCCGGGCCAACCCGAGCAGAACCCCCACCCCGCTGGTCGCCACCGTTCCCGCCATGGCGGCAAAAACCGCCGCCGGCGCGAGGTACATGATGATCTGCGTAAACCGAAACGCGACCGCCACCACGGCATCGGCCAGCACCAGCACGGGCTTCGCCCGCTCTCCCACCGCGAGGCAGGCCACGCCGAACAGGAAACAGAACACCACGATCTGCAGCACATCGCCCCGCGCCATCGCATCCACGATGCTGGTCGGAAAGGCGTTCACGAGCACATCGGTAAACGTCATTTTTGAAACCACCGGCGCCGCCTGAGCGGCGAGCGCGACGTTGTCGCCCGGCCGAAAAATCGCCGCAGTAAACCACCCGAGCAACAGCGCGAGCGTCGTCGCGACCTCAAAGAAGACCAGCGACTTCCAACCCAATCGGCCCAAGTCCTTCATTCCCCCCACCCCGCCGACCGCCCGCACCAACACGCCGAAAAGCACCGGAGCGATAATTGCCCGGATCAGCCGGAGAAAAATATCGCTGATGAACTTCAGGTGCATGGCGAGCTCCGGCGCCACTAATCCAAAAATCACGCCACCGCCCGCCGCGAACAACATCCACTGCGCCAAAGAGAGCCGACGAAGAAAAAAGACCGGATTTGAAGGGGGCATCGTAGGGAGCATTGGCCGTTAGGCGTTGAGCGCGGGTCCCGCGGACGACGACACTCGTTTTAGCCACAGCCAAATCGAGGCGGCGAGCAAACTTAAGGCGCGTCCAAGCGCGAACCACGGTTCGTTAAACCAGCCGGGCGTCAGCGGGCCGAAGCAACCGCAGCGCACCTCCAGTCCACGCACCATGGCCTGAGCCAACACCGCCACAAAAACCGCGCTCAAGCCCACGCTTACGAAACGGATCGTCTCCGGCCAGAAGTCCACGCCGAGTGCGATGCCGGCGACGACTTCGAGCCAAGGCAGCATCACGGCGGTTCCTCGCAGCCACGCATCGGGCAAGCCGATCCCATAGGCCACCAGATCGGCATGAAACTCCACGGGGTGTGCCGCTTTGAAACCTCCGGCGGCGACCAAAACCATGCCCAGCAACCAGCGTATATAAACCTCGCGGCTGCGACTGGAGCGGGCACCCGTGGTCATCGCGACGGCTCCACGATTCTGAAGACCGGCAGCGGCCGGGAAAACACGAGCCGTTGCTCTGAGCGCAGCCAATCGCACCCCAGGCCCATGCCTCCTGCGACCGCCAACACCGCCAACAATCGCGCGGGCCGCACCGCGCGGAAAGCAGGGAAAAGGGAGTCGGCGACTCGGCGCATGGTCAGGGGGTCTTCAGCAATTCATCCACTACGCGCTGGAAATAGTCCAGGGTCTGGGCACCGGCAATCGTGGTCTCCACCACCCGACCATCCGCCCCGGTCTTTCGGATCAGGAACGTCGGCGTCCCTTGCAACTTGAGCCGCGCATACTCGGCGAAATCGGCAGCCACAGCGTTACGCACGCCGCGATCATCCAGGCATTGATCCAAAGCCTCCCCGTCAATCTGCGGGCTCTTCTTCACCAAATTGGCCACAAAACTGAACGGCCGACCGGCCGCCTCGAAGAGTCGCCCTGTCACCTCCCAATACTTTTCTTGCCGCAAGGCGCACCGCGCGACCTGGAAAATCGGCGCGAACTCTTCCGACGGGTCATCGGAAGCATTGAGCACGACCCACTGTACTTTTCCCGTGTCCACGTAACGGCTCCGCAGCACCGGAAAGATCTTTTCGTGAAAGTCCCGGCAGTGGGCGCACCGGAAACTCGAAACTTCGATCACCACGATCGGGGCGGTCGCCGAACCCAAGACAGGGCGTTCCCGGCGGGCAAACGCCGGCCCGAGCCTCGGGTCCGGCTCGGGTGCGGCCGCTTCGGCCGCGCTCGCCGCGCCGATCCCGAGGCCGGCCAGAAGCCAAAGGAGCAATAACCGCCGCACCACGGGAAACCTTAGAACTTCGTCCGCAGCCCGAGTCGGAACATCCGGCCGACTTGGTCAAACAGGCCGGGATCGGTGGGGAGCGGCGTGGCACCGGTGGCGCGGGGTGCGTAGGTGGGGTCTCGGTCGAGGAGATTGGCGACGTTCAAATAAACCTCGGACTCCCAGCCTTGGCGAATCTTGGGCAACCGGTAGGTCAATTGGCCGTCGAAATACGCGGTCGAAGGCACGGCGTTGTAATCGGTGGTCACGCCCAGAATACGCGTCTTGTCCCATGTCATCCGGCCGATGTAGCGCATCTGGAGGAAGCTGGAGAAGGCGTTGCGCGAGTGACTCAGCGAGAGATTGCCCCGGATGCGCGGCAACGCTGAAGTGCCCGATCCGGGATTCGCGATACCGTTGCCGGCCAAGTTGATTTGGGTCGGAGTGAGAGGCGATACGCGGGAATACTCATCGATGTAACCGGCGATCGCGCGCACGGTAAGATTGCCGGGACGCACGGCGGCAAACCACGTGTTAAGCGGAATCCGGTAACTGGCCTCGAAATCCACACCGCGCGAAAACTCGGAGTTGAGATTAACCGAGGAGGTCCGCGTCTGGATGATCGCCCGCGGGCTGGCCTGAGTCGGGCCGCGCGTCACGAAGGAGCAGAGCGGCGACGACGGGTTGAGCGAGCACTCGCGCACGGCTTCCTGCCCGCCGGCCAAGAAAATCGCGGCGGCAATTTCCGTGGTGTAAAAATCCACGGCGAAACTCGCGCCTTTCAGCCACATCGGTTGATAGACAAAACCGACGACGGTCGAGTCGGACACCTCGGGTTTCAGATTCGGATTGCCGCTGTTGATGTTGGGCACGCCCTGAAAGGTCAGGCCCGTGCCGCCGGCAAAATTGTCGGAGATGTTACCGTTGGTCTGACGGCCGGCGGAGAAGAGTTCGTTAATGTTGGGCGCCCGGATGTCACGGGAGCGCGAGGCCCGGATGCGTAGATCGGCGTTGAGCTGCCAGACCGCGCCGGCCTTCCACGAATTGGCATCGCCGCTGGTCGAGTAATCCGCGTGCCGGAAGGCGAGGCTGGCCGTCAGCTTCTTCACGAGCGGCAGATCCTTCAGCAGCGGGATCTGCGTTTCGGCGAACTCTTCCATGATCGTATAGCTACCCGTAAACGGCTGATTGTTCGCCAACCGGTAGGCGCCAGCGATCGAGAGGGCGTCGGTCGTAGTCGTGGATTCGAGTTTGCGCCAATGCAACCCGGCGGCGACCGCCACGGGACCGGCGGGCAAATCGAAAACCTCTCCAGCAACCTTTGATTCGATCACGTCCTGCGAGGAAGTTTCTTCAAACTGCGTGGTGCCCATGACGTAGTCCAAAGCCGCAGCCGAGGGCGATCCGGCGCCGAACGGATTGAAGGCCACGCTCCCCGGATTGGCGGCCGCCGCGCGGGGCACAATTTGTCCACCGACTAGAATCGCATCGGCGGCGACCGCCATCCGCGCGGTGATGAGATTGTTGACGATCGGAATACTGATGTCGTTCGTCCCCGATTGGAGCGACGTCTCCCAGTCCCAGCCGGCGATTTTTGCGTTGAACCCGACCAACACGCGCCGGTTCTGATCGTTGACCTTGGACACCGTCAGCCCGCGCTCCAGCGTCAGGCGGTTCATGGTAAACGAGGTGACCCCGAGCGTGGTCATGCGCGCGACCAAGTCGGGCGCGGCCCGGTTGAGAAAAGCGTTGTCGCTGCGGATCGTGAGCAGATGCGTGGTCGGGCTGTTCTGCTGGTTCATTTGCGTTTCGCTGAAACCGCCCTCGACGAAGAAAGAGAAATTTTCGAGCAGCTTGAAATCGTTTCGCAGGAATAAATTTTTACGCGTGAGCGGACGCACGATCTCTTGGGCCGTGCCGATCCGGAAACCGTCGCCGCCACTCTGAAATCCGTTCGCCGTGCCGATGGTGGTCGAGAACCGGCCGTAATCGTACGGGCTCTGCGTGCCGCCGGGGCCGAACTTGATCCCGCGGATGAGCGCGTTGTTGGCGGCGGTGCCGCCGGCGCCATTTACGATGTTACCACCGGGCGTGAAGGGCGAGCGGATGTCCGCCACGCGGATCACCTTGGTCGTGTTGCCCGGCTCGGGGATTTGGTTGGTTTCTTCGCGCCGGAAATCGCGGCCGTCGCCGTTCACGCCTTTGCTCTCCACATACTCGCCGCTGAATACGAGGTGGCCGCGGCCGTTGAGATACTTGGTCCCGAAGGTGACCGAACCCTTGTATTCCTGATTATCGCCCTTCTGCGACTGGCCGAGAAGGAAGTCGGATTTGAAGCCAACGAATTCTTTGTTCAGCACGAAGTTCACGACGCCGCCGACGGCATCGGAACCATACGCGGCCGAGGCGCCGCCGTTCACGACATCCACCCGGTCCACCAAGCCTTGCGGGATCAGGTTAACGTCAACCTGCCCGGTCGGACCGCTGGGGGTGAAGCGGCGGCCGTCCAAAAGCGTCAGCGTGCGCGTGACGCCGAGTCCCCGCAGGTTCAGGAAATTGGCGCTGTTGTTACCCGTGCCACCGCCGACGGTCTGACCGCCACCGGGAGCGAGGGAGGGCAGCTGTTTCAAGCCATCGGCGAGATTGATCGGCGCGGCGGCGAGCAGGGCGGTTTGATCGATCACGAGCACCGGAGTGGGCGAAGTAAACGTGCTGGCTCCGGCAATCAGCGAGCCCGACACGTTGAAGGTTTCGAGTTGGACGACCTCGCCGGTCAGGTTGGCGGCGCCCAGGACCGGAGTCGGGCTCTTCGCTGGAGAGCTCGGGTTGGCGCTCTGCGCCGAGGCCGAAGCGACGAGCAGCGAGCCGAGGATAATCAGCGTGGAAAAAGACCGGGCGAAGGACCGATCAGAGGTTGGGCGGAGGTTGGGTATGGTCATGGTGGAGGCGTTCATTTGGTTAAAAAAGGGTGCCAAAGCGGCGGGATGATTAAGGTAACGAAAATCTAGGAGAGGCCGGAGGCAGAAATGCGCAGGGACGGAGGCGAAAGCGAGGGGCGCATTGGCCCCAGAAGAGACCGGTCAGGCAAGCCGGCATTTATGCAAGGGTTGCAAGACGCGAAAAAAGTGGGCGCCTCAGCCCTCGCGTGCCCGCGAATGGCGAGCCCGCTCAGGGATTTTTCCGCGCCGCCTCGAGCAAGGCCCGGGGGCGATTGGCCGGGCCTGGCTTAGGAATTGGGGCGTTTTGGAGATAAGCCGCTCCAGCGTTAAGCGCGGCGGTGAGCTTCGGATCCGCCGCGCGATTGCGATACTCCATCGGGTCGTCGGCACGCCAGTAGAGCTCCCGACCGGACGTGCCGCGATCCCACTCGGTGTAGCGCCACTCCGCCGCGATCACCGTGCGGCCGAGCACATCGGCCTTTTTAGCCTGATCGTAATGGTAAACCATACTCGACGCGGGCCGGAAGGCGGTCGACGGCCGATCCTGCATCGCGGCCACGAGCGAGCGGCCCTCCAATCCCGGCGGCGGGGAAAAGCCGCCGAGTTCGACCAAGGTGGGGAAGACGTCGATCAACTCCACCGGCTCGGCCAGCACCTTGCCCGCCGGGACTCCGGCCCCGGCCACCACCATCGGCACGCGCGTCGCGGCGTCGAACGCGCTCAGTTTTGCCCAGAGCCCACCGTGGTCGCCGAGGTGAAAGCCGTGGTCGCTGATCAGGACGACCACCGTCGTTTTCCAAAGGTCGAGCCGGTCGAGCTCGCCGAGCAACATCCCGACATGCGCATCGGTAAACGAGACACTCGCGTAGTAGCCGCGGATCGCCGCCTCGCGCGAATCGGGTTGGGCGAAACCCGAAAGCTCCGTCTGCAACGCGATGGGCGGCACGTCCACCAATGCGGGCTCGGGTTTCGGGGTCAGGCTGCCCGGCGGATACAGGTCGAAGAATTTCTTCGGCGCGGTCCACGGCAAGTGCGGCAGGTGCAGGCCCGCGGCCAAAAAGAACGGCCTCCCGGCGGCATGTTGCTCCGCCATCAGCCGTGTGATCGTCCGGACGTTGCGCCCATCCCGCGTGCCCGCACCGTCACCGGACAACATATGGAACGCTGGCCGCCCGTCGCCGGGCTTTCCGGCAGAGCCGTAACGTGCCTCGATCGCCGCTATCTCCTCCGGGTCGCTCGCCGGCCGGTCGTCGTAGGAATCCCACGACGCTTCGTCGTTCACCTTCGCGTTGTGGAAAATCTTTCCCGCTCCAGCGCTGAAATATCCTTTTTGTTTAAAAAACTGCGGCAACATGACCGCATCGGGCAACGCGGTACGCGCCGGTGTGGTCAGGATGTACACGCCGCTGGTCTCCGGGCGGCGTCCGCTCAAAAACGAAACCCGACTCGGATTACAGAGCGGATACTGGGCATACGCGCGGTCGAATCGCACCCCACGCGCGGCCAGCCGGTCGATGTGGGGCGTCTTCGCCACGGGGTCGCCGTAGCAGCCGAGCGCGAGGTTCAGATCGTCGACGACGATGAACAGCACGTTGGCCGACTTCGGGCCCGCATTGGCGGCGGCCATCGCCACACTCACACCGGCGGCAAAACCGAACGTCCGGAGAAGGGAGCTGAACTTATTCATTGGTGATGACTATCGTTTGGCCAGCACCGGCTTCGCGCCCTGCCAGCCTTTGCGCCACTGGGCCATGAGTTGTTCGACGAGTTCGCCGTTGGCCGGGGCTTTGGCGACATTGAAGTTCTCCTGCGGGTCGAGCTGGTGGTCGTAGAGTTCGATCGCATCGACCTTGGTGTGATCACCGCGGTCGACCCAGACCGTGAGGCGGTAGCGCTCGGTGCGCATCGAGTAGCCCATGAGCGCTCCCGTGCCTGACCTCCCGGCGTTCCGCGGATATTGGCTAAAGGCGGCCGTCTTCCAGGGGCGCGTGGGGTTCTCGACCACCGGTTTGAAGCTCATGCCTTCGAGATGGGAGGGCAACGGCAGGCCTGCGAACTCAACTAAGGTCGGATAGATGTCTACAAACTCGACGATGGATTTGGTCTTCGCGCCCGCGTGCTGCATGCCCGGGACGGAGAGCAAAAGCGCGGTGTTGGTGTCGTTTTCGGTGGTGGTGTGTTTGCACCAAGCGTCGTGCTCGCCGAGTTTCCAGCCGTGATCGCCCCAGAGCACGATGATCGTGTTCTTGCGGAGATCGAGCCGGTCGAGTTCGTCGAGCAGTTTGCCGACCTGCGCGTCCATGTAGCTGATCGAGGCATAGTAGCCATGCTTGAGCTGCCGGGCGAGGTCGTCGGGCACCGAACCTTCGGGAATGCCGTGGTAATTACGCAGTTCACCGCCGGGCAAAATGGCGTAGTCGGGCGCGTCCTTCGGGCGGAATTTATTCGGCGCGAGCTCGATCTTCGCCGGGTCGTAGAGGTCCCAGTATTGCTTCGGCGCGACGAAGGGCAGATGCGGCTTCACGAAGCCCACCGCGAGGAAGAAGGGCTCCTTTTTCTTGCTCAGGTCCTGCAACGTCGAGACCGCCAGTTCGGCGACTTTGCCGTCTTGAAAAAAGTTATCCGGCACGTCTGCGCTCTCGAACGCCGGGCCCCGGATATTTTTTCGCGCAGGCATTGAATCGGGGATGGTGGGCGCGGCACTGGCGGCGGCCTTGGCTTTGCCTTTCCCTTTGGCTTTGGCCCCGGGGTTATTGTCGCCGTCGGGATCGACCCCGTAGCGGCGGGCGTTCAGTTTAACGTTTTCCGGCAGCGCGTAGGTTTCGGCCTTCGGCGTGCCCCACGGGACGGACCAGCTCGGCGCGTCGTCGAGGCTACCGTGGTAAATCTTGCCCATGCCTTGGACGAAGTAGCCGTGATTTTTGAAGTGTTGGCCGAGGGTGACCACGTTGGGCAGGGCGACGCGAAAGTGTGTCTCCAAATCCCAAACCTTGTTCGTATCGGGCCGGGTGCCGGTCAAAATACTGGTGCGCGTCGGCGAACACACGGCCTGCTGGCAATAGGCCCGCTGGAACGTGATGCCCGATTGGGCGAGCCGGTCGAGGTTGGGGCTCTTGATGTAGTCGGCCCCGTAGGCACCGAACTCGGGCCGGAGATCATCGACGGCGATGAAGAGAATATTGGGCCGGACCGGCGAGGAATCGGCGGCACGGGCGAGGCCCACCGCGGCAAGGCAAAGCATCAGACGGAGGAACGATTTCATAGATATGGGAGAGGTAAGTACGGCTGCGCCGGATCAGCGCTTGCGTTTGTTTTTGCGGGCTTCGGGCGGCTCGGCGCGTTCGGAAGGTGCGGTATCTTCGACGGCAAACTGCCCGGCCCGACGGAGCGCGATCACCCACTCGGGGCCGACGTCTTCGGCCGTGAGCGGCTTGAACGCCGCGCGCTCTTTCGTCTCCGACCAGTCGGCCGGGATTGCGGTTGTCGCGAAGCCGGCTTGGGCCGCCGCTGCAACCGTGCCGCTCCCGACGAGGAGGTTTCCGCGGTAGGTGTTCGGCTTGAAAGTAAACCGGTCCAGCGGTGCCTTCGCCTCCGCCACCGTGACGAGGACCGCCTTACCGCCCTGCGGTCGCACAAACCGGTTGTTTTCGATCACGCATCCCTCCGGCAGCAGAACCTGCTGCGATTCAGGCCAGTGGTTTTTATACGACGAACCGACCTCGAGATCGGGCCCGGAGATTCCGACCATCACGTTATCGGACAATTTGAGGTTCCGCACCTGCGGGTAAGTCGGGATGCGAACGTCGGCCGTCTTTCGGCCATTGGGCTTCACGTCGGGCACGTAACTCGGCGTCAGCGCGTCCGCGATGAACTCACCGCACGCGACGCGGATGCCGTAGCCGCAGCCCGAGACAAAATTCCCGCGCACCACGTTGTTGCGGCCGGACATCCGCAGGCCCTGGGCCCCGGCGATGCCTTGGCCCAGCACGACGTTGTGCTCGACGGTGTTGAAATTCCCACGCCGGATATTGATGCCGCCGCGCGTGGCGATGACCGTGTTGTGACGCACGACATTGCGGTTCGATTTGAGCGAAATGATCTCGGTCCCCTCCCCGTCCGCGCGGTCGAAAAGGTTATGCTCGATCGTGAAATACGCCCCGTCCTCGTCGCGTTCTTCGAGCTTACCCGAGCCCCAGACGCGGATGATCTCGCGGCCGTTGGCGCCGGCGACGTAAGGGACATTTTTGAAATAGGAACGACTCACCGCATTGCGCCGGCTATCGACGATCGCGTTGCCGATGAGAGGCTGGAGGTGGTTTTTCCCTTTGAAAAAGCACCGCTCAATGCGGTTGTCGTCGCCATCGAAAAACACCCAGTAGTATTCGGTTTCAAATGAGGCCGGGTTGTAATCCGTGATGGCGGTGTTGCGGACCACGCCGTGGTGGGACTTGAACTGGATCACGGCGCCCCGGCTGATCGCGCCGCCGTGAAACCAGAGCCCGTCGACCGTGACATGGGCGGCGTTGATTTCCAACGACGACGCCCCGCCCAACTTAACGCCCCCGGGCGTCTCCGCCCGGATAACCACCGGTTTGTCCGGCTCGCCACCCCGACTGACGACGACCTTGACGTCGTTCCATGCGCCGTTCTTGAGCGTCACCGTATCGCCCGCGCGTGCCGCCTTGAGTGCCGCCGGAAGTTGGCCCGGGCCTTCGACGAAGTGGTCCCGGGCCGCAAGCGGCCCCGAACACGCCGCGATCAGCCCGCCAACCGCTGCCGCGATTCGAAGAAGGACCAGACCGAGCGGCCCCTTCATCAGAATTTAGGCCCTTTGCGGTTGATCGTGTAGGTGAAGAAGATGGCGCGGTCGTCGCCTTGCAGGATCCGCGTGGCTCCGCTCGTGCCGGCGCGGATGAACTGCTTGTTGAAGGCATTGTTCAGGTTCACCGCAAAGGTATGGCTCAAGTTCCGACTGCTTTGGAGGGTGTAACGGGCGCCGAGGCTCCAGACTTGGTAGGAGGGAACGGTGAGCGCCCATTGGCGGGAGGAGAAAGTGACCACGCGCCGACCGGCAGGACCGGTCACGACGTCGCCCGCGATCGGCGTTTCCGTCGGGGTCGAGCCCACAAAGGTCACGCCGAGATTGGTGGAGAAGTTTTTTAGCGAGCCCCGTGAAGGGCTATACTTGACGGTGAAGCTGCCGTTGTAGGGGGCCACATACTGCACCTTGCGACCGATGGCCTGCGGGTTCGCGTCACCAAAATCCGTGTAGATCGAGTGGACGTTGCCGTAGCTGCCGAGCAGGAACCATTCGTTGGTCAGGCTCCAGCTGGCATCCGCCTCATAGCCGCGCACCAACTGGTCCCCGTCGCGCCGACTGATCGTGAGGCCGGTGACCGGATCGATGTCGTCCACACTCACGTTCTGCCGATTGATATAGAAACCGCTCAGCGTGTAGGTCAGGCGGTCGCCGAAGAAGGAACCCTTGAAACCGTAGTCCCAGCCGTCGGCCGTTTCCGGCTTGTAGGTCGGATTGGCGATCTCGACCGGGTTGTCGCCCTGGGATTGGAAGAAGCTCCGGCTGTAGCTGGCGTAGATGCGGAAGTTTTCCTTGAGCTTAAAGTTGGCGCCCAGATTCGGATTGAAGGAGGTGATCGTTTTCCTGATCTGATCTCCGACTTGGTAGCCGGGAATGAACGGCGTAAACGAGGAGGCGGCGGTCAGGAAATCGCGGTGGCGATAGCGGATGGAATCGAAGCGGGCGCCGGTGAAGCCCAGCAGGCGGCCATTAAGGAACGAGGTCTGGTGGCGCAGCAGTCCGCCCATCACGGAGATGCGGCGTTTCATCTTTCGCGTGGAGACAAAGCCGTTCACCGGATCAGGGTCCTTCGTAAAATATCCGATGGGCCCGACCGGATTGTAATTGGCATCGACCGTCACGCTGCGGGCCTGATTCCAGGCTACGATGTCGGGATGAGTGGCGGCAGCGTAGGCGATGGTCGGATCCCACCGGTAGTAATCGTTGAAGTCGAAGGTGAGCAGCGTGCGATGCTCGAGCTTGCGATTGTTGGTCCAATACTGGGCGAGCAGGTCGCCTTGGAAAGAACCGCCGTCTTCGAAAATCCGGCCCCAATTGGGCGTGGCCCCGCGCTGGGAAAAGGCCGGCACGGTGTTGGCCTTGTTGATGAGAATGTTACCCCAGTTGGTGTTCTGGTTGTAGTCATCACGACCGGCCGAATAGAAATTGCCCGAGGTGCGGATACTGAAGATGTCGTTGAGCTTCTTCTCCAGCGTGCCCGTGAGCGAGGTGTTGTCGCGGTTAAGGCGGCTGTTGGGGCCGTAGGTGCTGTTTTTCGCGAGATTGTAGGCGTAACCGATGGCGACGTCGTCCGCATCGATGGTGGCGGTGGTGCCGGTGCCTTTCTTGTCGATGATAACCGGAGCTCCGGACAGCGGAGAGTTGCGCTGCTGCTCGAAAACCTCGGCCATGAGCGTGAGCTTGGTGCCGTTGCTGAAGATGTGATCGAGCGCGAGGAAGTATTCCTTGTTGCGGGCCAACGTCCAGTCCGCCTCGAAATCCCGCTGATAGTAGCTCGCCGTCAGCAGGTAATTGGTCTTGCCGAACCGGCTCGTGACGAGGGGGCCGGTGCCCTCGAAGGTGACGCGTTGCGTGCCATAGTCACCGTAGTTGAAGGACAGTTTCTGATTGGCCACGGACTTGGGTGACTTGGAAATCATGTTCATCATACCGCCCGGCGAGGAACGGCCGTAGATCGCCGCGTTGGAACCTTTGATGATCTCGATCCGGTCGATGTTGCTGGAGCCATAACGGCCGAGGCGGAAAAATCCGTCGCGCAGCTGGTTGTTCGAAGTAAAGCCGCGCAGCACGAAATTGCCGCCCACATCGAGGCCCGTGAAACCACCGACGTGGCTGACGTTGTCGGAGAGTTCAAAAATGCCGAAGTCCTCGAGGAACTCGTTGGTCATGACGTTCACGGTGTAGGGCAAATCAATGATCTGCGTCTTGACCCGGCTGCCGCTCATCGTCTCGGAGGCGACGTAGCCGCGGACCGACTGGGAGCTGACCTCAAACGGGGAGAGTTCGACGGGCGCGGATTCCTTCGGCGGTGTCGGCGCGGTCTGGGAAAAGCCCGGCAGCGCGATCAGCAAACCGGCGGTGAACAGGGAGACGGGATATTTTGGGGTCATGGATCTAGGTTCGAGGGTTTGGTAAATTTGAAGCTAACGAGCGAAAATCAGGGCTGCTTTTTCTTCTTCGCCTTCTTGACCACATTGCTCGCGTGGCGGCCGGACTCGTCGCCGGTGTCCGGAATGCCGCCGGCGGGATTGAGCTGGTCGAGTGCGGCTTGGAGGCGTTTCCGGGCAGCGACGGCGGCGACATCTTTCGTGTCGGCGGCGACGAGTTTCTCGGCAAACGGCGCGTCGCTCATGTCGAACAGTTCGCCGGCCTGATTGAGTTTCCAGCCGGCTTCGCGGACGTACCAGTTGCGCGCGAGCTGGTTGAAGACCCAAGGACGCGGCTCACCTTTTTCACCGCGCAATTGGGCCGCAAAACTGCGGCCATCGATCACGGTGTTCTCCGGAAGCTTCGCGCCGGCCAATGCGGCAAACGTCGGGAGGAAATCGCTCGAATCCACGAGATCGGCGGAGACTTTTCCCGCCGGCGTGACGCCCGGCCAGCTGACGATCATCGGCACGCGACCGCCGCCATCGAGCATCGAGCCCTTGGCTCCGGTCGGTTGTCGGCCGCCAATGGTGGCGAGGTCGGACCGACCGCCGGTGGTGCCGTTGTCACCGAAGAAAATCACGAGCGTTTTCTCGCGCAGCTTCAGCCGGTCGAGCTCGGCCATCAGTTTCCCGACGAGCTTGTCCATATAGACGACGTTGTCCGTATAGTGGTCTTTGCTGTCCGGCGCACTGTCGGGCGTCGGCAAAATGTCGCTGTGCGTATGCGACAACGAGTAGTGGGCGTAAAACGGCCGGTCGCGGTGCTTTGTGATGAAGTCGATCAAGTGCCGGTGCATCAGGTCGGGCATGTATTCTTTGTCCCGCAGGGGGCGGGTCTCTCCGTTGACCACGTAAGTTTTCACCCGTTCTTGGGTGTTCCAATAAGCGCCGCTGCCGGCATAGCGCAGATAGTCGTCGAAACCGAAATCGGACGGCTGCAGCGAGAACTGGCTCCACTTGCCGATCATCGTCGTGACGTAGCCGGCCGGCTTCAACACTGAGGGAATCAGTTTTTCTTTTTTGGGCGAAATCTCGCCGACCGCGTCCTGATTGCTCCCGCCGGTGCGAAAACCGTAGCGGCCGGTTAGAATTTGCGCCCGCGAGGGTCCGCAAAGCGAAATCGTGTAGCCGTGTGTGTAGCGCGTGCCGCTGCGGGCGAGGGCGTCGATGTTCGGCGTCTTGTAATTGTCGGACCCGTAGCAACCAACTTCGCCGATGCCGTAATCGTCGGCGAGGATGAAGATGATGTTGGGCTTGGCGGGAGTCGGGGCAGCGGCCGCGACCACCACCGAAGCCGTAGCGGCAAGAACTGAGAGGAGACAGGCAATACGTTTCATAAAAAATTCGGTCAAAATTTGACGGTGACCTCCGCGCTGTATTGCGGCGGCATCACATAGGAAAAGCGGTAGACGTTCGCGCCGCTCGCGAGAGTGGTAAAGCTGGTTTTGCGGACGGCGTTATTTTCGAGGTCTACCAGATTTCTGACGCCGACCCGAATGCGCGTCTGCTGGCCCCAGATTTTCTGATCGCGCATGACATAGGCGTGCACGAGGTGGGATGAACCACCGATCATCTTTTGGCGGTTGGGCACACCGAAGAGATAGTCATCGCGCCAGATGCCGTTCACGCCCATGCGCACGCCCCGCAGGACGTCGGGCGCGTCTTTGGCGAACGCGTAATCGACCACCCAGCTCGCGGACCACGGCGCAGCCCGCGCTCCGGTGGCACCCGCTGAATTGTCGAGCGTATCGAGCAGGTTCTTGGCGTCCAGCAGCAGCGTGGGGCTCTCATCGGGCCGCTTCGACGCGGCCTCATAGTAACCGCGGAACGACGTCAAATTCGGCTGACTCGCGACTTTGGCGTGTCCGACCGTGAGCCGGAGCTGCATCCCTTTTACCGGGCGGGCCATCAGGGTGAGATCGAAGCCTTTGGATTGCTCCACCGCCGTAAAATTCCGGGAGGCGCTCGCCGTGCCGGGTTCGCGAAATTTGTAGTTCGGATCGCCGGGCAGGACGTTGTTGGGGTTCATCAAGTCCTCCGTCTGGGTGTCGGAAAAGCTCACCAAGTTATTCCAACTCAGCACCACGTTTTGCCGGTCAATTTCGAACGCGGCCAGGGTAAAGGAGACGCGCTCGTCGAGCAGCGTGCCTTTCAGCCCCACTTCCTTGGTTACGCCATCAATCGGACCGATCGTCTGCCGATCAAACGTCCGGTTGTCCTGGAACCGAAACGACTCGGAATAGACGCCGTAAACATTGATGTCCTTCGTGAGCACATAAGTGAGGCCGCCCGTAAAACTCGTGTTTGAAAGCCGTAGGTTGCGGTTCTGCACATATTCTCCGGGCAAAGAATCCTTGCGGTTCGGCGGCGAGATATCCTCGTTCCAACGGCCCTCTTTCCGCAGGGCGAGGTAGTCCCAACTGCGACCGAAATCGCTGCGCACGCCAAAGAGCGAGAGCAGCTTCCCGTTGAAGTAACGGCCGCTGGCCGAGAGCGAGCCCGCGTAGGCTTGGCGCCATTCCGTGCCGTCCGTCGCCGAAGTGCCGGAGGCAAAATACCGAAGCGGCACCATGTTGACGGCAGTGGTGACCGGCAACACATCGGGTTTCATGCGGTCAAAAATCGCCCGCGAATAGAAAGCCGGATCATCGAGATAAATGCGGAGTCGGCCGCGATCGTTGGTGGTGTTGATCGTCGTGGCCGTGCCGTTCTCGACGGGCTTGGTGTTGAAATACTGCCAACGCAAATTGAGCACCTGGTCCTCCCGATACTCGGCGCTGGCGACGAGGATTTGTTGCATCCACTTGAACCGGTCGAAGCGATACACCGCCGACCCGCGGAAGGCGTGAACATCGTTGCGGAAGTATTTTCGGTCGAGCGACGAGTCGATGAAGGGACGGCCGTTGACGTCGACACTGATCGTCTGGTCGAAGGCGTTGTCATTCCGCTGCTCCTGCTGCGTCTGATAGTTATAGGCGAGCTCGGTGCTGATCGGCCCGAGTTGTTGCTCCAACGTCAACGAGTAGGTGTGAAACGGCCGGGAGTGATTATCGAAAGAGCCGCGGATGTTGTACTCTTTCGGGAAAGCATTGATCCGCTTCGTGCCGACGATCAGCCCGGCGGCATTACGCATCTGCACGTCAAAGAACTGGCCTTCGATCAGCGACGGCTGGCCGCCGAATACGCCGTTGGCGGCACCCCGGTCGATGGCCGGCAAAGGCGCCGACGGAAGCCAGACGCGGTCGGAGGTGTAGTAGGTTCCCGCGGTGTTGAAACTCAGTCCTCGGCCCGATTGCTCGCGCACAAAAATGCCGGCAAACCCACGGGCGTTTTCATAGCTGCCTTGCTCGGCTTCAAAACGGATCGACGTGGTCTTGAACGGCTGCCAAAGCGCGGCGATCGTTTCGCCGGCAAATTTGTAAGTGGAGGCGTCCTGAAACGTCCGGTCCTGCCGGCGCACGGCGTTGACGCGTAGCGCGAGATTCGAACCGATCTTCCGGTTGTAATCCAACTGCCCGCGATAAGCGCCCTCGCTGTTGTAGAACGCCATCACCTCACCGAAGTTCGCATAGCGCGGGCGCTTCGTGAAGACCGCGCCGTTACCGCCGGGTTCGACCTCACCGAAGATGAGCGAGTTGGAGCCTTTGCCGAAATCGATTCGCTCGACGTTGTAGGTGTCCGACGGAATATACCAACGGAAGTAATTCCGGCTGACGTTATTCGTCTGGCTGAGACCGCGGAACGCGAAATTGCCCTTGGCGTTGTCGTTTTCCATGACGGGAGCCGCATAAACGTTGGCCACGTAGCCCGCGACATCGTCGGCCGAGAAGAGCCCGAGATCTTGGATAAAATCCGCCGTGATCGCGTCGATGTTCACCGGCACGTCCTTCAACGCCTGCTTGGTGCGATTGGCCGACAACGTGTCGTTGGCTGACCAACCCGTATCGCGCTCGGTCGAAAGCACGAAGGGTGAGAGCTGAACCGCTTCCTCGAGCGCGGCCGCCCGTGGAGCGGCCGGCTCGGGCACCACCTGACCGGACAGGATCGAGGCCGAAAGTGCTCCGGCCAGAAATCCGGAAAAAGCGACGCGACGGGGTGACGTGAAGGCGCTAATCATCATGGGAATTGTGATTATAGAAGAATAAGAGAGAGGTTTTTTAAAAAAGGTCGGGCGATTCTTTTTCCATCACTCAGAACCGCCCGGCCGCGGCTTTAGAACCTGACCGTCAGCGTGAGATCATACTGCGCGGGCATAACGTAACTATAGCGGTAAACACTGGCGCCGCTCGCTAGGGTCGTGAAGGAGGTCTTCCGGATGTCTTCGTTCTCCAAATCGAGGAGGTTCCTCACCCCGGCGCGGATTCGCACCTGCTGGCCCCATATTTTTTGGTCGCGCATGACGTAGGCGCCGACGAGGTGCGTGGAGCCCCCGACGAGTTCTTGGCCGCCAGCGATGCCGAGGAGATAATCATCCCGCCAGCTGCCATTGACCCCGAGACGCACGCCACGGAGAGGAGTCCATGCGCTCCGATTAAACGAATAATCCGCAATCCAGCTCGCCGACCATGGCGCCGCCCGCGCCCCGGCGGGTTTGGTCGCGATGTCCAGTGAATCGAGCAAGAGCTTCGCATCCGAGAGCATCGCCGGGCTTTCGTTCCCGCGGGCGACGGCGGCGTCGTAATAGCCGCGAAAAGCTTTGAGGTCCGGCAAGCCCAGAACCTTGGTGCGGCCAAAGGAAAAGCGGAGCTGCAAGCCTTGGACGGGCCGCACCATCATCGTGAGATCGGCACCGGTGGAACTCTCGGTCGATCGGTAGTTGCGCGAGGCACTGGCGGTGCCCGGTTCCACATAGCGGTAACCGGGATCACCGGGCAGCACGTTATTTGGATTCATCATGTCCTCGGTCTCGCTCGCGGAAAAATCGATGACGCCATTCCACGTCCGCACGACGTTTTCGCGGTCGATTTCAAAGACGCCCAACGTGAAGGAAGCGCGGTCACCGAAAAAGTTGCCCTTCAGACCGACCTCTTTGGTCACGCCGGCAATCGGACCGAAACGTTCGCGATCGAAGGTGCGGGCGGCTTGGAAACGAAACGACTCCGAATAGACCCCGTAAAGGTTGATGTCCTTCGTGAGCGCAAGCGTCAGCCCGCCGGTGTAGCTGGTGTTGGCCTGATGCATGAACATGTTTTCGACATATTCACCCGGAAGCGCATCGGACCGCTTGGGCGGAGCGATATCTTCGTTGAACCGTCCAAAGGTGCGCGTGCCGACATACTCATAAACGCGGTTCCAGTCGCGGCGGGCACCGAACAGCGATTGCAACCTGCCGCGGAAATAGCGGCCACTCGCCGAGAAAGACGTGGCATACGACTGGCGCCATTCGGTGCCGCTCGTCGCCGAAGTGCCGGCGGGAAAGAGGCGCAGGGCCACCATGTTAACTTTATCCGTCACGGGCAGATTCTCCGGTTTGAGCCGGTCGAAAAGCTCCCGCGAGTAGAATTTCGGGTCGTCGAGGTAGAGTCGGAGACGGCCGCGATCGGTGTTAAGGTTGAGGGCGGCGGCCGTGCCGTTCTCGACGGCCTTGATATTAAAATACTGCCAGCGAAGGTTATCGGTGGCGTCCTCTTTGTATTCGGCGCTCAGCACAAACAACTGCTGCATCCACTTAAACTTATCGAACTTGTAGACTGCGGTGCCGCGGAAAGAGTCCGCTTCATTGCCGAAACGTTTCTGATCGAGCGTGGTATCGATGTAGGGCCGGCCGTTGACATCGAGACTGATCGTCTGGCTGAAAAAGTTGTCGGTGCGCAGAGCCATTTGATTCTGGAAATTGTAAGCCAGCTCCAAATCGACCGGGCCCGCCCGTTGCTCGATCGTGATCGAGTAGGTGTCGAATGGCCGTGCTTGGCGGTCGAACGAACCGCGGATGTTGTAATGCTTCGGCAGGCCGGCGACGCGTTTGGTGCCGACGATCGCCCCGGCGGCGTCGCGCAGGGCCACGCCGTAGAAACCGCCTTCGAGCAGCGAAGGCTGGCCGCCCGCCGGACCGTTCGCCGCCGCCCGGTCTGCCGCCGAGAGCGTCGCTTGCTGCACCCACACGCCGTCGGAGGTAAAATAGGTGCCCTGCGTGCCGTAGCCAAGGGACCGCGCGGACTGCTCGCGGATGAAGACGCCGGAAAAACCGCGGGCGTTTTCAAAATCGCCGCGCTCGTTCTCGACCCGGATGACGGTGTTGCGGAACGGCTGCCAAGTGAGGGCCAAGGTCGCGCCCAAGAGCCCGTATTTGGATGCGTCCTGATAGGTGCGCTCCTCGCGCTTGATCGCGTTGAACCGCAACGCGAGGCCGTCCCGCAATTTCCGGTTGTAGTCAAATTGGAGGCGGTAGGCACCCTCGCTATTGTAGATCGCGGTGGCGGATCCGAAATTTTTCATCAACGCCCGTTTGGTAAAAACCGCGCCCTGTCCGCCCGGTTCAACCTCGCCGAAGATGAGGGAGTTGGAGCCTTTGCCGAAATCGATCCGCTCGACGTTATAATTGTCGGACGGGATGTTCCACCGGAAATAATTCCGACTGACGTTATTGCCCTGGCTGAGGCCGCGAAACGCAAAGTTCCCCCCTTGATTGTCGTTCTCCATGGTCGGAGCCGCGTAAACGTTGGCCACAAACGCCGCCGTCTCATCGGCCGTGAACAGGCCGAGATCTTCCATGAAATCGGCCGTGATCGCGTCGATGTTCACCGGCACATCCTTCAGCGCCTGCTTCGTGCGCGTGGCAGACAGGGTGTCATTGGCCGACCAGCCCGTGTCTTGGTCGGAGGAAATCACAAAGGGCGAAAGCCGGACCGCCTCGTCGAGCGCGGGCACCCGTGGAGCAGCCGGCTCGGGCACCACCTGACCGGACAGGATTGAGGCCGAAAGTGCTCCGGCCAGAAATCCGGAAAAAGCGACGCGACGGGGTGACGTGAAGGCGCTAATCATCATGGGAATTGTGATTATAGAAGAATAAGAGAGAGGTTTTTTAAAAAA
>CAMBRG010000051.1 GCA_945869845.1 Opitutus sp. GAS368 | reverse complement strand
CCGGGCGAAGCGGAGGCGGCGCACCCGATCTGGTTCGCGCCGGTGATCGGAATTTTGGCGGGGTTTACGACGCTGGTGGCGAATGCGGCGGGGCCGTTGATGGCGGTGTATCTGTTGGCGATGCGGCTGCCGAAGTTGGAATACGTGGGGACGGCCGCGGTGTTTTTTCTTCTGCTCAATCTCTTTAAAGTGCCGTTTATGGTGAGTCTCGGGCTGATCACCCAGCCGAGTTTTGCGCTCAACCTCTGGCTGGCGCCGGCGGTTTTGGCGGGGGCGCTGGCGGGGCGAAAGATTCTGCCGCTGATGAACCAAAAGATGTTTGAGAATTTGGCGTTGTTTTTCTCGGCGGCGGCGGGTTTGCGGCTTTTGTTCTAACTATGGCGCGCATGACAGTGAGGGAAATGTGGGCGGCGAAACTGGCCGGGAAAGCCGTGCCCGCGACGGCGCATTCGGGGGTCAACGAAGCGCAGGTGGGCGCTGGGTTTGGGCGCAAGGCGCCTTTCGTCGGGGTGGTGTTGGGGATCGACCCCTCGCTGCGCGGCACCGGGCTTGCGCTGGTTGAGTTCACGCCGGGCCGGGGGCCGCTGTTGCTCCGGTGCCAGACGGTGAAGGTGCATCCGAAGCGGCCGATGGCCGAGGCGCTGGCCGAGATTCATCGGGCGGTGACCGCGATGATCACGGGAGCGGGCGTGCGGCATGTCGCAATGGAGCAGACGATCTTCGTGCAAAATTTCCAGACGGCGCAGATTCTGGGTGCGGCGCGCGGGGCCGCGATGGCGGCGGCGGCGTTGCCTGAACTGCCGATTTTTGAATATGCGCCGTTGCGCGTGAAACAGGCGGTCGTGGGCGCGGGCCGCGCGAGCAAGGAGCAGATGGCGCGCACGGTCATGGCGATGCTTGGTCATGGGCGCACGTTGGCCTTTGACGAAGCGGATGCGGCGGGCGTGGCGTTGTGCCACGCGTTTACTTGGCGGGAGTAAGCGAGTGGCCGCGGGCGTCAGCCAACCGCGGTCTTGATCGCGCGACCGAGATCGGCGACGCGGTAAGGTTTGGTCAGGTAGCCGCAGAAGCCCAAGTCGAGGTAACGCTGGACCACGTCGTCGTTGTCGTAGCCGCTGGAGACGATGGCGCGGACTTCGGGGTCGAGCTTTTTGAGTTCGCGGAAACAGGTTTCGCCCTCCATGCCCCCGATGATGGTGAGATCCATGATGACCGCGTCGTAGGGACGGCCGATCTTGAGGGAGCGCTCGTAGAGAGCGATCGCTTCTTCACCGTGCCGCGCGAGGTCGAACTTGTATTCGAGACTGGTCAACATCGTGGCGGTCAGCGCCGAGATTTTTTCGTCGCCATCCATGAACAGAATGCGACCGGTGCCAAAACGAAGGGACGCCGCCTTGCGGGTCTGGAGCTCAACGGGGCCGTTGGCGCGGGGCAGGTAAATCGTGAAGACGGTGCCGACGCCGAGGCTGGAGTCGACGCCGATGACGCCACCATATTTTTGGACAATCGAACGGACGGTCGCAAGGCCGAGACCGGTGCTGTGTTTCTTGGTGGTGAAAAAGGGGGCCCAGATGCCCTCAAGATACTCGGGCTTGATGCCGGAGCCGTTGTCGCGGGATTCGAACTCGACGTAGTCGCCGGCGGGGAGTCCGGGGATTTGCTCGGTTGCCACGGTGACGTTGCGGGCGCATAGTTTGACGCGGGCGGCGTGGGGCGCGGGGGGCATCGCCTGCAGGGCGTTGATGACGAGATTTTGAAACACTTGGAGGATCTGGGCGCGGTCGACCAGAATCGAGTCGGTCGAGGGAGCGACTTCGACGGAGACGACCGCGGCCGAACCGGCGCTGGCGATTTTGACGGTAGCATCGAGGATCTCTTTGACGGTGACGACGGTTTGGGCGCCGGTGCCGCCTTTGGCGAAAAGCAGCAGTTGCTTGGTCAGGCCCTTGGCGGTGAGACAGGCTTGCTCGGAATCGCCGAGGGCGGAAAAATCGCGGTGATCTTTCGCGAGAGACACGCCGCCAAGGATCGTGGTGAGAAGATTGTTGAAATCGTGGGCAATACCCCCGGCGAGCAGACCAAGCGATTCAAGGCGGTTAGCTTTGACGAGTTCGTCGGGCGTGAGGGTGAGCTCGTCGGGGTCGCGGAACACGACGATGGCACCCCGGGGCTTGTGGTCGGGGCCGTAGGAGGCGCGGGCGGTCCAGACGATGGGCACGGCCGCGGCGGAAGCATCGGAGAACAGGAGCGAATGTTCTACGATCAGCGGTAGCGGGTTTTCGGCTGCGATGGCGCGCTCGATCGGATCATCGCCGGGTTGGCCGCTCAAGCGGTTCACCAAGCGGAACCCAGCGGCGAGCGGAGTGCCGATCAGGGTTGTGGCAGTGACCCGCAGGAGGCGGGCGGCGGCGGGATTGGCGAAAAGAATTTTGCCCTGGGGGTCGGTGAGGAGAATTGCCTCGGCTATGGTGGCGAACGCGTCGGTGACAAAAGCTTCGTCCAAAGCGGCTCCGGAGCGGGTTGCGGTCGAAGCCGAGTGGGAGCTGGGCAAAGCGAGGGCTGCGTCTTCGGGGAGTTTACAGATGAAGCCGATGATGCGGACGAGATCGCGTTTGCGGCTGAGGATGCGGTGGGCGCCCAAAAGAACCGGCACAAGTCCGCCGTCGGCGGCGCGCAGCGTGGCGGGTTCGACAAATGTGGTGCAGCCGGGAGCGCGATTGAGGAACCACGTCTCGAGGCCGGCGGCGGCTTCGCCGGTCGGCAGACTCAGACCGAAGCTTGCGACGGGATTTGCCTGAGCCGTCGCGGCGTCGTGGCCCAGCAGGCGGCACCAGCCTTCGGAGAGCCAGTGGTTCTCGTGGGCGAAATCGAACTCGAATGCGCCGAGCGGTCCGTTGGCGCCCCCGAGGGCTTGGAGCCGAGCGTCGCTGGTCAGGCTGGCTTCCTCCAGTTCGCGGCGTTCGGTGACGTCGAGGCAGAAACCGGTAACGCGTTCGAATTCGCCGGCGGCGCCGACGTGTTGGAGGCCGATGCATTGCAGCCAAACGTAATCTCCGCGGCGGTGTTGCATGCGGAACTCGACGTTGATGCGCCGGACGCCGGCAGGGTGTTTGCGGCCAAGGAAAAACGGGGCCGCATCGGAATCCTCGGGGTGGATGGATTGGCCCCACGTTTCCTGATGGTTGGGCTGTTCGGCATCGACGTAACCCAAAAGCTTTTTCCAAGCAGCCGAGTAGAAGATGCGATCGGCCTTGAAATTCAGGTCGAAGAAACCGGCGACGCTGTGCTCAAGCAGCAGGTTGAGCCCGTCGTCGCGAGTGGTGGGGTTGGCCAAGGCGACCGGGGGATTTTGAACGACCGCGATGTAACCGGTCGCAGCGCCCAACGCGGGCTCCAGCCTGACGAGTTGGTCGAAGGGGGCGCCCTCGCGGGGTTGCAGGTTAAGGGTTGCGCCGCGATCAAGCGTGGTGGCGAGCACGACTTCCCACTGGGCTTCGAGCCCGTCGGCGCCCTCGGATACGACGTCTAAGGAGAAGAGTGACGAGAAGGCTTCCCCGATCAGCTCAGATTCAGAGACCTGCCAAAGAGCGAGCGCCGAGGCATTGGCGGCGGTGATGAGGCCCTTCGGGTCGACCAGCAGTACCGCCGTCGCGGCCGGTTTCCCGGCATTGGCGGCGTCGGCGAGTGGGGTGGAGGGAATGGCGCTCACATCTAAGATTCTTGCGGATGCGACCAGTTGTAACGGAGTTTGGCGAGAAAATCGAAAGCGACCAAAGAACCGCGCTAGGGATTTAACCAACGGCTCGAATTTTCCCGGGTTAAATCGCGGGTTTGAGCCCGGGGGATTATTTGAGGGACTGACCTTACCTCGGAAAACTTCCGGTGGTTTTGCATTGCCGCCCGAATGGCGGCGCGGCGGTGTTTGGATTTCCTATTTTTCCATGAATTCACCGCGCAAACCCGTTTTGTTGATCATCCGTGATGGTTGGGGAAAGAATCCCCACTCCGAGCAGAATCCGTCCAACGCGGTCTACTTGGCGAAGAAAGCCTGTGATGATGCGTTGCAGGCGAAGTATCCGCACACCCTCGTTTCGGCGAGCGGTCTCGATGTGGGGCTGCCCGACGGGCAGATGGGTAACTCGGAAGTGGGGCACGAAAACATCGGCGCGGGCCGGATCGTGGATCAGGAACTCGTGCGGTTGAACAAACTGTTTTCGGAGCAACAGCTCGCGGGCAACCCGGTGTGGCAGGCGGCGGTCGCGCGGGTGAAGGCGTCGTCGTCGGCGAAGTTGCACGTGATGGGCATCGTGTCCGATGGCGGAGTTCACGGGATGCTCGAGCATCTCTATGGAATTTTGCAGCAGGCGAAGGACGACGGGCTGACGAAGGCGCAGGTGTTCATCCATGGCTTCACGGACGGCCGTGATACGGCGCCGCAAAGCGGGTTGGCTTTTGTCGAGCAAGTGGAGGCGAAGTGCCGCCAGCTCGGGGTCGGCACGATCGCGACGATTTGCGGCCGCTTTTGGGCGATGGACCGCGACAACCGCTGGGAGCGCGTGCAAAAGGCCTACGATATGTTGACGGGCAAGCGGGCGCTGGCGACGGCGACGTGTGCGGCCGACGCCGTCCGGAGTTATTATGCGAACCCGCTCAGCCCGACGCAAAATGGGGATGAATTTGTGCCGGCAACTTGGATCGTGGGCGCGGACGGCAAGCCGCTGGCGACCTTTGCGAATGGCGACGCGGTGTTGTTCTACAACTACCGGGGCGACCGACCGCGTGAGATCACCCGGGCGTTCGTGATGGCTGACTTCAAGGAGTTCGACCGCGGGGCGAAGCTCGATCTCTACTTCGCGACGATGACGGAGTATGAAAAAGGCCTGCCGGTTCACATCGTTTCGGGCAAACCGGCGAAGTTGAAGAACATCCTCGGCGAAGTCGTGAGCGCGGCCGGAATCGGGCAGTTTCGCTGCGCCGAAACGGAGAAGAATCCGCACGTCACTTTTTTCTTCAACAACTACCGGGGCGAACCTTTTCCTGGTGAAGACCGCGCCTGTCCGGCGAGTCCGAAGGTGGCGACCTACGATCTGCAGCCAGAGATGTCGGCGACCCAAGTGACGGCCGAAGCGAAGGCGGCGATTTTGTCCGGGAACTACGGCTTCATCGCGGTGAATTATGCTAACCCCGACATGGTGGGGCACACCGGCTCTTTGCCCGCGACGATCAAGGCAGTCGAGGCGACCGATGCCGGGGTGGGCGAATTGCTCGCCGCGCTCGCGCAAGTCGGCGGCAAAGCGGTCGTGGGTGCGGACCATGGAAATGCTGAGCAGATGTGGGACCCGGTAACACACGGCCCGCACACGGCGCACACGCTCAATCTCGTTGAAGTCTTTGTCGTAGGCGAGGGCTTGGTCGCGGGCAAAACTAAGATGCGCACCGGTGGCCGGCTCGGCGATATTGCGCCGACGGTGTTGCACCTGATGGGGCTGCCCAAGCCGTCGGAAATGACCGGAGCGAGCTTGCTGCTCGAGTGAGCGTCTCACGCGGTCGCTACGTCTCAAAATCTGTTTGCCCCGTCGTGCACGGCGCGGCTCTCTCTCTTTTTTGCCCGCCCACTACTCGCCTATGAAACGCTCTCACCACTGTGCCCAGCTTACTCCGGCCGAACTCGGCGCGACCGTCTCGTTGCTGGGCTGGGTTGACTCAATCCGCGACCACGGTGGCATCCTCTTTATCGACCTGCGCGACCGCAAAGGCATCACGCAGGTGATGTTCGATCCGAAGGCCAACGCGACCGTCGGCGAGCAGGCGGCGCAGCTCAAGCCGGAGTCCGTGATTGGGATTTCCGGCAAGGTCGTGGCCCGCCCTGAAGGCACCGTAAACGCGGCGTTGCCCACCGGTGGGATTGAAGTCGAGGCCACCGAGCTGACGATTCACAACGTGGCGGAGACGCCGCCGTTCCCGCTCGATGATGTTGGCGGTGACAAAGTGAACGAAGATCTGCGCCTGACGTATCGTTATCTTGATCTGCGCCGACCAAAAATGCGGAAGAATCTCCAGGTGCGCCACAAGGCGGCCAAGTCCATCCGCGATTACTTCGATGCCCAGGAGTTCATCGAGGTCGAGACTCCGGCGCTCTTCAAGAGCACGCCGGAAGGCGCGCGTGAATACCTCGTGCCGTCGCGAATCCATGCCGGTCAGTTTTACGCGCTGTCGCAGTCACCCCAGCAGTTTAAGCAAATCTTGATGGTGGCCGGGGTGGAGAAGTATTTCCAAATCGCGCGCTGTTTCCGCGACGAGGACCTGCGGTCGGACCGCCAGATGGAGTTCACGCAAGTGGACGTCGAGGCGTCGTTCGTAACGCGCGAGGACATCTACGCGCTGTTCGAGGGGATGTTGACGAAGCTCTGGAAGGATGTGCTGGGGACCGAGATTCAGACGCCCTTTCTCCGGATGCCGTTTCACGAGGCGATGAACCGATTTGGCGTGGACAAGCCCGATGTGCGCTTCGGCCTCGAGCTCATGGATTTCACCGAGCTCTTTAAAACCTCCGGATTCAAAGTCTTCGCCTCGACGGCTGCCAGCGGCGGCGCCATCAAGGCGATCAACGCGAAGGGGCTCGCTGATCTCACGCAGGGTGAACTCAAGGCCTTGGAAGAGATCGCCAAATCGCTCGGCGCGAAGGGTCTCGCCTTCATCAAAGTCGAGGGCGGTGAGTGGAAATCTCCGATCGTAAAGTTTTTCTCGGAAGCCGAGAAGGCGGCGCTCACGGCGCAGCTTGAAGTGGGTGAGGGCGACATGATTTTCTTCGCGGCAGCGCCGTGGGAAAAAGCCTGTGCGATTCTGGGGCGGATCCGACTCGAGGCGGCGCAGTTGCTGGCGAAGCGCGGCAAGATGACCATTCGCCACGACGACTGGAAATTTTTGTGGGTGATTGATTTCCCGCTGATGAGTCATGACGAGGCGGAGAATCGTTACGTGGCGACGCACCATCCGTTCACCGCGCCGGTGCCGGAGGATGCGGCTTACCTCGACAGCGATCCGAAAAAGGTCCGAGGGCAGCACTATGATGTGGTTCTAAACGGCATGGAGCTCGGCGGCGGCTCGATCCGCATTCATAATCCTGCGATGCAGCAGAAGATTTTTGAGGATGTGCTCAAGATCCCGGCGGATGTGGTGGAGAGCCGGTTCGGCTACATGTTGAAGGCGTTTACCTACGGCGCGCCGCCCCATGGCGGTATCGCCTTCGGGCTCGACCGCATGTGCGCGCTGCTGTGCGGCACGACGAGTATTCGCGACGTGATCGCTTTCCCGAAGACTCAAAAAGGGCAGGACCTCATGGCCCAGAGCCCGACGCCGGTGACCGCCAAGCAATTGAAGGAGCTCCACATCGCGACCGTGATGCCCGAGTGAGGCTTCGGCGGGTGATTTGGTTTCATTGGCCTACCCTCTGCCCAATGAGGGACCGCGCAGCGCTCGCACGCACGCGCGGCAAAGTCACGATGTCACCTGCGTCAGCCATCCGTCCAAACCATCACTTCGGCGACCAGCTCGCGTTCAACGCGGGCTTGCGCTGAAATCACCCCAGCCCTAACCACAGCCGATCTCGAATAACACCTGCATGAAACTCATCATCGCCATCATCAAGCCGTTCAAACTGGAAGAGGTAAAAGAAGCCCTCGCCGAGGCCGGCATCGAGGGAATGACTGTGACCGAAGTCAAAGGCTTCGGCCGCCAGAAAGGGCACACCGAGATCTATCGCGGCAGCGAATACACCGTGGACTTTCTCCCGAAGGTAAAGATCGAGATTGCGGTGGCGGATGACATGGCGGCCAAGGCCGTCGATGCGGTGGTAAAGTCGGCGAAGACCGGGAAAATCGGCGATGGTAAGGTGTTTGTCCTCCCGCTGGAAAATGTGGTTCGGATTCGGACCGACGAGCGCGGGGAATCGGCGGTCTGATTCGCTCCTCGTTTTATTTTTGAGCCGGCCGGCCTCGGAAAGCCGGCTTTTTTGTGGGGTGGATTGACGTGGTTCTAACCGGAGACAGGCGATCGCGGCGGAGAGAGCGGCGCAGCTCCCACCGAGGGACGTGAGGCGGCCTGTTTTTGCGAAGATCGCTTCGGCGAAAAAGAGTGGCGTTGCGACCGGGACGCCGGGCACCGTCTGGCGTAACGATGGACTATCTCCCGCTGATTGACCGGAGCCGCACGCTCTACAAACGCTCGGATGTGACGCCGATTTTTGCGCAGCCGGCGGCGTTTGCGCGGTTGGTCGAGGATCTTGTGCGACCGTTTGAGGGCGAGCGGGTGCAACTCGTGGCGGGGCTTGACGCGCTGGGATTTATTTTGGGCACGGCGATGGCGTTGAAACTGAACGCGGGATTTTTGCCGATTCGGAAAGGTGGGAAACTGCCCGTGCGGCATGACCGCGAATCGGCGGTGGATTACCAGGGCAAAGAGAAGATTCTCGAGCTGCGCTTGAATCCGTTTCCGGCGGGCACCCGGGTGCTGTTGGCGGATGACTGGATCGAGACCGGGGCGCAGGCGCGGGCGGCGATTGCTTTGATCGAACGGGCGGGCGGTGTGATCGTGGGAATCGCGGCGGTGGGGTTCAGGCGAAATGAGCGGACGTCGGGACTGTGGGCTAACTACCGCTGTCACGGCGTGTGGCCCGAGCAGGTGTGACGTGTCCGGCGCGAGTGAGGACCGCCAGAAGCGTGGCGAGGGCGCGGCGTCCGGCGGGTTTTACAAAGGTCTCGTTCGGGCCGTGGGTAAACCGGGGCGGCATCGCCGTGCGTTGGGAGCGGGTTCCCGGACCACAGACAAGTGGCAGCAGAATCTCCCGATGAGCCGGGGTGAGCGCCGAGGTAATGATGGTGGCATCGGATGCGCCGGGGTTGCGATCAAAGGCGACCGCGCCGGTGTCGGCCGCGGCGAGGAAGGCCGCGCCGACGGGGGATGAGGCGCAGCGTTCGGTGACGTCAAAGCCCACGGATTGATCGAGGGGCTTCACCGGGGTGTAGTCGTAGGGCGCGAGCTCGGCGAGGGTTGCGGCGAGCGGAAAGTTACCGCGTTTGGTGAGCGTGAGTCGATGGACCGCATCGGGCGTGGAACCAGAGGCGAGGCCGATGGACGAGGGAATGGTGCCGTGAGACCGTTCGTCGCCGGCGTTAAGTAAGGTGAAACGGTCCGCGGCGAGGAGGGCGGCGAGGAGAGGGTTTTTGTCGGGCGGTGCGGTGCAGACGTGGCCCTGCGGCGGATGATCGGTCCACCCCCAATCGGAAAGCGGTGCAATGATGGGCGTGATCGCAACCGGGCGCCAATGGGCCAAGGCGAGTTGGGCGGCGCGAAGGGCGACAAGTGGGCCCGTAAGCCGGATCGTATAGCTGCTGTTTTCGGCGGCATAGACCAACGGCAGGTAGGGCGAGTCGGAGCGAATCGTGTTCTCCAATACCAGCAAGGTGCTCCCGGGAGTGGGCGCAGGCAGGCCGGAGCCAAAGGCCTCGCCCAAAGCCGTGCCCGTTTTGGGCCCAGAGCCCTCTTCTTTGAAGGTAAAGGTGAAGACGATGTTTTGAAGGTCCAAGGCACCGCCCGCGGCAAGTTCGGCGAGCCAGAGTTGGGCGGCGACGCCGGCTTTGCAGTCGTTGACCCCTTGGGCGACGAGTTGGTGTTCGTCTTCGAAGGCCGGATGCGGGGCAAACGGACTGGTCCAGATCGAGGGGTTGGCGGGAACGGTATCGACGTGTGCGCTCAGATAGAGAATCGGTGCGGATGCGATAATCTCGGCTGGGACGCAGATCAAGTTGCCGGCCGCGTCGCGGTTATGGCTATAGTTGGGGAGCGAGCGGGTCATGCGCCGGTGGACCGTGTCCATGATCGCGGTCACCGTGTCGGGCGCGGTGAACGGCGAGGGTTGATCCACCAAGTGGCGGAGTCCGGCGAGGTAGCCTTCAAATTTAGCCGTAGAAACCTCAGGAAGGAAAAAGGAAGAAGACCTGGTCATAGGGAGAAGCAAAGCGGGCGGTGGACGCTCCGTCGCGACCGAAGCGGCGTCAACCCAGAGCGGGAGAGGGCGCGGTGCCTGAGTTAGTTCTGGATTCGTGGCGGGCATCGGGCGTAGTGGTGACTGCTTTCAATATGATCAAACGCGGCCTCCTGAATCCCCAACTCTTGGCGCTTTTGGCGCGGGTGCGGCACACGAATTCCCTGGTGATAGCGGACCGTGGATTTCCCTTTTGGCCCGGGATTGAAACGGTGGATCTTTCGCTCGTGGACGGCGTGCCGACGGTCTTGCAGGTTTTGGCCGCGGTGCGCGAAAACCACCATTTTACCGAGGGGTGGATGGCGAAAGAGTTTGCTCGTGAGAATACGGGGGCCACGCGGGCGGCCTTCCAAGCCGCATGGGCCGGACTCAAAGTGAAATCGGAGCCGCACGTTGAGTTAAAGCGCCGGGTGCCGGGCGCGATCGGCATCATTCGTACGGGCGACACGGCTCAGTATTCGAACCTCGTGCTGGTCTCCGGCTGACCGGCAAAACGGCGGGTGCGACAGGGTTTGCCGTTGATTTCGAAAAACGTCCGGCGTTTTTATGACGGCCCATGAATACGCCTACGGATTTCCTCAACTCGCTTTTTTCTCTTCGCGGCAAAGTCGCGGTCGTCATCGGAGGCACGGGTGAACTGTGCGGCGCGATGGGCGAGGGCCTCGCGGCTGCCGGAGCCGAAGTGGTGCTCGTGGGCCGAAACGAGGAGAAGGCCAAGCCGAAGCTGGAACGCATCCACGCGGCGGGTGGAAAGGGCTATTTCGTTTCGGCTGAGGCCAGCGAAAAGGCCGCGCTGGAGCAGTTGCTCGAGACGGTTTTGCAGCGATCGGGACAGGTTGATATAGTGGTCAATGGGGCGGGGGTGAACTCCGCGACGCCCTTTCTTGAAATCGCCGAGGATGAATTCGACCGGATTGTGCGGATCAATATGAAGGGCGTATTTTTGGGCTGCCAGATTTTCGGCAAGTATCTCGTCGCGCGGGGTCAAGGCGGTTCGATTATCAATCTCGGTTCGATGTCGGGCGTGGTGCCGCTCTCGCGGGTATTTACCTATTCGGCGACGAAGGCGGCCGTGCACAATCTCTCAAAGAATCTAGCCCGCGAGTGGGCCACCCAGAGAGTCCGGGTGAATACTATTGTGCCCGGTTTTTTCCCGGCGGAGCAGAATCGCAAGATTCTATCGCCCGAGCGGGTGACTTCGATCATGGGCCACACCCCGATGAAGCGTTTCGGTGAGGCGCGTGAGCTGGTTGGCGCCACGCTCCTGCTCGCCGGCGATGGCGCGGGCAGCTTTATTACGGGATCCGAGATTATTGTGGATGGCGGATACCACGCTATGACCATATAAATTAATTATACGATATAGAGGCTTGCACGCATCGTATAGAAACGCTCTATAAGCGCTAATGATCACCGATAAAATCAAAGAACTCGAGGCGACCAAAGCTAAAGTTGCTGCATTGGAAGAATCGATCGCAAGCCAGCTGGATAAAGAGTTGTCCGAGCTGCCGACGAAGTATGGTTTCGAGTCCGCGCAAGCGTTCATCAAAGCGGTCTCCGCGGCGACGGGCGGTCGGAAGAAAAAGCGTGGCGGCAAGGCGGCAAAATCCGAAGGCGGCAAGCGGCGCAAACGCGCCAAGATCACCGATGAAATCCGCGCCGAACTCAAGAACCTCGCCGAGGCCGGCAAATCTGGGTCGGAGATTGCGGCGGCTCTGGGTATTTCGTTACCGAGCGTGCAGAATATCAAGAAGGCTCTCGGGTTAGTGAAGTCGCGGGGCTAAGCGCGACCTCAAGGCAGATGGCTCAAGCCCTCGCGAAGACGCGGGGGCTTTTTTATGGCCGCTGCCCGGACCTCCCCAACGGAGGTTCGCCCTGCGCTCGGGCCGGACGATCAGAGATCGGCGTGGGCAGGTTTGGCGCTCAGATTGCGCCACCGGGCGAGCACCTGCCGATGGATGTCGTCCGGAGCGAGACCGTAAGACGCGCGGAGGACGCCGTTGCTCGAACCGTGTTCAACAAATTTGTCGGGCCAACCAATCCGTTCAACGGCGGTGGAGCATTCGGCGTCTTGCAACGCCTCGAGCACCGCGCTGCCAAAGCCTCCGGCGAGCACGTGATCTTCCATCGTCACGATGAGCGGGACCACGGTCGCCTGGCTGAGCAGGAGCGTGCGGTCGAGGGGCTTGATGAAGCGGGGGTTGACCACTCCGACGGAGAGTTGCTCCTCGCGGGCCAAGCGTTCGGCGAGCGCGAGCGCATCGGCGATCATGGGGCCGAGGGCCCAAATCATGATATTGGAGCCTTCGCGCAGGACCTCGGCGTGGCCGATTGCGAGGGCGGTGGGTTTGGCTTTGATCTTAACGCCGGTGCCGGCGCCTCGGGGATAACGGATAAAGCCGGGGCCTGGGAGTTGAAGGCTGGTGTGGAGCATGTCCACGAGTTCGTCTTCGTCCTTTGGCTGCATGATAGTCGCACCCGGGACGCAGCGGAGGTAGGAAATATCAAAAAGGCCGTGGTGGGTCGGGCCGTCGGCAGGTGAAAGTCCGGCGCGGTCCATGCAAAAGGTGACCGGGAGATTCTGGAGGGCGACGTCATGGATCACCTGGTCGTAGGCGCGCTGGAGAAAAGTCGAGTAGATGGCGCAGACGGGGCGAAAGCCCTTGGTGGCAAGGCCGGCGGCGAAGAGCACGGCGTGCTCCTCGGCGATGCCGACATCGAAGAATTGCTGCGGGACTTCTTTGGCGAGATGGATGAGGCCCGTGCCGCTGGGCATCGCACCGGTGATGCCGATAACTTTTGGATTGGCTTTCGCAAAGCGAACGAGGGCATGACCGAAGACGTCCTGAAGGTTGGGCGGCGCACCCGGGACGGACCGGCTTTCACCGGTGACCGGATCGAAAGAGCCAAGGCCGTGAAACTTCTCGGGCTGGGCGAGGGCGGCTTCGAGGCCCCGGCCCTTTTTGGTGAGAACGTGAATGAGGACGGGCACGTCGGCGTGCCGGGCGAATTCCAAGTTCTTTTGCAGCGACTCAAAGTCGTGTCCATCCACCGGCCCGAGATAGCGCAGGCCGAATTTTTCAAACAGGGACGACTCGACAAAGAAGTCCTTCGTCTCGCGTTTCCACTTATGATAAACGCGGTTCAAGCTTTCGCCGGCGGGGAAGCTCTTGAAGAAGCCCTCGATGTCGTGGTGCAGCTTATTGTAAGTCGAACTGGTGCTGAGGCGGTTAAGGTAAGTGGCGATAGCGCCGACGTTCTTGGCGATGGACCACTCGTTATCGTTGAGGACGACGATCAGGCGCTTGGTTGATCCGACGATATTGTTGAGCGCCTCGAGGGTGACACCGCAGGTGAAGGCAGCGTCGCCGCAGACCGCCACGACATGCTCGGAGCTGCCGCGCAAATCGCGGGCGGTGGCCATGCCGAGGGCGGCGCTCAGGGCGGTGCCGGCGTGGCCGGCCCCGAAGCTGTCATGGGGACTCTCGGCGCGGTAGAGGAAACCGCTGGTGCCGCCCGATTGGCGGAGACCGCGGAAGAATGCACCTTGGCGCCCCGTGAGCAGTTTGTGCACGTAACCCTGGTGGGCGACGTCGAAGATAAACTGGTCGTTGGGCGTGTCAAAGACCCGGTGCAGCGCGATGCTGAGCTCGACGACGCCCAAGTTGGGACCGACGTGGCCGCCGTTTTTGGCGGTGACGGTGATGATTTCATCCCGAATCTCCTGCGCGAGCTGCGGGAGTTGGCCGGCCGTAAGGGCTTTGACGTCGGCGGGGCCGTGAATGGTTTCGAGAAGTCGGGCGGGAGGAACGTTCATCAGGTCTAAGGCGGAAAATCTAAAAAAATCAGGACTCGGCGGTGGTCTCAAACTTCGTAAACGAGACGCCATCCTTCTGTTTTTTGAGCTGTTCGATCTTGAGCTCCGCGTCTTTCAGCCGGGATTCACAGACCTTAAGCAGCTTGGTGCCCTGCTCAAATTTGGCGAGCAGGTCGGCTAAAGGAACATCGCCGGATTCCATCGTCTCAACGGTCGCTTCGAGCTGCGTGAGGGCAGCCTCAAATGAGAGTTTGGATTCTTTGGTTTCCACTAAAGTAACATGAGTGGGGTGGCGACGGATTCAAACAATCTTTAGGGCCGGCCCCGCAAAAGGGCCGGCCCCGCAAAAACTCCGGCGGCAGGCGTTTGTTTTGCCGGGCCAAGCGGAGGTTGCGCTTGCGGGCCGCATCGGCAGGGTCGGATGCAGCGGGACTGTTTCCGCGTCATCACATGTTATTTAATTTTCTCCAGCGTTACAGTGTCGGCTTATGCTCCATGGGGCAGCGGGCGATGGGTCGGGGGCGGACGTGGTTACTGGCGCGGCCCGCTTTAGCGGCGTGGATTTTTCCGGCCGACGATGATTCGCCAGAGGCGCGATTTCGGGAATTCAACGGCTGGTATTTCGCCAATTTCCATGAGCAGGAAAAGATGTTGGCCGACCGGCCGCGGATGAATTTCTACCACGCGGCGATCGCCCGGCACATCCAACCGGGTGACCGCGTGATCGACTTGGGGACGGGCACGGGGATTTTAGCCGCGTTTGCCGCACGGCGTGGGGCGGCTCACGTCTACGCGGTGGATCACTCGGAGATTTTACGTCACGCGAAGACCTTGGCGGTGGAGAACTCGATTCAAAACGTGGAGTTCATCGCGCTGCACAGCTCGAAGTTGGAGACGACGGAGAAGGTCGACGTGATTTTGCATGAGCAGATGGGTGACTGCCTCTTCGACGAAGCGATGGTGGCGAATGTTTGCGACCTGCGCGACCGCTTGCTGAAGCCCGGCGGGCTGATCTTGCCGAGCTGCTTTGATCTCTACTGCGAGCCGGTGAAATTGAACGACACCCGACACGTGCCCTTTATTTGGGAACTGGAGGTCCACGGATTCGACTATTCGTCGCTGGGTCGGCAACGGCCGCAAGAGCCGGGCTATTATCATCTGCGGAGCTGCGACCCGAACTACGTGGAGCACTTTCTCGGCGAGCCCGAGCCCGTGCTCTCAGTGGATCTGCACACGTTGCAGGAGTCGGAGGTGCCGTTGGAACTGAATTTCACGCGCACGGTCGTGAATGCGGGGCGGCTCGACGGCTATGCGGTCTATTTTCGGGCCCGGGTGGATGCGGATCTGAGTCTGAGTTCGGGCCCGCATGATGCGACGCGGGCTCCGCATTGGGGGTATCGGATACTCCGCACCGACCGAGATGATTTTGCGGTGGGTGACGTGATCGAGATTCGGCTCAAGGTCGGGCGTTGGCCGGAACTTGATACTTGGCGGTGGAGCCAGGTGAAACGCGCTGCGGTCGTGAGCTCGGCGGCGGAGTGACAGAACTTTTTCGCACCGGGGACTTTTCGGCGGAGGCAGCCTGCTTGTAGGACGCTTTTAGCGTCCGCAAGCGGAGGGCCGACGAAAGCCAATGATCCGGCGGCGTTCTTGAAAAACGGGCAGGGGCTACGGCTGGGGCCACCGCGCGAGAAACTCGAGTTGAGCGGCGCGGTCAGGCAGCCCTTCGCGTTTTGGATCCGTGAGAAAACGTAGCGGGAAACCGGCGTCGAGGGCGGTGACGGTGACTTGGTGTCCGTTGACAGTGAAAAACGCCCGCCAGGCGCCGCAACCGATTTCAAAAACATCATTCTGCCGGCAGCGGATGCGTCGAGTGCGGTGGGGTGAAGGATCGCGGGCGAGCAATTCGTGGAGGCGCGGTGAGAAATCGATCTGCCAAGTGGCGCGCAACCACTCGGCTTGGGTGGTGGCGAGCGGCGAAAACTGCACGTTGAACTGCGGCGGCGAAGCCATGAGCGCGTCGACGGCGTCGATCCAACCGGCGCGCTCGTCGGGAAAACTGTCGTAGGCGGGGACGTAGGGTTTGAGGTCAAAAATGGGTGTGCCGTCCAAGAGGTCGCACTCGCCGAGGATCAGCGTGCGGCCCTCGATGGCGACGAGTTGCACGGGGGTGAGGCCGAGGGGATTAGGCCGGTGGGGCGAGCGCGTTGCGAAGACCCCGCGCGCCTGTTCCGGTCCGCGGGGAGGGAAGACCTGCGTGCGCCACGTGGTCGTGCGGTGGAACCACCAGATGAGCCAGACGCGGGAAAAGCCGGCGAGATCGCGGAGCGCCTGCTCGTAGTTTTGGTCGGGCAGGAGTTCGAGGAGGTTGTGCTCCGGCTGTTGCTCCGAGGGCTGGTGCAGGGCTTGAAACTTCACCTGCTTGCCGGTGCGGATGAAGCCGATGGGCTGGAGCGTGAGTTCGGACATGCCGGGGTTTTCTTGGGGCCGGGGCCGAGGGCCGTCGAGGGCGGAGTTTTGGGCGATTATTGCCGTGCTGCGGGATTGACGCCCGGGCGGGTTTGAAGGGAATCGGGGGATGGCTCTCACCGACATCAAAATCGAAATTCTAAAAACCGGCACCGGCGCTTCGCCAAAAAAGGGCAAGTCCGTCACGGTTCATTACACCGGCACCTTCGAGGACGGGAAAAAATTTGATAGCTCCGTCGACCGCAACGAGCCCTTCACCTTTGTGCTGGGCGCCGGCCAAGTGATCGCGGGTTGGGATCTCGGCGTCGCGACGATGAAGGTCGGCGATAAAGTCAAAATGACGCTGCCTCATCATCTGGCCTACGGGGAGCACGGCTACCCGGGTGCGATTCCGCCGCGGGCGACGCTGATTTTTGAAGTGGAACTGCTCTCGGTCGGTTGAGTGAGCCGAGGATTTTTTCAACAATGCCGACGAAGAAGATAGAGCCGACCGAGCCGAGCGAACCCACGGTGGTGACGGTGCGCGCGGAGCCGATCGAGCTGTGCCAGCTTTTGAAATTTGCCGGGCTGACCGATTCGGGCGGCGAGGCGAAGCAAGTCATCAGCGAGGGCAAAGTGCGGCTGAACGGCGTCGTGGAGACGCAGAAACGCAAAAAAGTGCGGGCGGGCGACCGGGTCGAGTATGGCGACGAGACGCTGGTGGTGAAGGTGGGCCCGGGCGCGTGAGCAGCGGCGCGGGCTGACCGCGGCTTGGAGGGCGGGTCGCGCCGGCGCGGAGGGCGGGCGCTGCCGGCGCGGAGGGCGGGTCGCGCGCGGCGCGGAGGGCGGGTCAGAGACCCTGCCCTACTTTTTAGGCGAGGTGCTTGACGAGGACTTTGGCGTTGCGGCCGCTGTCTTCGTAAAGTTTTAGACGGGCCTCGGGCAGAGCGTCTTTGGTGGTTTCCTCAAAACTGCAGACGTTGGTGAAAAAACCGAAGCTCTGGGTCGAAAGCGCGAGGACGGTGGTGACGCCGCGCTCCTTGGCTTGAAGGCAGGCGTACTCGACCATTTTTTTGCCGATGCCGCGGTTGTGGTAGAACGGCAGCACGTAAAGTGAACCAACTTCGGCGAGTTGGGGTTTGTCGGGGTAAGTGTAAAGGGTGACGCAGGCGATGATGTTTTCGTCGATTTCGAAGACGAAGAATTGATCGATGTTTTTCTCGATGGCCTGCTGGGTGCGGTGGAGCAACTCCTCGCGCTTCACAGCGGCACGGGTGAGGTTGTAGATCAGACGAACATCGCGTTTGTTCGCCTTCCGAATCTGCTGATAGTCGTTGCCGTAGACGAGCGAGCCCACGCCCTCGTTGGAGAAGATTTCATTCAGCAGGCCGTCGAAGATCCGGCCGTCGACGATGTGGACGCGCGGGGTGCCGTTCTCGATGGCCTTGATGGCGTGCTCGGCTTTGGAGCGCACGGCTTCGGCGATGTGCTCGGGGTGGGCCTCGATTAATTTCTTCAGTGCCTCGACGGCGATCTCGCGGCGGACGGTGCCGCTGATTTCCAGGCCGGCGTGCGGGGTGAGGTAGATGATTTTGGTCGCGTGGAGGGCCTCGGCGACTTCGGCCGCGAGGAGGTCAGAATTGACGCGGAGGGATTTGCCGTCGGGTCCGAAGGCGACCGGCGTGATGACGGGCACGACCTGTTGGGCGATGAGTTCGCTGAGGAAATCTTTGTCGATCCGCTCGACCTTGCCCGTGAGCTGTTGGTCCACGCCCTTAATGATCCCGAGGGGGAGGGCCCGGACGGCGTTGGTGAAAACCGCCTTGAGCGAGTTTTGGGTGAGGCCCTCGAGGATGAGGTGGGAAACGCGTGAGCCGGCGCGGATGGCGAGATCGAGCGTGGCTGCGTCGGTGATCCCGGTGCCATCGTGGCTGGTGATGGGAACGTGGCGGAGGATGGCGAGCTCGCGGAGCTGATGGCCGATACCGTGCACGAGCACAATCTTGATGCCGAGGCTGCGGAGGACGGCGATGTCGACGAGGAGATTGTTGAAATTCTCGTCGGCGATGATGGCTCCGTCGATCGCGATGACGAAAATCTGGCCCTGAAAACGCGGGACGTATTTGAGGATGCCGCGCAGATCGTTAGGCTTGAGCGTGGTGGCTTGGGCCGGGGCGGCGGGCGCGGCGACAGGGGCGGGCGCGGAAGCAGGGAGGGAGGAGCCTTGGCCGTTGGGCATGAGAGAGGCGGAGAGTTGCGCCGAAGCGGAGCGGCGCGTCAATTCACTTGCAGGGTCCACGTGCGGGAGGATGTTTCGCCAACCAACGTGACGGTAAAGGTGCCGGGCTTCAGCGCACCGGCGGGGATCGAGAGGTGGACGACGCTCTCGCGGTTGCGGGCGAGCAGTTCGCCGTCGAGCCGTTCGAACGTGGGCACGAGCGTGAGCGTGTTGTCCTTCACGTAGAGTTCGGCGCCGGAGAGCTGGCGTTTATTGTCGGCCAACGCGCACGTGAACTGGATCGGGTAGGCGAGCAATGCACTCACGCTGGCGGCGGCGGCGACGCGGGTGATCGATGCCGGCAGGAGCGGAAGGTCGAGCAGCGTCGAGCGCAATTCGGCGGGCAGGCCACCGGCCGTGGCGTTGGACTTGGCGCCTGCGGGCACGCCGGCGCCGTCGGCGGGGCGTTGGGCGGTAAGGGTGACGCGCTGGAAGCCCGCCGAAAGGAGGCGCATAACCCCGGCCCGATTTTTGGAATCCTGATAGGGGCGGAACGCCGGATCTGCTTTGCGGTAGTGGAGCGTCAGGTAGGTGTAAGCGCCGAGTGAAACCACAATGACGAGGACCACCCATTTCATGGGCCAAGGTTTACGTTCAGGAAGAGTGCCGCGCATGGATGTGTGGGGGATTAATCGCGGCGCCGGCGAATCGCGCAAATAAATTTGCGCAGAGCCGGGGGCACTGCTTCGTTGCCCGGCTGCATGAAGTTCTGGTCCCAGTATTTTGTCCCTACGCTCAAAGAAAGTCCGGCCGACGCCGAGATCGCATCGCACAAGCTGCTCGTGCGCGCCGGCCTGGTGCGCAAGCTCGGCGGCGGGCTTTACACTTATATGCCGCTCGGTCTGCGGGTGATGCAGAAACTCACGCAGCTCTGCCGCGAGGAGATCGAGGCCGGCGGCGGGATCGAGCTATGGATGCCGCACGTGCACCCGGTGGAAAACTGGGAGCAAGGTCCGCGTTGGGCGGCGGCGCGTGAGATCATGTTTCGCACCGATAGCGCCGGGGCGGGCAAAGGGCGGAGCAAGGAACCGGAATTCGTGTTGGGGCCGACGCACGAGGAGGTCATCACCCCGCTGGTCAAGCAGGAGATCACGAGCTACCGGGACCTACCGAAGAATTTTTTCCAGATCGCGACCAAGTTTCGCAACGAAATCCGGCCACGCTTCGGCCTGATGCGGGCGCGCGAGTTTGTGATGATGGACGCGTATTCGTTCGACGCGACGGACGACGGCGCGGTCAAGAGCTACTTCGCGATGAAGAGCGCGTATGAGAAGTTTTTCAAACGCGTGGGCGTGCAGGCGATCGCGGTCGAGGCCGACACTGGTGTGATGGGAGGAAGTTTTTCCCATGAATTCATGGTGCCCGCGGAGATCGGCGACGACGATGTGATCTACAGCGATGCCGGTTATGCGGCCAACCGCGAGAAGGCCACCAGTGCGCTCGTGCCGAAAGATTTCGCCGACGCAGCCCCGGTGGGCACGGTCGAAGAGTTCGCCACGCCGGGCGTGGTCACGATCGCGGCGTTGGCGGCGGCGCCGTTCAATGTCGCGGCCGACCAGCAGTTCAAGACGCTCGTTTACGTCGGCGACGGGAAGCCGTTTGTGGTGATTTTGCGCGGCAGCGACGAACTTGAAGAAGCCAAGCTCGGCTCGCTGGGATTCACCCTGTGCCGCGCGGCGACGCCGGAGGAAATCGAGCCAGTGCTCGGCGCGAAACCGGGCAGTCTCGGTGCGGTCAAAGGCACGTTCAAAAACGGCGAGGCGCTTGCGGGCGTGTTTGCGGACCACGCGATCCGGCTCATCGGCAACGGCACGACGGGCGCGAACAAAGACGGGTTCCATGTGCGGAACGTCAACGTGACGCGCGATCTCGCGATCACGAAGTTTGGCGACTTCCGCCGGGTGCGTCCGGGCGAACCCTGCCCGCAGTCGGGCCAGCCCTTGCAAGTGCGGCGCGGCATCGAGGTCGGACACATCTTCAAGCTCGGCACCAAATATTCGGAGAAATATAATGCCGTTTACACCGACGATCAGAAGCAGACCCATTTTTTCGAGATGGGCTGCTACGGTATCGGCATCAGCCGCACGATGCAGGCGGTGATCGAGCAAAGCCACGATTCCGATGGGATCGTGTGGCCGTGGAACGTGGCGCCGTTTCAAGTGCTGATCTGCGTGCTCGATCCGGATTCGCCTGAAGCGATGGGGCTCGCGCAGAAACTCGGGGCCGTGGCGGAGCAGGCGGGCGCGGATGTGCTCGTCGATGATCGCGCGGAGCGGCCGGGCGTGAAATTCAAAGACGCCGATCTTATTGGTATTCCGCTGCGGATCACGATCGGCAGCAAGGGGCTCAAAGATGGGATCGTTGAGTTGAAAGCGCGTAACTCCAAAGATGTCGCCAAGGTGCCCTTGGCGGAAATCGAGGCCCGACTCGCGGCGACCGTGGCCGAGGCGAAGGCGAAGTCGGCATGACGAAAGCGGGAACCAAAGACTCCTCGTCCACCGAGACGCTCAGCCGCACCGAAGTGAAACTCGGCGGAGTGTGGCGGGTCGTGGTGCTGAACGATCCGGTGAATCTGATGTCCTACGTGATGATGGTTTTTAAAAAGATCTTCGGCTTCAACGAAACCGTGGCGCGTCGGCACATGCTGGAAGTCCACGAGCAGGGCCGCTCGGTGGTCTGGAGCGGCCTGCGCGAGAAAGCCGAAGCCTACGTCTATACCTTGCAACAATGGCACCTGACCGCGGTGGTCGAGCTTGATGAAACGAATTGAAGTCAAACTCAGCTTACCGGTGGTGGCGCCGTTGCTGGATGTGATCCGGCAACTGGCGGACGGGCTGGGTCAAAAACTTGCGGCGCCGCAGGATTTGGGCGACATCGACCAGGAGTTTCGCGACGCGTGGGTGGGCGACCTGTTGGATGGCCAGAGCAAGGACGTGAAGGCGCTGTTGGCTTTGTTCGACGACGAGTTCTTCGCCGAAGGCATCGTGGCTTTCGACGAAGACAATGCGGAACCGATCGTGCGCGCGTGTGCGGCGGTGCGGCTCCGGTTGCGCGAAGTTTATCTGAAAGGGCTCGACGACGATGCGCTGGAAGGCGGCGAAGTGGAGTTGGAGCAGATGAGTGAGGCGGTGCGAAAGGCTTTTATGTGCTACCTCTTTTTGGCGACCGTGCAGGAGCTCATTATCCAGCATTTAGATTCGAGCATCATCGAATCGTGATTGGCGTTTGACGGCGATGGGGTGCGACCTAGTTTTTTGGCGACGCCCTGCAGTGTTCGAGGTGCTTTCAATAACTGCTCTTTGCCTTAGAATTATTACGGGAGCCAATACCGTCGCGGAAGATGCTAGGCCGTAAATCGGAAAGCAGACGCTGCGGAGGAGGCGCCCACCTTAACCTAAAAAGGTCCTGAGCCTTTGGGCATACGGCACAGGCGGGGCGTCACTTTTATTTTTCTGTATGACGACTGAAACACTGGCTGGAGTCTGGGTGGACGATGACGGTCGCGTGCACCTGGCGGTGGTCACACCTGAAGGCGGACGGCGGGAGCAGACGGACGGTTTGAGGCCCTTTGCGTGGTTGAGCGGGGCGCCATTGGAGGCGCCGGCGGGGATCACGGTCGAGACCTTGAAAGGCGAGGCGATGTTTGAGCGGTTGGCGCACGCGGAGACCTTGGCCGATTACGACGCATTTTTGAAAACGGCGAA
>CAMBRG010000050.1 GCA_945869845.1 Opitutus sp. GAS368 | reverse complement strand
AGGTGTTTAATTTGGGCGGGCCGCCGCCGGTGACGCTGCAGGCGCTCGCCGAGCTGATGATCGGGGAGAACGGCGGCGGGGCGATGGTGGTGCGGGAGTTTCCGGCGGACCGAAAAAAGATCGATATCGGCGACTATTTTGCGGACGACCGGAAGATCGCGCGGCTGCTCGGCTGGAAACCGCGGACGAATCTACGCACGGCGCTGGCGCGGACGCTGGATTATTATCGGCGTGAGCGGCGGTTCTACGTGTGAGGGAGCGTAGGGCGGAGACGGAGCTGGGGCTTGCGCGAGGAGAGGCGACCGCTATCGTGGAATTCAAATGAGTGCCGCTGAAATCATTGAGCTGATCAAGAAACTGCCGCCGGAAGAGCGGGCGGAGGTGAACGACTATTTGAACAGGAGCCACGTCGCGCAGCCGGATATCGGCGGACAATTTGCGACGGATGCGGATTTCGACCGTGCGGCCAAGCAGGTGTTTGCCGACAACCACGATTTGTTGCGCCGTTTGGCGCAATGAACTCCGCGAATCCAGTTTTTGTCTCGCTCGCGCAGGTGATGCGAGCGCATCGGACCTCGCTCGAATTGCACGGCGGAATAGACGGCGTGCGCGATCAAGGGGCAGTGGAGTCGGCGTTGGCGTCGGCGATGAACACGTGGAATTATGGCTGCGGCGATGCGTTTGATGTGGCGGCGGCCTATGCTTTTCATTTGGCCGAGTCGCAGGCGTTCCTTGACGGAAATAAGAGAACGGCGATCACCACGGCGTTGGCTTTTCTGGCGATCAACGGTTTTTATGCGAAGCCGAACCAAGACGAACTCTACGACGCGATGATCTCCATCGCTCGGCGGGAAATGGATAAGGCGGGGTTGGCGGAAGTGTTGCGGGCGCAGTTTCCGCGAAGGTGAGGTCGAGACTGCCGGGCGACGAATAGCTCGCCCGCATTATTCACCGAGGAACAGATGGTGGGAATTGGCGGCAACCGTGGCGGTGAGGTCCGCGAGGGGGATTTCGCGGAGGTGCGCGAGGGCGGCGTAGGAAGCGGCGAGATTCGCGGGATGATTCAAGGCGGGGTCGGCGGTGAGGGAGAACGGCGCGTGGGCGGGTGGGGCGAGCATCGCGGGGGCGTCGGTCTCGATGAGGAGACGGGCGAGCGGGATGCTGCTGAAAAGCTCGCGGAGCCGGGTATGGCGCGGGGCGAGGTAGGCGGCGTTGAAGGAAAAATAGGCGCCGAGGGCGGCGAACGGGGCGACGAGTTCGACGGAGCCGCTGTAGGCGTGAAGTAAGAAACCGCGCGGGGGAAGCGGGACGGAGCTCAGCGTTTCAAGGAGAAGGCCGAAGGCATCGATGCAGTGAATCGTGGCGGGTCGATCCAAGGTGACGGCGAGGTCGATCTGGGTTTTGAAGGCGGTGACTTGCTCGTCAAGCGGAGCCCGGCGGAGACCGGCGAGGCGCGGGTCATCGGGGCGGGCGCGGTCGAGCATCCAGCGGTCGAGGCCGATTTCGCCGACCGCGGCCCGGGGATCGGAGACGAGGTGGGTTCGAAGGGCTTCGAGCCACGCGGGAGAACGATTTCCGACGTCCCAAGGGTGAAGCCCGTAGGACGGCAGGAGCGAAAGTTGAGGCAGACGCGGTGAGGGTTGAGCGACCGCAGCGCAGAGGGCGGCGACGGTGGACCAGTCGGATTCCTCGGTGCCGTTGACGACCGCGTGGGTGACGCCGGCCGCGGTGAGGTCGGCCAGAACTTGCGGGAGGTGCGGCGTGAGCGCGGGCGAGGCGAGGTGGTTGTGGGCGTCGAAGAACATCAGGCGGGAGAGAATGAAGGGTTAACCACGAAACCCACGAAAGACACGAACGTCGGAATCGGATTTGGGGCCCACGGAATACACGGGCTACACGGAAAAGAAGGCGGTGGAGAGAAAGGAGAAAGGGCGGCGCGGCGCGGAGGGGCGGGTCGCAGACCCTGCCCTACGCGAGAGCCAGGGCGAGGGTGTGGATGCGTTGGCGGACGGCGGTGAGGCCGTTGCGGCGGGTGGGCGAGAGATTCTTGAGCAGGTCGAGGGCGGCCAAGGGATCGGTCTCGTTGGCGGCGATTTCGGCGGGCGGACTGTCGTTGAAAAAATCGGCGAGGAAGACGACGAGGCCGCGCACGAGAGGCGAATCGGCGTCGGCGTGAAAGTGCAGTCGGCCAGCGCGGAGCTCGGCGGTGAGCCAGACGGCGGAAATACAGCCCAGCACGCGGTGGGCGTCGATGCGGGTTTCGGCCGGCAACGACGGGTAACGGCGGGCCCGGTCGACGACGAGGGTGAGGCGTTCTTGGAGGTCGTCGATGGGGGCGAAGTCGTCGACGAGGGTTTGGAGTTTGGCGGCGAGGGTCACGGTGGGAGAAAAATTGAGGTGGCCGCGCGGGACGGGCAAGCGCGGGCCCGAAATTCTAGGGCGCGCGGGGCGGAGCAGGGCCGGCGGGTCGCGTGGGAGGCAAAAATCGGGTTTGATCGGGATTAACCGTTGCACCGGGCGCGACCGCTGAGGTTCGCTCGGGCGATGCAGTCCACCCTAGCCGATCCGAGTGTGCCGGTAAAACGCAACACACTCTACCTGCAAGTGCTCGTGGCGATCGTGGTGGGGGTGATGGTCGGCTACGTGTGGCCCGATTTCGGCGCGTCGCTCAAGCCGCTGGGTGACGGATTCATCAAGCTCGTGAAGATGCTGATCGCGCCGATCATTTTCGCGACGGTGGTGGTAGGGTTGGCCGGCATGGGCGATTTGAAGAAAGTCGGGCGCGTGGGCGGCAAGGCGCTGTTGTATTTTGAAGTAGTTTCGACGTTGGCGCTGGTGATCGGGTTGGTGGTGGCGAACGTGTTCGAACCGGGCGCGGGCGTGCATGCAAACGCGGCGACGCTCGATGCGAAGGCGGTGGCTGGCTACGCGAAGGCGGCGATTCAGGGCCAGACGCCAGCGGAGTTTTTTTTGCACATCATTCCCAACACGTTTGTAGGGGCGTTTGCGGAGGGGGAAATTTTGCAGGTGCTGCTGTTGGCGGTCTTGTTCGGGATCGCGCTGGGGCAGATCGGCGAGCACGGGCGACCGGTGCTGAATTTGATCAACGAAGTGTCCCGCGTAATTTTCGGCATCGTAACGATGGTGACGAAACTGGCCCCGGCGGCGGCGTTCGGCGCGATGGCGTTCACCATCGGGAAATATGGGCTGAAGTCGCTGGTCTCGCTCGGGGCGCTGCTGGCGTGTGTTTATCTGACGTGCGCGGTGTTTGTCTTCGTCGTGTTGGGACTGATCGCGCGGTTCAACGGCTTCAGTGTCTGGAAAATCATCAGGTATATCCGCGAGGAGTTGCTGATCGTGCTGGGCACTTCGTCGTCGGAGACGGCGTTGCCGGGATTGATGCACAAGATGGAGCACGCGGGGTGCGCGCGGCCGGTGGTAGGCATCGTGGTGCCCTCGGGTTACTCGTTTAATTTGGACGGCACATCGATCTATTTGACGATGGCGGCGCTGTTCGTGGCGCAGGCCACAGATACCCACCTTACTTTGTGGGAACAGGGCAAGCTGCTGCTCGTGTTGATGATTACTTCGAAGGGTGCGGCCGGGGTGACGGGGAGCGGGTTCATCACGCTGGCCGCGACGCTGGCGGCGACGGACAAAATTCCGGTGGCCGGCATGGCGCTGATTTTGGGGGTGGACCGCTTCATGTCGGAAGCGCGGGCGATCACGAATTTCATCGGCAACGCCGTGGCGACGCTGGTGGTGGCGAAATGGGACGGGTCGTTCGACGCGACGAAGGGCGGGGACGTGCTGGTGGCGAAGCGGAAGTGAGGTGGGACGGTGAAGACGGGGGTGGGTGGTAAAATATTTTGCTATTTTCTCTGAATCGAATTTCGAAGTGGGTCGTCGCTCGCAGTACCGTTTTTCTTTCGGACTTTGTTACCCCTATCATGCCGCAGCTTGCTTTCATTTCTTGGTCTGGATTGTCGCGCTTTGCCGTGCTCGGCGGCGTGGCACTGAGCGGGGTGTCGGCGGGCCTTGCGCAGAGCAGCGGCGCGGCGGCGCACCCGACCGAAAAGTTGATCCAAGGGTTCTGCATCGAGTGCCACGACGACGGGATTCGTAAGGGCAAGTTTTCGTTGGAAGGTTTGGATGCGAAAAATCCGGCGACGAATCCGGCGGTCTGGGAGAAGGTTTTGCGCAAGCTCGACCATCGGCAAATGCCGCCGATCGCCGATGAGCGGCCGGACGCGGAGAGTTACAAGCGGGTCGTGGCGGAGCTGGAGCGGTCGCTCGATCTGGCCGCCGTCACCGCGCCTAATCCCGGGCGCACGGATACGTTTCGCCGGTTGAATCGCACGGAGTATCAAAACGCCGTCCGCGATCTGCTCGCGCTCGAAGTCGATGCGACCACGTTGCTGCCAAACGACGAGCCGAGTCACGGTTTCGACAACGTCACCGTGGGAAATCTTTCTCCGACCTTGCTGGATCGCTACGTCTCGGCGGCGCAAAAGATCGCGCGGCTGGCGATCGGAACGCCGCGCAAGGTGCCGGGTGGAGACACCTTTCGCGTGCGGGCCGATCTGACGCAGGAAGAGCGCCTCGCGGGACTGCCGCCGGGCACGCGCGGCGGGACGCTAATTCCCTACGTCTTTCCCCAGGATGGGGACTACGAGATCCAGATCCGACTCCAACGTGACCGCAATGAGCAGGTCGAAGGACTGCGCAAGCCGCACGAAGTCGAGGTGTTGATCGATCGGGAGCGCGTGAGGCTCTTTACGGTCAGACCGACCGGGAGCGACAAGAACGCGGAGGGCGTGGACGCGCACCTCAAATTTCGGGTGCCGGTAAAGGCGGGCGCTCGTGACGTGGGGGTGACCTTTATCAAGAATCCCTCGGCGCTGATTGAGACGGAGCGGTTGCCGTTTTTGGCGCGGTTTAACATGCATCGGCACCCGCGCACGGCGCCGGCGCTTTTTCAGGTGACGATCACTGGGCCGTTTGACGCGAAAGGGCCGGGCGATTCGGAGAGTCGGCGCGCGATTTTTGGCGACGCGAAACCGCTCGCGGCGGCGGCGACGGTGGCCGAGCAGGATGCACGGGCCCGCGAGATTCTGACGCCCCTGATCCGCCGCGCGTATCGCCGGCCGGTCACGGAGGACGATTTGCGCAAACCGTTGCAGTTTTTCCGGGAGGCGCGGGATGAAAACGGCTTCGAAGCCGGGATCGAGGGCGCTCTGACGGCGGTCTTGGTGAGTCCGCGATTTTTGATCCGCGTCGAAGAGGACCCGGTCGGGCTCGCGGCGGGATCGGTTTACCGGGTCAGCGACCTCGAACTGGCGTCCCGGATAGCGTTCTTCATCTGGAGCAGTCTGCCCGATGATGAATTGATCGCGGCGGCGGTGCGGGGCGACCTGCGGCAACCGAAGCGGTTGGAGGCGCAAGTTCGCCGGATGCTGGCCGACGGCCGCTCGGGCAGTTTGGTGACGAATTTTGCGAGCCAGTGGCTTTATCTGCGGAAGCTCGAAGCGGCGACGCCCGATCTGCGGTTGTTCCCCGACTTCGACGACAACTTGCGCCAAGCTCTGCGCCAAGAGACGGAACTGTTTTTCGAAAGCATCCTGCGCGAAGACCGCAGCGTCACCGACTTGCTCAGCGCGGATTATACGTTCCTCAACGAGCGCCTCGCGAAACACTACGGCATTCCGCACATCTACGGCCCCCGCTTCCGGCGGGTGTCGTTTGCGGGTGAGCCGAATCGGCCGCGCGGCGGCTTGCTGCGGCATGGGAGCATATTGACCGTGACCTCTTACGCGACGCGCACCTCGCCGACGATCCGCGGGCATTGGGTTTTGGAAAACATCGTGGGCGAGCCGCCGCCGCCGGCACCGCCCGACATTCCGACGCTGGAAGACAACACCGTCTCATCCTTTTTGCCGATGCGGGCCCGGCTCGCGGCCCACCGCGCGAATCCCGTGTGCGCGAGCTGTCATGACGTGATGGACCCGGTCGGGTTCTCGCTGGAAAACTTCGACGCGGTGGGCCGCTGGCGGTCGGCGGAGGGCGGTCAGCCGGTCGATGCCTCGGGCGGGTTGGCGGACGGCAGCACGTTTGTCGGCGTAGCCGCACTCGAGCGCGCCCTGTTGCAACGCCCGGATCATTTTGCGGGCGCTTTGACGGAAAAGCTCCTGATTTATGCCCTTGGCCGCGGCGTCGAGCCGTTTGACGCGCCGGCGATTCGGCAAATACTCCGAAGCGCCCGTGTGGAGGATTTTCGTTTCTCCACCCTAATTCTCGGTATCGTGAACAGCACCCCGTTTCAAATGAGGAAGACCCCATGATCATTACAAAAAAAGCCCTGCCCCGTCGGACGTTTTTGCGCGGAATGGGCGCCTCCTTGGCGCTCCCGTTGCTCGATGCGATGATTCCCGCCGCCACGGCCGCGTCCGCGACGGCGGCCCTGCCGGTGAAGCGACTCGGCTACATTTTTATGCCGATGGGCTGCGACATCGGCCGCTGGACGCCCGGCGGCACCGATGGAAAACTCGGCGAGCTGTCACCGATTCTGAAATCGCTCGAAAGCGTGAAGAGCCACGTCACGGCGATTACAAACCTCGAGCTGCGCACGGCCTACCCCGGCTCCCACGCGACCTCGAACGCGGCCTTTCTGAGCGCCGCCAAGGCGAAGCACACCGAAAGCTCCGATTACTATCTCGGCACGACCGCCGACCAAATCGCCGCGCAGCAGATCGGGCACGCGACCCAGCTCCCGTCCCTCGAGCTCTCGATGGACATGCTGCAAACGACCGGCCAGTGCGACAACGGCTACGCCTGCGTTTACCAAAACAATCTCTCGTGGTCCTCGCCGACGACGCCGCTGCCCTCGGAGGCGCACCCGCGCATCGTCTTTGAACGGCTCTTTGGCGAAGGTGGCTCGCTGGCCGAGCGCCGAGCGGCGTTGCGCAAACGGGCGAGCCTGCTCGATTGGATCACCGAGGACATCGCGAGCCTGCGCCGGAATCTTGGGCCGGCTGATCGGGCCAAGGTGGCCGAGTATCTCGACACGGTGCGTGAAGTGGAACGCCGCATTCAGAAGGCGGAGGCGGATGTCGCGAAAAATAATCTCCCGGCCGATCTGGACCGTCCGCTGGGCGTGCCGGCTTCGTATGCCGACCATGCGCGCCTGATGTTCGATCTCCAAGTGCTCGCGATGCAGGGCGACATCACGCGGATCACGACCTTCCAGCTCGCGCGTGAGACCAGCAATCGCACCTATGTCGCCGAGACGGGCGTAGCCGATCCGCACCATCCGCTTTCCCACCACGGGAACGACCCGGAGAAGGTTGCGCGCATGGCCAAGATCAACGCGTTTCACGTGTCGCTTTTTGCTTACTTCCTCGAACGCCTCAAGGCCACGCCCGAAGGCAACGGCACGCTGCTCGATCACTCGCTCCTGCTCTACGGCAGCGGCATCGGCAATCCGAACGTCCACGATCACACCAATCTCCCCGTGCTCGTCGCGGGCGGGGCGGCCGGCGGGATGAAGGGCGGCCGACACATCCGCTACAAAGAGCCCACGCCGCTCGCGAATCTCCACCTCTCGCTGCTCGACAAAGTCGGCGTGAAACTGGACCGCTTCGGCGACAGCAGCGGCAAGATGGACGAGATTTTTCAACCGCTCTCGGTATGACCGGCGGTCGGCCAGCGTTTTCGCCGGTGAGACGGCTTCGGTTGAGGCCGGGCTCGCGCTCCCTGATCTTGGCCGCCGGCCTGATGCTGGGCGGGGTGAACGCCCCTGCCGCGACCACGCCGATCGCCGACGCTGCCGAGCGAAAAGACGCGGCGGCCCTGCGCGGGCTGCTCGCCAAAACGGCGAAGGCCGACTTAAACGTCGCGCAGGTTGACGGCATGACGGCGCTCCATTGGGCGGCGTATCACGACGATCTTGAGACCGGAAAAACTCTGCTCGCCGCCGGCGCGAAAGCCGAGATCACGAATCGCTATGGCGTGACGCCGCTCTCGCTCGTCTGCACGAACGGCCACGCGGAGTTTGCCGAGCTGCTGCTCGCCAACGGCGCCAATCCGAACACGGCGCTTCACGGCGGCGAGACGCCGCTCATGACGGCGGCCCGCACGGGCAAAGTGGCGGTGGTGAACGTGCTGTTGGCCCGCGGCGCGGGCGTCGACGCGAAACTGCCGGACGGCCAGACGGCGATGATGTGGGCGGCGGCCGAAGGCCATCTGGCCGTCGTCGAGGCGTTGCTCGCGGCGGGAGCGGATTTTCGGACGCCCTTGGCCACGGGGTTCACGCCTCTGTTGTTTGCGGTCCGAGCGGGACAGCTCGAGATCGTGTCGGCATTTTTAAAGGCGGGCGTTGACGTGAACGCGGTGACGGAACCGACGATGAAGCTGACCCGGAAGCACCCGCGAAAAGGATCCGGTGCGCTGACGATGGCGGTGGAGAACGGGCATTTTGAACTCGCGGGCTTCCTGCTTGATGCCGGCGCCAACCCCAACGATCTGCGCTCGGGCTTCGCGCCCTTGCACATTCTAAATTGGATCCGAAAACCAGATCGCGGCGAAGACGAAGGCGACCCGATTCCCGAAGGGCAGGGCACGATGACGAGCGAGCAACTCATCCGGAAGCTCGTGGCAAAAGGGGCCGAAGTGAATCTGCAGCTCACGGGCGGGCCGAAGGGCGGCGGGCGAATCGATCGGAAGGATTGCACGCCGTTTCTGTTGGCGGCGGACGCGGCGGACACGGCATATCTGAAGCTCTTGGTCGAGCTCGGAGCCGACCCGACGATAATGAATGTGGATAGAATCACGCCGCTCATGGCGGCGGCCGGCCTCGGCACGAGATCGGTGGAAGAGGAAGCGGGGACCGACGACGAAGCGGTCGAGGCGGTGGGTTATCTGTTGAGTCTCGGTGCGGACATCAACGCGGTGGCGGCGACTGGGGATACGGCGATGCACGGGGCGGCGTTCGCCAATTTTCCAAAGACGGCAAAATTTCTCGATACGAAGGGCGCAAAGATCGAGGTGTGGAATCAGAAGAATAAACGCGGCTGGACGCCGCTGTTGATCGCGGAAGGGCACCGGTTCGGAAATTTCAAACCGGGCTTTGAGACGATCGCGACGATGCAAGAGATCATGATCGCTCGTGGGGTGACGCCCCCGCCGCCCACGCCGCCTGAGGCGAAGCTGGGCTACGAAGCGCTGTAAATTTTGAACACCGACCACCGGTCGGTGCTATCGCCCGACGCCTCGCGCGGCCAAAAAATGGCGGGGGTTCTCGCTGCGCGGTTGCCGGCGCTGGTTTGGGCCGGGTAATTTTGGGATCATGCAATCGTTTTGTCTAAAGATCGTGGAGTCGAAAGGGTTTCAGCGCGCCGTGTTGGGCGTGATTCTTTTTGCGGGGGTGCTCGTAGGTTTGGAGACGAGCGGGTCGCTGATGGCGCGGGCCGGCGGCGTGCTGCATGCGATCGACCGCGTGGTGCTGACGTTTTTTGTGGTCGAGCTGGCGCTGCGGATCGGCGCGTGCGGGACGCGGCCGTGGCGATTTTTTTCCGACGGCTGGAACGTCTTTGATTTCGTGATTGTAGCGGTGTGTTTGCTGCCGGTGCACGCGGAGTTTGCGGCGGTGTTGCGGTTGGTGCGCGTGCTGCGGGTGTTACGGTTGATCACGGCGGTACCGCGGTTGCAGATTCTCGTGGGCGCGTTGCTCAAGAGCATCCCCTCGATGAGCTACGTGGCGCTGCTGTTGAGTGTGTTATTTTACGTGTATGCCGTTTTGGGCGTGTCGCTTTTTGGGCGGACGGACCCAGAGCATTTCGGCACGCTGGGAGCGGCGGCGCTGACGCTGTTTCAAGTGGTCACGTTGGAAGGTTGGGCTGACATCATGCGCACGCAGATCGCCGGACCGGCGGGTGCGGCGGTCTCGATCGGGTATTTCGTGTCGTTTATTCTGCTGGGGACGATGATCACCTTGAATCTTTTGATCGGCGTGATCGTGAGCGGCATGGACGAAGCCCGGCAGGACATGGAAGACGATACGCGCGAGCGGCACTTGGCGGCAACGGGCGAGGCGCGGATCGGTGACGATGTGGTGGAACTGCGGAGGCAGGCGGCGGCGCTGGAAGCGGCGTTGGCCGCGTTGCAGCGGCGGCTGAAGTAGGGGGGGCTCAGCGGGGACGCGGTTCGCGGAGTTGCCCCTGCAGGAATTTGCGCTGGTGACGATGGGGGCGCTGTGGCGGTGTGAGGCGTCACCGCTGGTGCGGGCGGTGATCGAGGGGGCGCGGCCTATGCGAAGGAGACGTGGCCGGAGCGGGAGTGTGAGGGGTAGGCGAGAGAAGGGCTGGGCGCCGCTTACTTGGCGGAAAGTTTTTTGAGAATACTGCGCGCGAGCATTTCGTTAATCTCCGTGTGACGGGGAATCGGTTGCGAAACTTTGGTCGCGGGGTTCTGAAACCAATCGTGCTTTCCGCCATGTCGGATAAAAATCGCTCCTTGTTCCTCAACTTTGCGGATGAGGTCGCGCCGCTTCATGCCATCTGAAGCTCGGCGTGGCGACGGACATGGGGAATCTTTCCGGAGGTAAGATCGCCGTGTAGGTCCGCCAAGTGAGTCTTGAGGTCTTCGAAGCTCGTGCCCTGCGTGAGATAGTCGGGAAACTCGTCGAGATAGCCGATCCAATCGGCACCGTCCTGCCAGTAGGTGAATCCGGTGGCTTTCATGGGTTAAAGACTAGAACAGAGGGTCGTTTGGTCAAGTGGGGCCTTTTCAGAGGCGGCTAAACAAGTGAGGCTTTAGCGGGGAAGCCGGAGGAACCCAGGCCGCCAAATAGCCCACAGGTCGCTCAGAGAACGGACCGCGGCTCGGCGGTGGCTGGATGGGAATCGGTCGTGCCGATTTCAGATCTGCGCTGCTTCAATTCGGTGGAGAGCTTTAGCAGCAGTTCCAATTCACGATTTTTGCCCCAAGCGCGGAGTGTCACTCCACCAAAAATGAAGGCTCCAAAGATGGCTAGCATCAGATTTGCGGTGGTCCAGCATTCTTTCGTCAGCTCACCGCTGCTGATCCGGCTGATCGAACTCACAGTCATCACCACTGTCGCAAAGAGATACATCCAACGCCGGCCTCGCTCTAAGGCGGCATTCTGCTCGATGACTTCGATCATTTTGTAATCGTCGGCGTCCACATTCCGAAACTACGTCGGGCGATTTTGAGTTTAAGAAGCATCCTGCAATTAGTTAAGGAAGATCGCTTCGTTGGTTTGGAAGAGGGCGTGGGCGAGTTTGGTCCAGGCGTCGACGGGGGCTAGGGACGCGTTCATCGCGATGCCGCCGGGGGGACGGTTGTCCGTGCCGCCTTTTTTGCTGGCGGCCATGGCGGCGACTTTGTCGGCGAGGCGCTGTTTGCGTTTCGCTTCTTGGGCGCTCGCGACCGAGGCCGCGAGCGGAACTTCGAGGGCTTTGCCCGTGGGGTTGGCTTTCACGTAGCGGACGCCGAGCGAGACTTCCTGTTCGCTGGGGTGGCGTTGGTAGATGGCGAGGTAGAGCGAGGTGACGCGTTCCTGGTCGCTCTTGAGATCGGCGAAGGCGGGCCGGTGCGTGAGCTTGCGGGCGGTCTCGACGACGAGGGGGCTGTTCATGAGGAAGAGCGCCTGGGCGGGAACGATGGTTTCGTAGCGGCGGCCGCTCGGAATATCGGGGCTGGGGAAATCGAACTGCGTGAGGAGTTCGGGCGGGTTGCGGCGGTCGATGTAGGTGTAGACGGCGCGGCGGGTGGCGAAATCTTCGGTGCCCATGCCGATGGATTTGCCGCCGAGCTTGGGCTCGAGGGTGCCGGCGATGGCGAGGAGGGAATCGTGGAGTTGCTCGAAGTCGAGGCGACGGAGGTTGGCTCGCCAGAGGTAATGGTTGTTGGGGTCCTGCGCGGCGAACTTGGGATTATTGGCGGAGCTTTGGCGGTAAGTCGCGCTGGTCACGATGAGGCGGTGGAGCTGCTTGATGGACCAACCGTCTTCGACGAAGCGGGCCGCGAGGTAGTCGAGCAGTTCGGGATGAGTGGGCGGGGAGGACATGTTGCCGAGGTCGTCGGGGGTGGCGACGAAGCCGGCGCCGAAGTGTTGTTGCCAGACGCGGTTTACGAGGACGCGGGCGGTCATAGGGTTCTTCGGATCGACGATGGCGAGGGCGAGTTGGAGGCGGCCGCTGCCCTCTTTCCAATCGGGGCGATTTTTCGGATCGGGTGAAAGGATTTCGAGGAAACGGCGGGGGACGACGGGGCCTTTGTTCTGGGCTTCGCCGCGGATGAGCACGGGATAGTCGCGGGAGCGGGGGACGTCGGAGACGACATGGGCGCGGGCGGGGGCTCCGGGGTGGGAGGAATCGAGGTCGCCGATTTCGCGGAGAACCTTGGTCTCGGCCCGGACGAATTCGCGGCGTTTTTCCGCGTCGCGGGAGCGGGATTTGCGGAAGGCGGCGTAGTCGGCTTCGACTTGGTCGGCTTGTTTTTTCAGTTCGTCCGATTTGGTGAGGTAGTCGATGAGCTCGGGCGTTTTCGGAATCTTGGCGAAGAGGGTGGGCTGATCGCGGGCGAACTTAGGTTCGGTGACATTGGCGAAGACGCCGTAGAGCGAGTAGTAGTCCTTGGTGGGAATGGGATCGAACTTGTGATCATGGCAACGGGCGCAGGTGGCGGTGAGGCCGAGGAAGGCTTTCGAGGTGACGTCGATGCGGTCGTTGATGATGTCGTGGGGATTGCCGTCGAACTTGTTGCCGAGGGAAAGGAAACCGAGGGCGGCGAGAACGCGCTGATCTTGGGGCGGCTCGGCGGAGGGGTTCTTGGCTTTGAATTTTTTGACGGACTCGGCGAGGAGGCGGTCGGCGGCGAGTTGTTCGACGATGAACTGGTTGTAGGGTTTATCGCGGTTGAAGGCGTCGATGACGTAGTCGCGGTAAGTCCAGGCGTTGGCGTAGCGCAGGTCTTCGCGGCCTTTGGCGTCGCCCTTGGTGTCGGAGTAGCGGGCGACATCGAGCCAGTAGCGGCCCCAGCGTTCACCGTAGGCCGGGGCGGCCAGCAGGCGGTCGACGAGGGCGGCGTAGGCGGAGTCGGAATCACGGAGCGAATTGGATTCGAAGGCGATGATTTCGGCTTCGGTGGGTGGAAGGCCGGTGAGGTCGAAGGTGAGACGGCGGATCAACGTGCGGCGATCGGCCGCGGGGTTGGGGGTGAGGCCGTGGTCTGCGAGTTTGGCGAGGATGAAGTGATCGACGGGGTTTTTGATCCACGCCGTGTCGGCGGCAGTGGCGGCGGCGGGGATTGCGGGCTTGCTGACGGGCTGGAACGCCCAGTGTTTTTTGCCGACGCCGCCGTAGCCGGCGGTGGCGGAACCGGGCTTGGCCGCGGTGGGGATGCGGGGATCGGGGGCGCCGCGGCGGATCCATTCGGTGAAGTCGGCGATGTGCGCGTCAGTGAGTTTTTTGCCCTTGGGGGGCATTTGGAGTTCGTCGTCTTTGTAACTGATCGCGGTAAGGAGGAGGCTATCCGCAGGCTTGCCGGGGATGATGGCCGGGCCGGTGTCGCCGCCGGCGAGCAGAGCGGCAGAGGAGTCGAGAAAGAGGCCGCCCTTGACCCGGTCGGCATCGTGGCTGTGGCACTTGTAGCAATGCTCGATCAGGACCGGGCGGATCTTGTTTTCGAAAAACTGGAGGTCGGCGGGGGAAATCGCCGCGGGCGCGGCGAGGGGCGCAGCGGCTTGGGCGCGGGCGGTGGGGAGAAAGAGTAAGAGAAAGAGGAAAGAGAATGAGAGGGGGCGCATGGTCGTCGGGGCGCTTAGGCAAGGACGGGTTTGACGACGTCGCCGGCGACGTCGGTGAGGCGGAAGTCGCGACCGTTGAAGCGATAGGTGAGCTTGGTGTGATCGAGGCCGAGGCAGTGGAGCATCGTCGCGTGGAGGTCGTGGACGTGGACCTTGTCGGTGACGGACGCGGCGCCGAATTCATCGGTCGCGCCGTGGACGGTGCCGCCCTTGATGCCGCCACCGGCCATGACGACGGAGAAGGCCTTGGCGTTGTGGTCGCGGCCGGGGTTGTCGTAGCCGTTTTTATCTTTGGTGGGTTTGCGGCCAAACTCACCGCCCCAAACGACGAGGGTGCTGTCGAGGAGGCCGCGTTGTTTGAGGTCGGAGAAGAGGGCGGCGAGCGGGCCGTCGATCTCACCGGCCTTAGTGGAGAGTTTCTCGTGGAGGTCCTGGTGGTGGTCCCAGCCGTTGTGCCAGACTTGGACGACGCGCACGCCGCGCTCAACGAGACGGCGGGCGATGAGGAGTTGTTTGCCCTGTTGGCTCGTGCCGTAGGCGGCGCGGGTGGACTCGGATTCTTTGGTGATGTCGAACGCGTCGGTGGCCTCGGTCTGCATGCGGAAGGCGATCTCGTAGGATTCGAGGCGCGTCTCGAGGGCGGATTCGCGTTGGAGATTTTGGGCGTGGACCTGGTTGAGCTGATTGACGAAGTCGAGTTGGCGTCGCTGTTCTTTGGGGGCGACGTAGCTGTTGCGGATGTTTTGAATCATCTGCTGCACGTTGGCGGCGGTGGTGTTGACGGAGGCGCCTTGGAAGGTGCCGGGGAGGAAGGCGGAGCCGTAGTTGGTGACGCCGCCGACGGGGAGGCGGCCGTCGCGCAAGGCGATGAAGCCGGGGAGATTTTGGTTTTCGGTGCCTAGGCCGTAAACGAGCCAAGAGCCAAGGCTGGGCTTCACGATGCGGAGCGAGCCGGTGTTCATGAAGACGGTGGCGACGTCGTGGGCGGGAATATCGGTCCACATGGAGCGGATGACGGCGAGGTCGTCGGCATGGGCGGCGGTCTTGGCAAAGGCGTCGCTGACCTCGAGGCCGGAGCGGCCGTATTTTTGAAACTTGAAAGGCGAGCCCATGGCGATGCCGCCGTCGGGGAGAGTCTTGCCGTCGCGGCGGGAAAGGGCGGGCTTGGGGTCCCACGTGTCGAGGTGCGAGGGGGCGCCTTGAGCAAAGATATGGATGATGGCTTTGGCCTTGCCGGAGAAATGCGGAGGCTTGGGGAGAAGCGGGCTGGGCCCGAGAGCAAGGGCGGAGGCGGCCGGCGCGCCGAGGAGTTGGGATTGTGGTACGAGCGAGGCGAGACCGAGGGCGCCTACGCCCATGCCGACGCGGGAGAGAAACTGGCGGCGGGTTAAAAAATAGTCCTCGAGCTCGGTCGAGATACCGTGGCAAGGGTGGACGAGCTGAGAACCGCGGGGTGAATTATGGTCGTGGAACCGGTCGGACTGGGGGTCGGGGAACATGAGGAGGAAGACGCTGGGGGCGCGGGTTGGTTTCCCCCGGGATAGAACGGATGGGATAGAGCGAGGTTTCACCAACGGCCGAGCGCGGGAGGTCAGGAGGCGGTCGAAGGTGGGCAGAAACGAACGGGCGTCGACGCGCGATGCCCTACTGCGGGAGCGGAGGGAGCGGAGGGAGTGGAATGTCGAGGGTGGCGGCGATCGCGCGGAGGAGTTCGTATTCTTCGACGTGAACCTCGCCGTTGGCGGTGACGACGGCGGTCGCGGCGACGAGCAGGCGTTGCTTGATCGGCGCGCTGGCGGTGGCGAGTTTGTGGAGGGCGAGGTCGAGGGCGAGCAGGTCGATGGACGCCGCGGGCGCGTCGAGGCGACCGTCGAGAAGTTTGAGTTGCGCGGCACCGGCGGCGAAGGCGGCGGCGGTGTCGCCGGGGCTGGAGTGGGCGAGCACGGAAAGGACGGTGGCGATCTCGGGTGCGACGGCTTGAAAGGAGTAGATCTGGATGATCGCGGTCGCGGGGGCGCGGGTGGCGGCGACGTTGCGCAGGAGCAGCTTTTGCAGGGCGAACTCGAAAGGGGAGACGCGGGAGTCGGCGTGAACGAGCTCATCGAGCAGTTCGAAAAACGGCGCGAGGGCAGAGGGCCGCAGGGTTTTTAACGCGGGCAGGGCGAGTTGGAGCAGCGGGAGTTTTTGCGCGGGGCCGAGCGAGCGAAGGTGGGGGGCGAGGTTTTCGAGGAGATGCAACGCCTCACCGCCGGCGCGGCTGGCGATGAGAGAGATTTGGCGACGTTGCGTGGTCTCGTGGTCGGAGAGTACGAGACCGTAAAGAAGAACGGGGGCTTGGGCGGGCGAGTGCGCGGCGGCGAGCAGACGCGGCGGCAGCGAGGCGTGAAGGACCGCGGCCTCGCCGAGGAGGGCGAGGTTGAGCGAACCGGGTGGGAAGAACTTGGGCTGCGCGGCTCTCTGCTCTGGGTTGGCGGCGGCCGGAGTGCTACGGTCGCCCGAGGCGGGTGAAGTGAAGCCCCGGACTCGGGACCAGTTATCGTAGGTCGCATCGAGGATTTTTGGCGGGTCGAAAACTTTGCCGTCGAAGGCAGGCTCGATGGCGCGGATGCGGACCTCAACGGGAGGATGGGTGGCCCAGAGGCCGCCAAACGTGGATCGAAATCCCTGCGCGAAAAAGAAATGGCCGATAGCGGCGCTCTTGGCGTGGGCGAGGGAGGAGCCCAGCGCGTAGCCGGCGATTTTTTTGAGCGCGCCGCCGATACCGGCCGGGTTGCGGGTGAACTGGACCGCGGCGGCGTCGGCGAGGAATTCGCGTTGGCGGGAGACGGCAGCCTGGATGAGGCGGCCAAAAAAGTAACCGACGTAGCCGATGACGAGCAGACTGAGGCCGGCCGCGCCGATCGCGGCAATGATGCCGCCAGAGTTTTTACTGTCGCGCGACGAGCCGAGTCGGCTGCGGCCGAGGGAGGAGATGATACCGCGGCCGATGAGACCGAGGACGAGGATGCCGAAGATGAGCGACGTGAGGCGCAGGTTGAGGCGCATGTCGCCGTTGAGAATATGGCTGAACTCGTGGGCGACGACGCCCTGGAGTTCGTCGCGGGTGAGTTTTTCCAAGGTGCCGCGCGTGACGGCGACGACGGCATCGCTCGTGGTGAGGCCGGCGGCGAAGGCGTTGATGGCGGGCTCGTCGTCGAGGATGAAGACGCCGGGCATCACGATGCCGGAGGCGAGGGCCATTTCTTCGACCACGTTGAGCAGGCGGCGTTCGGCGAGGTCGGTGGTGTGCGGATCGACGCGGCGTCCGCCGACGCTCTCGGCGACGGCAGAACCACCGGCGGAGAACTGGTGCCATTTATAAAGAGAGGCTAGGCCGACGACGGCGAGGGTGCCGAGGGAAACGAGGGCGAAGAGCTGGGGCTGCCAAAGTGAGGATGGAGGAAGCGAGGAGCGGGGAGCTAGGAGTTGGGAGCGCTCGAAAGCGCGGCCGGAACTGAGGCTGGTGACGTTGGCGAATTGGCCGGTGACGACGACCGCGCCAAAATAGCCGGCGGCGATGGTGCCGAGGACGGCGAGCGAGAAAAGCGCAACGAGCCGTGACGTGCGCTTCTTGGCGCGGGCTTGGGCTTCGAAGAAGTCCATTGGAGCGCTAACTTTGGCTGGCCTGATTCGCTTTGAAACGCGGAGGGATCATCTCACGAACCGCACCGTCAGCGGGTAACGGTAGCAGCCACCGTCCGCGGCTTTTACCGCGGCGATGATCGAGAGCACGAAATAGGCTAAGCCGATCAAAATCATCAACGGCAGACCGATCAAAATGACGCTGAGCAGCAGACAAAAGAGGCAATAGAGCAGGATAGATAGGTGGAAATTTAAGGCTTCCCGGGCGTTGTCTGTCACGTAGCGAGAATCGCCGCGCATCGAGAGGTAAACGACGAGGGGCAGCAAAAACGGAACACCGATAAATCCCGAGAGATGACTCAGAAGAGACCAAATCTTTTCGCTCCCGCTCGGTTTCGCGTAGCCGCTGATCGTTTCCATTGGGCGAAAGTTAAGGTGACGGCGAAAGGATTCCCGGTCCTGCGATAGTCGTCAGTTGAACGAAACCCTGGGCGCGTTGCGCTCTGTGGGGTCTTCGATCTTGAAGAGTTCGGCGGGGAGGAAGCCGAACATGCCGGCAAAAATCACGTTGGGGAAAATCTCGCGGGCGGTGTTGTAGGCCATGACGGCGTCGTTGTAGGCCTGACGCGCGAAGCCGACTTTGTTCTCGGTCGAGGTGAGCTCCTCGGTGAGCTGCATCATGTTTTGGTTGGCTTTGAGGTCGGGGTATTGCTCGGAGACGACCATGAGGCGAGAGAGGGCGCCGCCGAGGCCGGCCTCGGCGGAAAGGAGGCCTTTCATCGCGTTGCCATCGGCGGGATTGGCGGCGACGGCGGAAGCGGCGGCGGCGGCGATGTTGCGGGCTTTGATCACGGCCTCGAGCGTGGTGCTCTCGTGCTTCATGTAACCCTTGGCGGTCTCGACGAGATTGGGGATGAGGTCGTAGCGGCGCTTGAGTTGGACGTCGATTTGGGCGAAGGCGTTTTTGAAGCGATTGCGAAGGGCGACGAGGCCGTTGTAGATGCTGGTGATCCAGAAGCCGGCGATGAGGAAGACGGCGAGGATAACGCCAAGGACGATTAGGATGAGCATGGGCGGGTGGGGTTTCGAACGTGGTGGGCGGCGCGGATGAACGTGGTTAGACGATAGGTCAAAGCAGGCGTCGGGCGAGGCGGAACTGGCCACATCGCGATTGATTGTTGGCCAAGGTCGAGCACGTTGGAGGGGAATCATGCGTTTTTGTCGAAGCTCGACTTTTTTTCTCTCTTGGGTGGCGGCGTTTGCGGTTTTGCCGTGGGCGTTGGCCCAAACTGAAGCGCCGTTGAACCGAGTGGTGCCACTGGCCGGCACGATTGAAGCGGGGGCAACGAGTGGGACCGCGGTTTTGACGGCGTCGGCGGCCCAGCGGGCTCACGAGCTGGGATTCCCGGTCACAGCGGCAGAGCTTTACCGCGTGGCGTTGGCCGATCCCGGCGCAGACCGCGCGGCGCTGACCTTGGGTCTGGCCACGGCCTTGCTTGACGAAGGGCGGGCGGCGGAGGCGGAGAAGGTGTTGAACGAATTTGTCGGCCTGCGGGGCAGTGCGTGGCAGTTGCGCGCAGGGTTGGCGGCGCTAGCCCTGCGCAAGATGGGGGCGGCGGGTGCGGCGGTGGCAGCGGTGAAAGAGACGGAGCTGATCGGAGGGGATCGGGCTTGGTGGTTTTTCGCGCAGGCGTTGTTGGCGGGCGCGGCGGGCGATGTAAAAGCGACGAACAAGGCGTTCGAGCAGGCGCAGGCGGCCGCAGGATCGGACCTCGTGCGCACACGTTTTCGGCTCGAGGAAGAGTGGTCGCTGTTGCGGCGAAGCGGGAGTGGCAACGAGGCCCAGCTCGCGGAACAGCGGCAGGCCATGGAACGGTCGGCTGGCCAGGCGCTGGGTTTTCTGGCGGCTCGGGGGTATGCCGCGAATCTCAATGCGCTCGGCCGAAAGTCGCAGGCGATCGCGGTCATTAAGCAGCAGTTGCTGATTTTGCCGCGGGATGAACGGCAGTATTCCGATGATTTTCGTTTGTGGCTCGGGTTGATTGCGGGTGCGGGGGAAGGGGAGGGGCGCGTGGCTTTGAGCGAACTGGTCGCGACGGGCAAAGATCCCGTGCGGCAACGGATGGCGCTGCGTCTACTGGCGCAGGCCTCGGAGATAAATCCGGCGCGCGGGCAGTTGCGGGCGGAATTGGGGCGGCTCATCGCGTTGGTGCCGGCCCATCCGTTGCAGGAAGATTTTTATCTGTATCGGGCGAGTTTGCTACTGGGCGACAAGAGCTATGCGGCGGCGGAGAATGATGCCCGGGCTTTGTTGGAGAAATTTCCTGGATCGGGGTTGAAGGCGGAAGCGTTGTCCGTTTTGACCGGGGCGGCGTGGGAGCAGCGGCGTTACCGGTTGGCGGCGGACAGCGCAACGCGTGCGGCGGCGGCGATGGCGGCGGGCACACGGCGCGCTGAGTTGGGCGTTTTGGTAGCGGAGGCGTGGTTTCGGGCGCAGGATTTCAGATCTGCGGCTGATGCCTATGCGGCGGTACTGATGGACCCACCGGCGAATTTGACCGGGGTGAGATTGAGCGAACTCAAGTTTCAGCGGGTGCAGGCGGAGATCGAAGCGGGCGCATTGGATGGGGCAAGCGCGGCGCTCGATGGACTGGTGCGTGAGCCGGAGTTTCGCGCTGAGGAGCGTTGGAAAGCCGAATGGAATCTGGCGCGGGCCCTCCAAGCGCGTGGAGCGGGCGGAGCGGCGGCGGCGCTCGAGCGGGTGGAGCGGCTTTTGGGCGGCGAAGTCGATCCGGGCTTATCGGCGGACCTGAAAGCGCGGCTCGAGTGGTTGAGGGCGCGGTTGACGTTGGACATTACCCCGGCGCAGCCGGCGAAGACTTTGGCCTATCTCGTCACACTGGAGAAGACTCTGGCTGGGGTGTCTCCGGCGATGGGCAAGGAAATCGCAAGCTCCGCGGCCGTGGTAAAGGCGCAGGCGTTCTTCCGGCAAAACAACGAGGCGGCGGCGCTGGAGCAGTTACGAACATTGCGGGTGGAGTTTCCCGAATCCGAAGCGGCGGTATCGTCTTACCTCGAAGAGGCGGATCATTACGTGAAGCAGTTTAAATTAGTGGAAGCGCAGCAACTCTACACAAAATTGGCGGATGACTTTCCGAAGAACATCAATGCTCCGTACGCGCTGTATTTTGCGGCGTTGCAGGCTGAAGCGAGGGGTGAGGCCAATCTCGCGGAGGCCAATCGTTTGATCGAGGATTTGGTGAAACGTTATCCCCAAAGCGACCTGGTTTTCGCGGCGCGACTAAAGCAAGGACACCTTTTGCGAAAACTGAATCAGTTCCCGCAGGCCCAGCAGGCCTACGAGGATTTGGTCAATAATTTCGCGGCGAGACCGGATGTGGTGCTTGCGCGGTTGGCCTTGGCGCTGACGCATAATGCGCAGGCGGCGAGCGATCCTGCTCACCAAGAGAGCGCGCTCGCCTTGCTCGAAAATCTTCGTGATCGGGTGGATGCGCCGGTGGATGTGCGGGTCGAGGCGGGATTTAATCTCGGGGCGGTGCTCAAGCAACGCGGTGAGGCCGAGAAAGCGGCGACGGTATGGTGGCGAGACGTTGTCATGGCTTTTTTGATCGAGCCGAAAATGAGGGCGCAGCTGGGGGCAAAAGGGCCCTATTGGATTGCGAAAACCCTGTTGGAGTTTGGCGCGTTAAGGGAGCGACAGGGGAATTTGGAGGAAGCGAAAAAGGCCTGGCTGCTGATGCTGCAGAGCGGGCTTCCGGGCGCGGGTCAGGCCGCCGAAAAACTCGCGGCTTACGGGGTGCCCGCGCCTGCGCAATGAAGCGGGCGATGCACCTTTCGCGTTTACGCGGCGTCGAGAATGACGTGTAGTGGGAGGCTTTTCGCGATGTCTGCTTACAATCTAACTCTTTTTGCCAAAGGTGGACCGATGATGTGGGTGCTCTTGGCCCTAGGAATATTGGCGCTCTTGCTGGTCTTTGAACGGTTGCTGTTTCTCCATCGCGGCCAAATCCGGGCGACGACATTCTTGGACGGAATAAAAAACAGTCTCGCTAAGCGCCGTCTGATCGAGGCGTTGACCCTCTGCGAAGAAACACCCGGTCCGGTGGCGGCGGTGGTTAAGGCTGCGTTACTCCACGTCGACGCGAACGCGGACACGATGCGTTTCCACGTTCAGGAAGCCGCGATTGTTGAACTGCCGGCGCTTGAGCGAAGACTCGGAAGTATCGCGACGATTGCCCAAGTTGCGCCGCTGGTTGGCCTGTTGGGGACGGTTTTGGGGATGGCGACAACGTTCCTGGCATTTGAACGAGATTACATGAGTGCGAGTGCCTTGGCGACGGGGATGTGGCAGGCGCTCCTGTGCACTGCAGGTAGTTTGATCTTGGCGATTCCTGCCCATGTGGCGCACCATTTTTTGAGTGGGCGGGTGCGGTCAATTGTGCGCGATGTCGAATGGTCCGGGAACGAGATTATGCGGTATTTGCAAAATGACTATCGCGGCCTCAAACCGGTTGGGAGCGAAGCCGTCGAGGCCGCAAATCGGAAAGGACCAAACTCAGAGGTGCCACAATGATCACGAGGCCGCTGAATCTTTTGGGGCATCTGAGGGCAGAACCCACTTGTCTCGACGCGATGTTCTATGTAAACGTCGGATTGTTGGCCGTGTTCTTCCTGATGTTTGGTTCGCGTTTTGTTTTGGCGCCCGGATTGGGCGTGGATTTTTTGGTTCCCACCGTAAAAGGAGCCTCTAAGGGTGCGCGAACAACCACCCATCAAATTACAGTTCAGCGTTCGGGCCAAATCCTGGCCGATGACGGATTGGTGACGAACCGGCAGCTCGTGGAATGGCTGCGTCGCGAGAAATCTAAAACGCCCAAGCCCTCGCTGTTGATTTTGGCGAGTGCAGGCGTCCCAAGCGATGAACTGGCTGAAATCTTCAGTTTGGCGCAAGGCGCAGGATTTTCCGTGATATGGGGTGCCCTAGATCCAACGGCCCCCGGCGCGGGCCCACCGTGAAGACGAGAGCGGGTGAAAAACTGCGTTGGTTGGCGGCGGCCTGCGGCGCGGCCGTTATCGGATTTGGGCTGCTCTTTTGGTTCGAAGCGCCTTCGGCGTCGTCGAACCAAGCGGCAGGAAGTATGCGCCACGAACCGTTGGTCGTTCAACGCGTCGTGGCGGAGGAAGCGGCTTTACTCGATAAAACCCCATTGTTTTTGCCGACCGAATGGAACACTTCAATTAAAGATGTCTCGCTGCCGAAAACCGGGGGAGTGTTCGCTGATTTCCCCCCAGCCTTTGCCCATAAAGAGGGAGACCACAGCTTTGGTGTTTTACGTTCCGACCAAGAGGGTTTAAAGGGGGCGATTTTAAATTTAGAAGGGCCGAATTCTGCGTTTCTCTCTTTTGGTCAAAAAGCGCAAAGTCTGCAGGTGACGCCCAAGGCAATAGGCCACTTGGAGGTCTATTCGGCCAAAGACGGAATTGCCGTTATCCGGGAAGCTCTGACGCTCGACCTGCCACCAGGAACCATCAACTGGTCCCCGATAGAGTTGATGGCGGTGGTTTCAGCGGCAGGACTTGTCGGCCCGCCTATTTCGATTACTCGATCAGGCCTGGATGAAGTTGATCTTTATTTTGCCGATTTCTTGGTCAAAGTGTTCCGGATCGGCGAGAAATTGTCTCCCGGAGTTTATCAAATCGTCGTAGGACCTTAGTTTCTGCAAAAAACGACAAGTTTGCTGTTGACGACGCAAAATGCCCCCAGCAAGTTCACCCCTCATTTTCGTTTTTTGGCACGTTGGCTTAGTCTGCCCAGATAGCTCAGTTGGTAGAGCACGTTCTTGGTAAGGACGAGGTCGCCGGTTCGACTCCGGTTCTGGGCTCCATGTCATAAAACAACGTCGGATCAGCTTCTACGACGCTAAAACAGAAGTAACATTTAATCCAA
>CAMBRG010000049.1 GCA_945869845.1 Opitutus sp. GAS368 | reverse complement strand
GGCCTCCGCTCCACATTTCACCCTGACCCTAAAACCCGGTAGCTATTCTTGGCCTTCCGCTCTCGCGCCACTTTCCGCATGAACACCATTTCTCTACCGCTCGTCGCCATCACAATGGGCGACGCTGCCGGCACCGCCCCCGAGATCATCACCAAATCCCTCGCCCTCCCCGAGCTTCGCGCGCTCTGCCGTCCCGTCGTCATCGGCGACGCCGGCGCTATGACCCGCGCACTCCGGTTTACCGGTGTAGCTCTAAAAATTCATGCGATCAAAGACGTCGCCGACGCCACCTCTGCACCCGGTGAAATCGACGTTCTCGATCTCGCCAACCTCGACCTCGCCACGCTCAAGCTGGGCCACGTCGACCCGCAGGCCGGCCACGCCGCCTACGACTACATCAAGCTCGCCACCGAACTCGCCCTCGCCGGACGCGTCGGCGCGATCGTCACCTCTTCGATCAACAAAGAATCCCTCAACGCCGCCGGCCACCACTTCGACGGCCACACCGGCCTGCTCGCGCATCTCTGCGACCGACCGGACGCGACCATGATGCTCGTCGCCGACAAACTGCGCGTGAGTCACGTGTCCACCCACGTTCCGCTCCGCGTCGCCATCGACCGGGTAAAGCCCGAACGCATTCTCACCGTCCTCCGGCTCACCCACGACGCCGTGCGACGCCTCGGCATCGCGCGGCCCCGCCTCGCCGTCGCCGGCCTCAATCCCCATGCCGGTGAAAACGGCCTCTTTGGCGACGAAGAGGAAAAATTCATTACGCCCGCCATCGTCCAGGCCCGCGCTCTTGGCCTGGATGTCCACGGCCCGTTCGCCGGAGACACGATTTTCTTCCGCACCCTCCAGGGCGAATTCGACGCGGGCGTGGCCATGTATCACGACCAAGGCCACGTCGCCGCCAAGATGCTCGGCATTTGGCGCGGTGTGAACGTCACGCTCGGCCTGCCCATCATTCGCACTTCCGTCGAGCACGGCACCGATTTCGCCAACGCCGGTACCGGCCGCTCCGATCCCCGCAGCCTCAACGAAGCCCTGAAACTCGCCGCCGCCATGGCCGCCGGCCCCAGCCTATGAAAACTCTCGCCCGCTTCGCCGTCCTCCCGCTGTTTCTCGCCCTCGGTTCCGCCGCGCTCCACGCCGCACCGCCCGTCGTTTACACCGGCACGACGCATGCCACCGCCACCGCCGACGGTGGACTGCGCCCCGTCATCGGCGTCCACAACATCCAAGTGGTCCGCTCCAACCGCACCGCGCCTCCTCATCAAGACGGTCTCGCTCACACCTACCTGCACGCGCCGATGCTCGCCCACTGGCGCGGCCACTTTTATCTCGAGTACCTCAGCGGCCCCAAAAACGAACACGACAACCCCACCGCGACTTCACTGACCCGCTCGCCCGACGGCCTCACGTGGGAGGTTCCCCGCACGGTGTTCCCATCGTTTCCCTTGCCCGACGGTACGCAGACCATCGCCCATCAACGCATGGGCTTTTATGTCTCCCCCGACGACCGGCTGCTCGTCTTGTCCTTTTTCGGCAAACACCCCTCGCCCAACGACGGCGACGGCATCGGTCGCGCTGTCCGCGAGGTGCACGCCGACGGCACCTTCGGCCCGATCTATTTTCTCCGCCTCAACGCCAAGTCCGCGTTCCCCGGTTTCAAGCCGCCTTACCCGCTCTACCCCACTGCGCCCGACCGCGGCTTCGTCGCCGCGTGCGACGCGCTGCTCGCCAATAAACTCATGACCGCCCAGTGGTGGGAGGAAGACCAACTCGATGAAACGGGTTTCTACCGCGTGCGCGGCAAGGCCCTCTCCTATGTCACCCGCCCCGACGGTTCCGTGCTCGGCATCTGGAAAAACCGCCTCGTCGCCACCACCACCGACCGCGGCCAGACGTGGACCCCCACCCAGTTCGCCGGCAATATGCCGAACAACGGTTCAAAATATTGGCTCCAGCGCACGGCCGACGGTCGCTACGGTCTCGTCCTCAATCCCACCAATCGGAACCGCTACCCGCTCGCCCTCATGCCGAGCAACGACAGCGCCACGTTCACCGATCTTTTCTCGGTGCACGGTGAGCTCCCGGACCAGCGCTTTGGCGGCTACCTCAAAAACATCGGCCCGCAATACGCCCGCGGCATCGTCGAGGGCAACGGCACTCCGCCCGATGCCGCCCAGGCTTTTTGGCTCACCTACTCCGTCAACAAAGAGGACATCTGGGTCGCCCGCGTGCCCACGCCGGTCGCGGCCGTCGCCAGCGGTCCGATCAACGACGACTTCGATTCCGCCACCCTCGGCACCTTGCCGGCCGGTTGGAACGTTTACAGCCCGCTGTGGGCTCCCGTCCGCGTCGCCGCACCGACCGCCGGGCAACCCAATCGCGTGCTCGAATTCCGCGACGAGGACCCCTACGACTACGCCCGCGCGATCCGCGTTTTTCCGGCCACGCATGGCGTAAAAGTGTCCTTCAAGATTTTTGCGCGCCAGACCAACGCCCGTTTCGAAATCGACCTGCTCGACGCGGCCGGAGCCCGCCCCGTCCGCCTCGCCCTCGGCGAAGACGGCCAGCTCTGGGCCTGCCACGAGGGCCAATGGATGGACGCCGGCCCCTACCAAGCCAACCAATGGCTCAGGTTCGAGCTCGAGATCCCGCGTGATCCCAATGCCGACCGCTGTGCCGTCCTCGTCAATGGCAAGTCCCCGTTGCCCCGCCCTGCGTTCTTCACCGATCCCGTCGCGACAGTCGAACGTCTCTCTTTCCGCACCGGCGCGTGGCGCGACCGCGGCTTCGGCGGCCGCGATCTGCCGGGCGCCGATTCCAAAGTACCGCTCGCCAGTTTCCTCGTCGACGACGTTGTCATCACGCCGGTGAACTGATGCCCGTATGACCGAGCGCCTGCGCCTCTCGTTCACCGCGCTCGCGCTCGTCGCCATCGTAGTGCTGGCCTACGCCAACGGTCTTTCGGGCGGCTTCGTTTTCGACGACCAGTCGTCGGTCGTCGAGAACACCTCCATTCGCAGTCTCTGGCCAATCGGGCCCGTGCTGCTTCCGCCCGCCGAGGCCGGTATCTGCGGCCGCCCGTTTGCGAATCTGACGATGGCGCTCAACTACGCTCTGCACGGGCTCGACGAGCTCGGCTACCACGTCGGCAACCTCGCTCTTCATGTTTTCTCGGCGCTCATCCTCTTTGGCTTTATCCGCCGCACCCTGTTGCTTCCGGCACTCGCCGGTCGATATGTTGCCGACGCGACCGGTATCGCCTTGGCGGTGGCTGCACTTTGGGCGCTCCATCCGGTGCAAACGAACACCGTCACCTACATCTCGCAGCGCGTTGAAGGGCTCATGGCGCTTTGCCACCTCGCGACGCTCTACAGCTTCCTCCGTTACGCCACGTCTGGCTCACGCCGCTGGGCCGCACTAGCCGTGACTTCCTGCGTCCTCGGCATGGCCAGCAAGGAGGTCATGATCACCGCCCCCTTGGTCGTGTTGCTTTACGACCGCACGTTTTTGGCCGGATCGATGCGGTCAGCCCTCCGCGAACGTGCTTACCTCCACGGCTCACTGGCGTCGACGTGGGTTTTCCTGGGCTGGCTGATGTTGCACGCCGAACTCGCGCAACGCGGCATCGGCTTCGCGCTCGGCGTATCGGTGTTTGACTACGCGCTCAGCGAGAGCTGTGCGGTCTGGACCTACCTGCGGCTCGCCCTGTGGCCGCATCCGCTGGTGTTTGATTACGGCTGGGCTTTTATCCGCCGCCTCACGGAGGCCGCGCCCTACCTCGCGGCCATCGGTCCGCTGGTTGTTTTCTCCGGCTTCGCTCTTTGGCGTCGTTGGGCCTGCGGGTTTCTCGGCGCCTGCTTTTTCATCATACTGGCACCGTCATCGAGCATCGCCCCGATCATCCAGCAACCGATCGCCGAGAGCCGCCTCTATCTGCCGTTGGCCGCCGTCGTCACGCTGGCCGTGGTCGGACTTTATCTACTCCACCGTCGCACGCTTTGGATCTGGACCGCGGTTGCACTCGTCTTCGCCACCCTCACATCGCGGCGAAACGAAGATTATCGCACACCCCTCGCCTTGTGGGCCGACACGGTCGCCAAACGCCCCCAAAACGCCCGGGCGCACAACAACCTCGGCAGCGCGTTGCTCTACGCTGGCCAGCCCGGAGCGGCCGCAGATCACTTTACGACGGCTCTTCAACTCCAGCCCACCTACCCGGAGCCGCGCCAAAATCTCGGCGTCGCCCTGCTTCGCCTCGGTCGCCCCGCCGCCGCCATCACGGCGTTCGAGGCTGCGCTCGCACTCCAACCCGCGTCTGCCCCCACCCTCTGCAATCTCGGCGAGGCGCTCCTGGCGCTCGGCCGCACCGCGGAAGCCGTCGACCGCTATGAAGCCGCGCTGCGCCTCGATCCGGGCCACGCCGAAGCCCACAACAATCTCAGCGTGATCTCGCTCGCTGCCGGCCGCTTCGCCGAGGCGCGCGACCACGCGGAGGTCGCCCTGCGCCGTCAGCCCGATTTTGCCGCCGCCCACTACAATCTGGGCAACGCGCTGGTCCGCGCCGGCCAGACCGCCGCCGCCATCGCCGCCTACACGGTGGCGCTGCGGCTACAACCGGACCTAATCTCAGCCCGACATAACCTCGGCGTTGCCCTGTTGCAAAGCGGCCGCGCCGCCGAAGCCGCCACGCAGTTTCGCGCCGTGCTCGAGGTGAAACCCGATCACCCCGGCGCGCGCCGCAACTTGGAGCAAACATTACAATCGTTGCCCCGCTAACCTCCACACGGTTACGCCGCGGGCTACGTAACCGCCACCATCGGCTTGATGACACCGTTCTCCGGCTTCAGCCAGCCGGGGAATTCGGCGATCATGTCGGCGAAATTCGCCCGGTGCGTGATCCACGGACCCGTGTCGATGGAACCGTCTTCGATCAGGGCGATGATGCGCGCGAAGTCGCGGGAGAGCGCGTTGCGTGAACCCATAATCGTGAGTTCCCGCCGATGGAGCGCCGGCGCCTGCAAGAAGGAAATTTCCTGTTGCGTGATGCCGACGTAAACCAGCGTCCCACCGAACGCACCGTAGTTGAGCGCGTAGCTCATCGACTTGTTGCTGCCGGTCGCGTCGATCACGACGTCCGCCAATTGGCCATTCGTGATCGCCTCAAGCGCGGTGAGCTCGGAGCCATCGCCCTTGGCCGCAATCGTGTGATGCACGCCGAGGCGTTCTTCGCAAAACGCGAGGCGCCCCTCGTTCATGTCGAGCACGATGCAGGTCGCACCGGCGACCTTCACAAACTCCACCGCCGAAAGACCAATGGGGCCCGCGCCGATGATGAGCACATTGTCGCCCGCCTTGACCCGCGCCCGGTCCACCGCGTGGCAGCCGATGGCGAGCGTCTCGACCAGGGCGAGTTGATCGTAGCTGAGCTTGCGGGAGACATGGAGTTTTCGGGCGGGCAGCAACATGCGCTCGCAGAGGCCGCCGTCACACATGACGCCGAGGGTCTGGTTCGTCGCGCAACAATTCGTCAGCCCGCGCCGGCACGAGTAACATTTTTGGCAGTTCAGATACGGCTCGACCGAGCAGCGGTCGCCAACCGCGACGTTGGTCACACCCGCACCGACCACCAGCACCTCGACGCCGAGTTCGTGCCCCGGAATACGCGGATACGAATAAAACGGCATCTTGCCTAGAAACCCGCCGAGGTCCGTGCCGCAGATGCCGACGCGGTGAATGCGGAGGAGCGCCTCGCCGGGCCCCGGCGCGGCCGGTTCAGCAATATCGATGGCGTTAAACGTCTGCGGTTTTTCGAGCTGGATGGCTTTCATGGGGGACGTGGCAGGAAGTCGTGCGGCAGGAGCCCGCTTGCGGGCGATGGTTTGAGGTAGGCTTGGTCTCGGAATCGCCCGCCAGCGGGCTCCATCATTTGAACACGCCTTAATTGTTTTCCGGCAGACCTTCTTGGTGTCCGAGGTTTTTGACCGGCGCGAAGATCGCCAAGACCTCGGCCAGCAATTCGTGGTCAATCGGCTCGGCCGCCCACTTGGCCCAGTTACGGATATTCGTCGGATTCGCGCTGCCGGAAACCGTCGTGGCGATGTCGGGCTGCGCGAGCGAGAACTGCAGTGCGAGCTTGGCGATATCCACGCCTTTCGCGGCGCAATGGGCGGCGGCGGCGCGGGCGGCGGCTTTCACAGCCTCGGGCTCTTTCAGCCAGGCGGGCAACGGCGCGTTCGTCAGCAGGCGCGCGCTAAACGGCCCGGCGTTCATGACGCCCACGCCCTTGGCCTTCAGGTAAGGCACCGCCTCGTCGGCGAAGCGGGTGTTTTGCAGCGTGTATTGGTTGTAGCTCAGCACGCAATCCACCGGGGCCTGGTCGATGATGAACTTGAAAATCTTCATCGGGTACCCGCTGAAACCGATGTAGCGCACCTTGCCGGCCTTTTGGATTTTGCGGAGAGCGGGCAACGTCTCGTCCACGATCTGCTGCATCGGCACGAACTCGATGTCGTGGCACAAAATGATATCGAGGTGATCCGTGCCGAGCCGGTGCAGCGAAACATCGATGCTCTCCGCGACGCGCTTCGCGGAAAAATCGAAGTGCGCGAGATCGTAGCGACCGAGTTTGGTGCAGAGGGTGTAGCTTTCGCGCGGCACGCCTTTGAGTGCGATGCCGAGCAGGACCTCACTCATCCCTCGGCCGTAAAACGGCGAGGTGTCGATGAGGTTGAGGCCGCATTCCAGCGCGACGCGCACGCTCCCCAGCGCCTCGTCCATCGTGACGCTGCGAAACTCAGCCCCAAGCGAGCTGGCGCCAAAACTGAGCACAGGGAGGTGAAGATCGGTCTGACCTAGACGGCGAGTTTGCATGGGGACGAACGATTGAGGCTGACGTTTAAAAGTAGGCCGCGGGCTTGCTCGCGCTTCAGGCGATTCGACAGCCCATCGTGAGGAGCACATTGCCCCAAAGAGCCTGATCGGCCGTCTGGATCGTGAGCACATGGTCCGGGCTCTCGACGTGCTTGTAAAAATCCCACTTGAGAATCGGCTCCAGTTTCAAGGCCGAACCCGACTCGGCGATGACCGCGCGAAATTCGTTCCAGACGGGCGGTTCGCCGTGCTGGGCGTAGGGATCGTCGGGCGGAATGCCCATGGTGTTCACCTGGTCAACCGGCACCGCGCTGAGCAGCGCCCGCAACACCTGCGCCACCGTGAGCACGCCCGGGGCGAGATTGAGGCACACCAGTTCGGCGTTGGGCCCGCGCTTGGTGGACGCCGGGTAATTGCCGTCGGCGATAAGGATCTTCGAGTGATGTCCGGCGCGCGCGATGATGCGTAGGATCTCGGGGTGAATGAGCGAGGTTTTGAGCATGAATCAGCAGAGGGTGAGCGCGCGGCGAAACGACTCCATGGTTTGACGGGCGGCCGTCGCCGCGTCCGGCAACGGCAAAATTTCCGCCGAAAGATACCCGGCGTAGTCGATCTCCCGCAGCGCCGCGATGATTGGCTCGAGCGCGGTGTGCCCGAGCCCGATGGCGCGGCGGTTGGAGTCGGCGAAGTGCACGTGCCCCACCAGCGGCCCCGCCTCGCGCAGGGCCGCGGCCGCGTCGGCTTCCTCGATGTTCATGTGGAACAGGTCGGCGAGGATCCGGATATTTTTCGTCCGCAAGGTCCGCAGCCAACGCGCCGTATCACCGAGGCGGTTGAATAGATTCGTCTCGTAGCGGTTGAGCGGCTCGTAAAGCAGCGGCACGCGGTGCGCCGCCGCGGCTTCGCCCAAATCTTCGAGCGCTTCCGCGAGCCAGGCCAACGCTTGATCCCGCGTGACGGTTCCTTCCCAACGCCCTTGCATCGATCCGATGATCGCCGGTGCACCGAACTCGCCGGCCAACTCGATGATCGTGCGGATAAACTCGCGGGCACGCTCCCGGATCGCCGGGTCGGCGTGCGTCAGCATCAATTTCTGCACGACCCAGCCGGCCCCGGTGCCGACCGCCGCCACGCGAAGGCGATGCTCGCCAAGCAAGGCCCGCAGCAGCGTCCGATCCAGCGCGCCGGCTGACAGAGGAAAAATCTCCACCGCGTCGTAACCGAGCCGGGCTGCCTCTGCCCACCCGGCTGCGAGTCCATCCGTATAAACAAACGGGCCGCCTCGGCTCTCGGGAACGAGGGAGATCGTGATGGCGGAGCGAAAGGATGCGGCCGGTGCCATGGGTAAGGGTTGCGAAAAAAAATCAGTCCGGCCGTTTTTCCCGGCCGAGCCAATGCCAAAGCACCCACGAGGCGACGATGGTGCCGATGAAAGTGATCACGGCGGTGGTCGCCGAATCGTCGGCCGCCACGGAGTAGATCACGGCGACCACAAAGTTCGGCCCAAGCGTCGCCCAAAATATTTTCTTCACCGGCACCCCGGTGGCCGCCGCGAGAATCACCGAAGTCTCAGCCAACACCGGCACGCTGCGCAGACACGCCAACGTGAGGGCCAACCGACGTTGCAAGGTTTCGCGCAGTTTCGTGAGCTCGGCTTCCGGGAAAAATTTCGGCGCAATGCTTCCGACCGCTGTGCGACCCAACCACGCGGCGGCCAAGACTCCCGCCGAGAGCCCGAGCGTGCCGCCCACGATCCCCGCCACGACCCCGCCCTTGGCCGCGAGATACATAATCACAAGCGTCGCCGGCACCGGCGCCACCGAGTCGGCCGCGAGCATCATGATCGCGATCCCGGTCAACCCGGCCGTGCGGTGCTGCTGCGACTCCAACAACGGCAACGCAAACGCCTCGCCAAAAATCACGAACGGGACGCACACCAGCGCCATAATGAACCCGACGAACAGGCTGGTTTTGACGGTCTGGATCGAGGGCGGCTTCATGCTGACGTCAGCGCCGGTCACGACCGGTCAGGCGGATAATGAACTTGAGCGCGTAGAGATAAGACCGCTCGCGCACGACGGAAGGATCGCCCGCCGAACCCTGCACGCCGAGCGCCTCGATGTTGTCCACGATCGTGCCGTCATCCGGATGCAGCACGATCCACGTCAGAATTTTGATGAGCTGGTCGCGCGGATAAATGTCTTCCAGCTGCTGCAGCACCACGGGTGGCAAGTAGCGCTCGATCGGCATCTGGATCGCATCGGGCACGGCCGCGACGCAGAGCAGGTTGCGCACCCGTTGCACGTCGTCGCCCCGCAGCCCGGGCCGCCAGGTCGGCAGCTCACGGCGCACGTTGTCCATCTCATCCTTGGTGTAATCCGTCGCTTCATCGTCCGGCGCGGCGTAGGGCGAGACGACGCCGAAATCCGAAGGCACGCGGAAATTGAGCTGAGCCACATCTTTTGACGTGAGGGCGAGCCACGGCTTTTCTTTTGAAATGGGCGCCACAGCGACCGCCGCCGCCATTTCGGCCGCGACGCGCGCCGAGACCCGCGTCTGCCATTCGGCGAGCACGCCGACCGCCGCCCAAGCCGCGAAGACTGTAATCAGCCAGAGCTTGCCGCTGCGGGTCGCAAAGCGCTGCGCCGAATCCCAGCGAAATAGCTTCGTGCCGGCGATGCACCCCGCGACGCCAATGAGCGCGAGCGCCGGCAGGCTGAACGTGGCTCCGGCGAGTCCGTCACCGGACACGCTCGCCTGGATCGCCTCGACGGCGTAGCGACCCGGGAAAAAAGCCGAGAGCTGCTGCGCCCAAGTTGGCAGGCTGGCGAGTTGGACCGCGACCCCGCCGATGATGAGCATTGGCAGAAAAATGCACTGCCCGAGCGCCTGCACGGCGGGCACGTTGTCCGCCAAGGTCGCGATCACCAGCCCGAGTCCGATCAACGCAAACGAGACAAAGGTGAACGCGACGAACAGCCCGAGCGGATGCTCCGGCAGGGTCATGCCCACGGCGAGCGCGAGGCCCAGTTGCAGCAACCCCGCACTGAGGACGATCAGGTAACGCGCCACCGCGGTGCTCACGACAAATGCCCAGGTCGGCAACGGCGTGAGCCGATAACGCCGCCACACGCCCCGCTCGCGCTCGCTCACCATCGACGTCGGCAACCCGAAGCACGCACCGCCGAGCACGCTGACCGTCAGCAGTTCCCCCATGTGCCGGAGCAACGGGACTTTTTCGTGACGGTAGAGTACCCAAAACGCCACGAGGAAGATCAGCGGAAACAAATACCCATAGATCAACGCGAGCTTGTTTCGAAAATGCAGCCGCACGGACAGCTTCAGATGTTCGCCGAGACCGTTCATGGTGTGGCCTCCGTTACCGCGGCCCCGCCGCGGGTGAGACCCAGAAATATCTCTTCCAACGAAGCCCGGCGCACGTGCAACTCGATGAGCTCGACCCGGTGCTCGGCCAACAACGCCGTCACGGCGGCCACGCTCGCGTTTGCATCGGCGGTGCGGAAGGAGACCGTGGCGCCGACGCAACTCATCTCCGCCGCCCCGGCCATCCCGGCCCATAAAGCGGCGGCGAGCGGCCGGTCGGTGACGAGCGAGATCGACTGTTTGCCTTGGGCCCGGGCGACCAATTCACCGGGCGTGCCGGTCGCGACGATCCGGCCCCGGTCGATGATGGCGATGCGGTCGCAGAGTTGTTCCGCCTCCGCGAGATCGTGCGTGGTGAGCAAAACAGTTTTTCCATCACGCTTGATTCGGAGGATCTCGTCGTGCAACTCACGGCGCGCCTGTGGGTCGAGGCCGGTGGTCGGTTCATCCAGGACGACCACTTCGGGTGCGTGCACGAAGGCCAGCGCCAGCGTCAGCCGCTGCCTCTGACCGCCTGACAGCGAGTCGAAAGGTGCGTCGGCTTTCGCCGTGAGGGCAAAGCGCTCGAGGAGTGCCGCCGGCGCGATGCGGTCGACATAGAACGAACCAAACAACCGGAGCGCCTCCCGCGGCGTGATCTTGTCCGGCAGCGCCGTGCTTTGCAGCGCGACACCGAGTTTTCGCTTGGCGGTGCGCGGGTCGCGGCGGGCGTCGACGCCGCACACCTCCAAGTGTCCACTGTCGGGTTCTCGGAGGCCCAGCAGGCATTCCAAGGTCGTGGTCTTCCCGGCCCCGTTCGGCCCCAGCAGTCCGAAGATTTCGCCGGCCTGCACGGCAAAGCTCACGCCTCCCACCGCTTCGGTGCCGCCGTAGCGTTTGCACAGATCGCGCACGACGACGTTATCGGGCATGGGGTAAAAATGGCATCAGCCGGAATTCAACGTCACAGACGACTTCTGCAACTCCAACTTGCGGGGATTCCACACTCTTCTGAACGGCTTTGGTTGCCGGCCGTGGCCCAAAGGAGCGTGAACCGCGCGCGAAACAGGGGGAGTTTATCGTTCAAATCCCGCATCGCGCAAGGTGCCTGGGCTCTGCCGCGCATGTGGTTTCGGGGAATCCCCGGTCGGATAATTCCGTCGCAGATCAAACTCTCTAAAATCCCAATCGGAGGCACTTCGTCCCGAGTTTTTGCACCCAGGGCGCGAGTTCAGCGCAACCAAACCAGCACGAAATAAGGCTTTGGCCACATGTTGACCCCGAGGAATGTCACCGATTCTTCGCAAAATCTTCTCACAGCATTAATCCCGTCGTGACTGACGGCGCCGACCTTCACGCCATCATGGCTGCAGCCGGCAAAATTTTAATCGTTGAGGACGAGTCGGACCTCCGGGAAATTCTTATGTACCACCTGAAGCGCGAGGGCTTTGACGTGTGCGCCTCGGGTGACGGCTGGGAGTCGCTTCAAATCGCTCAAGCGGAACGGCCCGATGTGGTCCTGCTTGATCTCATGTTGCCCACGATGGACGGGTGGGAAGTGTGCCGGAAACTCCGGACCGCGGCCGGCTATGGCGTTCACGTCATCATCATCTCCGCCCGTAACCAAGAGGACGATGTCCTGCGGGGGCTCGACTTGGGCGCCGACGACTACGTCAGAAAACCGTTCAGCCTGAAAGAGATTGTTGCCCGCGTTCGCACCGTGCTGCGCCGGGTGCCGCCCAGTACCAAGCTTCTGCATCCCGATGAGATCATTTACCACCCGCCCCTGTCGCTGAGCACCGCCAGCCACGAAGTCCGCCTCGACGATACCCCGCTTGCCCTCACCGCCACCGAATATCGCCTGCTTCATCTGTTGATGAGCCACCCCGGACGGATCTTCAACCGCCAGCAGATGCTCGCCCAAGTCGGCGAGCAGCGCACGCACCTCACCGGGCGCAACATCGATGTGCACATCCGCGCCCTGCGTCGGAAGTTTGGTCCTCACGCCGGCATGATCGATACCGCCCGCGGCGTCGGCTACCGCTTCATGCCGAGCCCGATCAAGTCGCCCCGCCTCGTAGTCGCCGGCTAAACGCGGCGCCCGAAGGAAGATTTCTGCGCCGAAAAATTCGGCGTTTTCCGTCGGGCGATTCGTTCCCGGCGGCCCCGTAACCGCGATTTAACGTTGGCCCGGTGCCTCTAGGAACGGGCGCTAGATTCCGGCGCAACCGAAACTTCACCGGCTCTTCATCCAACGTTAACGATCGGATTCTACCGTGCGCCCGAACTCGGCCTCCACACCGGACCGATCGCTCAACCCACGCCTGCATCCACGTAGCTCATGAATCCTGTCCTCCTCCGTTCCACCTTGCGCCTCGTCACCCGACTGGCGCTGGCCGTCGCCCTGATCGGCACGGCCGCCGCCCAAAACCTCACCGGGGCCCTCAGCGGCCGCGTCAGCAGTTCCTCCACCGGTCAATCGCTCCAAGGCGCCATCGTGCGCGTCGTGGGCACTGAACTCCGCGCCGATACCGCCCGCGATGGCAGTTTCGACCTGCGCGCCGTTCCCGCCGGCCGCTACGAAGTCGAGGTCTCCTACTTCGGTCTCGATACGAAGCGCGCTTCGGTCGAGATCGTCGCCGGTCGCTCCGCATCGCTCAATCTCCTCCTCGGCTCCGACGCCATCCAACTCGAAGCCGTCAAGGTCGAGGCCGATGTCCTCGGCCAGGCCCGCGCGATCAACCAACAACGCGTCGCCGAATCGATGAAGAACGTCACCTCCGAGGAATTGTTCGGCGAGATGACCGACAACAACGTCGCGAAGGCGCTCCAACGCATCCCCGGCATCTCGGCCAACTCCGACGGCGGCACCGAGGTTCCCCGCTACGTCAACATCCGCGGTTTCGACGGTTCCCTCAACAGCGTGCAGCTCAACGGCGCCCGCCTCCCCACCTCCGGAACCGGTCAGGGCACGGTTTACGGTGACACCGCCCGCGCCTTCGCCCTCGACGATCTCCCGGCCAACGCCATCACCACGATCGAGGTCATCAAGGCCCCGACGCCCGACCTCGACGGCGATACCGTCGGCGGCATCGTCAATCTCGTCACCAAGTCGGCCTTCGACCGCGGCGGCCGCTCGATCGAGTTCTCCGCCGGCGCCGACTACGTGAAGCTGCGCGATACCTTCGTGCCCAACTTCACCCTCGGCTACAGCGACGTCGTCCAAGGCGGCAAGCTCGGCGTCCGCGTCGACCTCAGCTACTTCAAGGGCGATGAGGGCTTTGACAACATCGACTACGACTCACTCCCCCTCGTTCCCCAATTGGGCTTCAACCAATACCTCAATCTCCCGAAGTCCGGAACCCCGGTCTTCGCCCACGAGGACACGGAATACAACAACTACTTCATCGAGCGTGACCGCTACGGCATCGCCTCCGCGTTCGACTACAAGTATAACGATTCCGTCACGCTCCACTTCCGCCCGGTTTACACGTTCGAAGACCGCACCGAGGACGACATCCGTTACCACAAGATCATGGACAACCAGCACGGGCGCACCGCTTCGGCTCCCCCGGCCGGTGCTGCCGTCGGCACCGTCTACACCGGCACCCTCGGCCAAGCCATCGTGACCGCTCCCGGTCGCGGCGCTTACCGCACGTATACCTCCGTCTCGACCCTCGCCGGTCGCACTTCCTTGCTGCCCAACGGCAACGGTCGCGGCTCGGTCGGCTACCGCCAATCGCTCAACCAGCGCGACCTGTCCTTCTACTCCCTCGATTTCGGCGGCACCCATGAGCTCTCCTGGGGCTCCCTGAAGTGGACGCTCTTCAACTCGACCTCGAATAAGGACGAGGTCTTGGACAGCGTGCGCTTCGACCGCAACGGCCTGCAATGGGCCTACGACCGGCCCGACATCCTCCGCCCCGACTACCGCGCCGTAAACGGGATCGATCCGCTCGCGATTCCAACCCGCGGTGCAGTCGACTTCTTCATCAATCCGAGCTCGTCCAACATCACCCGGGCCCTGCGCTCGACCGAAGAGACGGTGACCATGCTCAAGGCTGATATCACTGTGCCTTTCTTTGCCGGCACCGGCATCAAGGGCGATTTCAAGACCGGCGGCAAACTGCGCTTCATGTCCCGCGAATCCGACCGCGATCAGGACTTTTGGCGCCTGACGAATTTCGCCACCTTCGACTTCGCAAACTACCTGACGCCGGCCGGCGACCGGACGGTCTCAAACTTCCCGATGGGCTACGCCCCCAAGACCGGCCGCATGATTTCGGAAGCTACCAGTGGCAACGCGAACTTCACGGCTGATACCAGCAACGCCCGCCGGCTCAACTCCCTCAGCGCCGACTACGCGGCGAGCGAAGATTCCATCGAAGGCTATGCTATGGGTGTTTTCGCCGTGGGTCCGAAGCTCAAGCTCACCACCGGTGTCCGCGTGGAGCACACCACCTTTGAGGCGACCACCCCGGTCTACGACCCCATCAATCTCCCGCTGGCCCGCCGCGCCCCGAAGACCCTCAAGAACGAGAACGACTACACGGTTGTCCTTCCCGGTCTGCATCTGCGCTACGAAGCCCGCAACAACATCGTCGCCCGCGCCGCCTACACCCAGACTTACGGCCGTCCGGCTTTCCGCGAATCCATCGCGGTCACCAGCTTCGATGACGTGAACAACACGATCAGCACCGGCAATCCGAACCTGGATCCCTACAACTCTGAAAACTGGGATTTCTCGATCGAATACTTCGGCAAGCGAGCCTCCTACTTCCAACTCGCCCTCTTCCAAAAGAAGGTGACGAACTTCGTGCTCGAGCTCGGCGAGACCATCGACGGCTCGGCCGGCTTCCCTGGGCTGACGTTGACCCCCGGCGAAACCTACACGCTGGCCACCTTCTCGAACCAACACGACGCCATCAATCGCGGCGTGGAGATCGCCGGGCGCTACCGTTTCGTTACCCTACCCTCCCCGTTCGACGGCTTCTACGTTGACGGCTCCGTGACCTACACGAACTCCGACGGTAAGTATGCCGACCGCCCCGGCGAAAAGCTACCCACCTACGGCGCCTCCGAGTGGCTCTACTTCGCCGGCCTCGGCTACGAGAAGGGTCGGTTCGCCGCCCTCCTCTCCTACCGCTACCGCAGCGACTACCTCGAGGGTCTCGAATCCGTGGACCAACAGAATCGCGAGCTCGGCTTCCCGCCCGACTCCGGTGACGACTGGTGGGGCCCCGAGAAGTACTGGAATCTGGAGACCAGCTACCGCATGACCGACAAGCTCAAGGTATTCTGCAACATCTCCAACCTGGCCGAATACACCAACTACTCGACCCAGTCGCCGGTCAAAAACGACTACCCCGAAGACAGCTACTGGCACAAAATGCGCATCAGCTTCGGCATCAAGGGCCGCTTCTAAGGCACCCGCTCCGTCGCATAAATTTGGGTTAGGCCATAGTTAGGATCCAAGCCCGGTCGCATCGCGCGACCGGGCTTTTTTGTGCCTCCCCCCGGCCGAGCCCTTCGCCTTAACCCAATCTTCACCATCCGCCCCACTCATTCTTCATACGCGCACGTTATTATATGACCATGTTTTCCACTCCGTCTCCCGCCCCCGTGCAAGTTACCCAGAAGGTCATTGCCGCCGCCGAGCGCGTCGCCCGGTTTGAGCGACTGCGCGGTGGCACCACTCCTATCGCCATCGCCTCGCTGCGCGGCCAGTTCCGCGCCATCATCGACCAAGTCATGGGCGAGGCCGGACTCTACGCCCCCGAGCACGCCGCGCTCGCTCTGGCCCAAGCTGAGGGCGACACCCACGAGGCTGTCGTGATTCTTCGGGCGTTTCGCGCCACCCTCGTGCGCCGCTATACCTCGGCGGTGATCGACACCACCGGCATGTTCGTCGAACGCCGGATTTCGTCCGCCTTCCGCGAGATCCCCAGCGGCCAGATCCTCGGCCCCACCCGCGACTACTCCCAACGTCTCCTCGACGCCGGCCTCGCCACCGAGACCCCCGCCACCGTCGACGCCGCCGCGGCCGTCTTCGAAGCCGGCCTGGATCGCAAGGCCCTCAAGCCCCTGCGCACGTTCGGCAAAGTCACGTCGTTGCTCCGCGCCGAGGGTCTCCTGCGCCCCGCCACCGAGGATGAGGAAACGCGCGTGCACGACATCACACGTGAGCCCATCCGTTTCCCGGCTCCTCGCTCCGCCCAGCTCCAGGCCCTCGCCCGCGCCGAGACCGGCGCCATCATGGCCCTCGCCTACTCCGGCATGCGCGGCCAGGGCGGCGACCATCCCACGATCGGTGAGGTGCGCGTCGGCCGCGTCGCCGTGCGCGTGACCGATGCCCGCGGCCGCGCACGGCATCTCGGCAGCGTCCGCGTTACCGAGGCGGAAAACATCTCAAAGATTAAAGTGAAGAAGAAGGATCCCGTTCCTTACATGTCGCTGGGTTACGGTCTTTGCTTCGGGCAAAACGAAACCAAGGCGATCTGCATGGGCATCCTCGACCGCTCGATGCGCCTCGGCGGCGACGGCGCGCCCGCTATCAGCCAAGAATTCGTGATCTATCACACCGAGGGCGCCGACTCCTGGGGCTCCGTCAACAGCCTAAAACTCCCCGCCCACGTCGAATTCGCGAGCGACCTCAACCTCCTCCGCGCCGCCGTCGAGCGCAAGCTGGCCCGCGACGCCGACAAAGCCGCCGCCGCCTCCCACTCGTAACCACCGTCGCCCCGCGTCCGGTTGGCGGGGCCACCATGAGCTCCCTCAAGGTCCATATCGTCGGCGCGTCCGGCTCCGGTACCACCACGCTCGCCCGCGCCCTCGCCCCGGCGCTCGGCGCGACCGCGCTGGATTCCGACGATTACTATTGGTTGCCCACGCAGCCTCCGTTCACCGACCGACGCGACCGCGCGCTCCGGCATCAACTCGTCATGGCTGACTTGAAGCAACATTCCCGCGCGATCCTGTCCGGCGCGATCATCGGCTGGGGCGACGACCTCGAACACGCGTTCGACCTCGTCGTCTTTTTGTCTCTGCCCCACGAGCTCCGCGTGCGGCGGCTGCGCGAGCGCGAACTCGCCAGCTACGGCCAAATCAACGAGCCGTTCATCGCGTGGGCCGCCGGCTACGACGACGCCCCGCCCACTTCGCCCACCCGCAACCGTCGCCGTCAGCACGAGTGGCTGAGCGAGCGTCGTTGCCCGGTGCTGCGCCTCGAGGGCGACCTCACCGTCGCGGATCGGGTGGCTCTCACCCTCGCCCAACTCTCTCCGGTCATCCGATGATATCGGCCAACCCAAACCTGTCTTCATCGGCCGAAGCGCCCGCGCCCGGATCGGCCCAGGCCCGCCCGGAGGATTCCTTGCCCTTCGCCCCCAATTCCTGCCGCATTCATATTTTGGGCGGCCGCGGCTCCGGCGCTACCTTGCTCGGGCTCGCTCTGGCCGAGGAATTTCACACCAACGTGCTCGATACGGACAACTTTTTCTGGTGCCCCACCCGGCCCGCGTTTCAGATCCGCCGCAGTCCCCATTCGCGCCGCGTTCAGTTGCTCGACGCCTTGCAGGCCAACCCCCGCGTGATCGTTTGCGGGTCGGTCGCGGGCTGGGGTCAGGCGGTCGAATCGGTTTTTGATCTGGTCATCGCCCTCGTCCCACCGCGACCCATTTTCGGCCCCATCACCCGACGCCCTCGCTCCGGCGCTCTTCGTCCCGACAATCGCGGCCAACGTCGCCATGACCATTGGGTCACCCGTTGCATCTGTCCTGTCGTCCAGCTAGAGTCCACCTTGGACATCGGGGACCGGGTCAACGAGACGCTCAGATTTATCCGCCACGAGGACCATCGCCAACTCGCCGGTCTTTTCCCTTCCTAGCCCATCCAGTTCCCACTCAACCATGACAAATCTGCGCTTTCCCTGCTCCGGCTACGCCACTGTCGGCGGCGTCTTCTTCTTCGCCCGCATGCTCGACAAGATCCGCCTGCACGCGGCCGGCGAGCTCCCCGACGATTATAATCTCGGCAGCGGCCACGACGCCCGCATGTGCCGCTTCCTGCACATCGACTACGCCGCCGTCACCGCCCAGGCCCACGCGGAAAAAGACGATGCGGTCGTGCTCGAGTGGTGTTTCGCCCACGGCCGTCGCCCTTCCGCCGACGACCTGCTCTACTTCAACGCCTTTATGACCAAGCGCGGCTGGCGCGACGACTACACGGAGAAACTGGCCGCGGCGAAAGCCCGGCGCAACTGGTCCGACCGCGCGGATGTGCAGACCTCGTTCGATTTACAGGACGCGGAAGAGGGGCGGAAATAAGCCCGTGCTCCGCCGCCTAAGCTCGGCCGGGCCGAGTTCACAGCCTGACGCGCTCTCCTCCTTCGCCGCATGTTCCGCGCTCTGAAGCACACCAACTTTCGCCGCTTCCTCGGCGCGCAAGCCTGCGCGATGACCGGTCATTGGGTGCAACAGGTCGCACTCGGTTGGCTCATCTACCGACTGACCGACTCCGCGTTCTACCTTGCGCTCGCCGGCACCTTCAGTCTGCTCCCGAGCCTGCTGTTGACCCCGTTCGTCGGCGTGCTCGCGGACAAAGCGGACCGTCGCCGCATGCTCCTCGCCACCCAGAGCGCCGCGCTGGTCCACTCGCTCCTCCTCGCGACCTTGGTCCTCACCGGGGCCACCAGTATCCCGCTGCTGCTCGGACTCGCGCTGTTTCAGGGCGTCATCCAGGGCTTCGACTGGACCAATCGCCAGAGCCTGCTCGCGCAACTCGTCGATGATCGCGCCGATCTGCCCAACGCCATCGCGCTCAATTCCACGTCGTTCAACCTCGCGCGCGTTTTGGGTCCTTCCCTCGCCGGCGCCCTGCTCGTATTCTCGGGCGAGGCCGCCTGCTTTCTCGCCGCCGCCATCGGCGAAGTCGCGGCCCTCCATCTCACCCGCCGCCTCCGCCTCCCGCCGCACCAAGCGCCCTCCGGCCCCCGCGCGCCCTTGGCCGATGAACTGCGCGAGGGTCTCCGCTACGCATGGCAAGAGCCCGCCATTCGCCAGACGCTCGCCTTGGTCGCCCTCTCCAGCGCCACCGTGTTACCTTACGCCGCGCTGCTGCCGCTGTTCGCGGCCCGCGTGTTTGGCGGCGGCCCCGAGGTGCTCGGTCTGCTCAACGCCGCACCCGCCGTGGGCGCCGTCCTCGGCGGCCTCCTGCTCGCCTCCCGCCGCGAGCAATCCGGTCTGGATCGGCGCATCTTTATCGCCGGCCTCGTCACGCCCGCCGCCGCCATCGCGCTGGCCTTCGCCCCAACTCTCCCCTTGGCGCTCCCGGCCCTCCTGCTGCTCGGCGGCGCCCAGATTTCCTGGGTCGCCTCGATGAACACCCGGCTGCAAACCGCCGTGCGCGACTCGATGCGCGGCCGGGTCATGAGTTTTTTCAACATGGCCTTCATGGGCGCCTTGCCCCTCGGCCAGCTTGTGTTCGGCCTCGCCACCGACCGGTTCGGCGTCGCCCGCGTCCTCGCCACCGGCGCAGTCGTGGCCCTGATCGGAAATCTCTGGCTGCACCGGCGCACGCGACCGACTCCGGCGCTGACTCCCTCGGTCGCCGGCTGACTACTCCGATGAACATCACAATTCGATCTGCGGCCCTCGCCGACGCTCCCGCTCTTGGCCGACTCATGACCCAACTCGGTTATCCCGCCACCGAGGCTGAACTTACCCGCCGTCTCGCGCGGGTGATTTTTACCCCCGGGCACACCGTGCTCGTCGCCGTGCTTGACGGTCAGCCGACCGGTCTGGCCCATGGCGTGTTGCTGCCGCTCCTCGAGGCCGAAGGCTCGGCCCAACTACTCGCCCTCGTCGTGGACGAAGCCCACCGCAGCCGCGGTATCGGGGGACGCTTGGTCGCGGCGATTGAAGCATGGGCGGAAGCCGCTGGCGCCGCCCGCGTCGTCGTGCGGTCGAATATCGTGCGCACCCGCACCCACGCGTTTTACGAAAACCTCGGATTCGGTCGCAGCAAAACCCAACTCAATTTCACCAAGCCTCTGCCGCCCTCCGCCTTCGCCGAAACGTAACGCCGGCTTCATCGCGTCTTAACCCCGCGGGGTGACGTTCTTCCCAACATGCGTTTCACCCTCGGGCTGTGCGGCACTTTGGCGGCCTGCGCATTCGCCGCCTCCTTTGCCGCCGCTCCCGCTGCAACCGCGCGCGTCCGACCCGTGCTCCCGCAATGAGGTCACGTCTGTTTCTCATCAGCTCCAATCTCGCGCAGCCGCACTTCACGGCCGCCGTCAGCAATCTTGCTCGGGGCGCCGAACGCGCCGCCGTCGTCACCACGGCCGAGCCGAAGCTCAAGGAGCGCAACCGCAACGCCGTCCTCGCGCGCGACACGTTGCTCGCCGTCGGCGTGCCTGCGGTGGAGTTTTTCGATTTCGACACGCAGCCGAGCGCCGGCCTCGCCGCGTTCGACCTCGTCTATCTCGCGGGCGGCAACCCGTATTACCTGCTGCAACGCGTCCGCGAAACCGGCGCGGATGCCGTCATCGAGGAAATGGTCGAGGCAGGCCGGCCGATCATCGGGTCGAGTGCCGGCGCGCTGCTCCTCGGCCGCAGCCTGAACACTGTGCCGATCTTCGAGACCTCGGTCCCGAAACTGGGCTGCAAAGACACCGACGCGCTTCGCCTCATGCCTTTCACCGTGTTGCCGCACACCAACCGCTGGAAAGCGCGCTTCGTCGACTACGCCGCCCGAGTCGCGACTGCGCGCGTGCTTTGCCGCTCAAAGATTTTGGAAATCACCGATGACGAGGGCCTGCTCATCGACGGCGATACCATCACCCGCATCGGCAGCACGTTTCCGCCGAGCCCTGTCGAGCTCTCCGCGCAGCCCAGCGCGTGACCGCGTGGGAAAATCTGCCCTTACACCGCCGCCCCGGCGGGTCCACCTCACCCGAGTTGCCGAGAACGACGGTGCAATTCGCCGCCTTCTCTCAACCAAGGAGTTCGGCTCCTCTTCATCGCGATACAAAAGTTGATCTAGCTGAAAGATGATCCGTCCGCAAAATTTCCCCCTCGGTAGGCCGATCATTGCCATCTTGAAATTGTGCGTATGGTCGCAGGACGAAGAAAAAATCCGTCGCATTTGGGACGACTACTTGGCGTCGGAAAATCGGCATCTCTATCTGCACTTGATCGCGGGAGAGCCGGTAGCCGTGATTGGCCTCGAGAGAAATCATGGGCGGCCAACGGTTATTCGACATTTGGCGGTTGCGTCGCATCACCAAAAAAAAGGGTTGGGGCGCTTATTGATCGATCAGGTTCCGGATCCGCAACTGGCCGCCGAGACCGATCATGACTCAGTCGCATTTTATCGGCGATGTGGCTTTTCGGTCAGGAGTCTGGGTGAGCAGCATCCCGGTGTTGAGCGATTTGAATGCATCAGAAGCAGGCCAACTCAGAGCTGAACGACGGCGTATTCTAGGACCGCCTCGAGGTCGCACAGCTCTACATCGGGATAATCAGATAGATTTTCCGCCCTCGGAACACAGCCAAGCCTGTATGCGGCCACCGGCCCACCGAGACAGGGCTCGGGGCGAATCTCGCGGCCGTCAGCACGCGAAAGACTCAATTCCCTCGCTCGCCCCGAACTCGCCGCCTCGACCCAAACCCACCGGCTCACCGCGCGCCAAAACCGATCTGGTCCAACACAAAGCGTTCCACCCGCCGGTTCTCGCCGACCGCCGGATAATCGTGGATGTGGAGCGCCGGATTGAAATTTAACTCCAAGATCGAATACGCCGCGTCCTCCCGCGCATCCGTCACATCGGGGATAATCATGTCCAGCCCACAGATGTTCGCCCCCGCCGCCGCCGTCGCCCGCTCGGCCAGACGCTGATACACCGCCGGCATCGTGTCCGTGAAATCGATGCTGTCGCCGCCCGTGCTGATGTTGGAATTCTTGCGCAGATAAACCTGCTCGCCCGCCGCCGGTACGCTCGCCGCCGTGAGCCCCTGCCCGGCCAAAAACGCCATCTCCACCTCGCCCAGCCGGATTTTCTCCAGCGGCTTCCTGTAACCTTCGCCGCGTTTCGGATCACGGTTTTTCTCCGCCACCAACGCGGTGATGTCGCTCACCCCGTCTCCCGTCACATTGGCCGGCACGCGGTGCAGCACCGCCCGCGTCGCCCCTCCGATCACGAGAAACCGAAACTCCCGCCCCTCCACGAACTCTTCCACCAGCACCGTGCGGTCCAGCGCAAAAGCCGCCGTCACCGCCGCCCGATACTCCGCCTCGCCGGCATCGGCGCCGAGCAGCGCCACGCCTTCGCCGAAATTCGTCGCGTTAGGTTTAACGACGATGCGCCGCCCCGCGTACCGCGCGAAATCCTCCGCCGCCTCCGTCTCGTGGTCGTAACGCGCCCCACCGGGTGCGCGCAATCCCGCCGCCGTCAACACGAGCTTCGTCACCGCTTTGTTCTCCATCAGCAACGCGCTCACGTAGGTATCGGCCGAGGTCCGCGTCGCCTGCTTCACATACTCCGTGCGGCCGTCGCGCCGCAGCGCGATGAAGTTGTCCGCCGCGTCCAGCAGCTCGACCTCCACCCCGCGCCGCTGCGCTTCCGCGATCACTGCCTGCGTGGACAGTTCCAAATTCGATGTATCCATAAAGATCGTCATTCCGCTCCTCGCGCCGCCGGCGCGTCCGCCGCCGCCTGTGCGCGGGCCAGCGCAAGCCCGGCCGCCAGCGCTCCGCCGGGCGTCGCCGCCACCAATCTCCGCCAGCGGTCCAGCGGCCGGTCGCGCCGCCCCGCCCAGCGCTCCCGCGCCGCCGCCACCGCGGCCGCATACCCAGGCGGCAATTGCTCCGCGATCTCCGCCATGAACTCCAGCAGGGGCAAAATCTCCCGCTCCCCAGCCGCTCCCGGCGAAGGCCGGCACTCGCACCACCGGCCACCGCACAACGTGGACCACCGCCAGCGCTCCGCCAGCTCCGCCCGCTCCCCGGGCCCGATCCGCTCCGCCGGCCGCAACAGACTCGCCAGCACGAGCACGTGGAAAAATCGCAGCGCCTCCAAGCCCACGCCGTTCGCCTCGAAGGGATCGAGGTCAAACACGCGAAACTCCAGGTAACCCACGCCCTCCCGCGCCAGCCGCCGCAACGACGCGCCCGCCTCGTTTTTCTCCTCGCCCGCGCCGCCCGCGACCGTCTTCGGCCGCACCGGGCTGTAAAACTCGCGCTCATGCGCCAG
>CAMBRG010000048.1 GCA_945869845.1 Opitutus sp. GAS368 | reverse complement strand
GACGGAAATCGGGCGGGTTTGGGTGATCACAACGAGCCCGCCGGCTTCGCCGGGGCGGACGAGATTACCGGCATCAACCTGGCGGAGGCCGAGGCGACCGGCGATGGGAGCCTCGATGCGGGTATAGGCGAGCTGGCGGCGGGCATCCTCGACCTGGGCTTGCTCGGCGGCGAGCACGCCGAGGCGCTCGGAGACGAGGGCCTGTTGGCCTTCGAGTTGTTGCGATGAAATCAGCGTTTGGGCGTGGAGCTGTTTGAAACGCTCGAGGTCGTTCTGGGCGGTCCGGGCTTGGGATTCGCTTTGGCGAAGCTGGCCTTCCATCTGAGCGAGGCGGAGGCGGTAGGGGGTCGGATCGATCTCGGCGAGCAACTGACCGGCGACGACCTCCTGACCCTCGGTGAAGGCGACTTGGAGCAGCTGGCCCTCGACGCGGCTGCGCACGGTGACGGTGTTGACCGGAGCGACCGTGCCGATGGCACGAAGATGCACCGCGAGGTCTTGTTTGGTGGTGGGCACGGCCCGAACGGGTGTCGGCGCCATGGAGTTGCTGCGCCAAGGAGAGCCGGCGGATACGGTGGGGGCGACCTTTCGGATTCCGAAATACCAAACGCCACCGGCGAAAACGCCGGCAACCAGAGTGTAGAGAATCCAGCGATGGCCGAAAGAAGAGGGAGCGTTCGACATGAAGAAATTTGAAGGAGAATAGCGTGGTTCGAACCAAATCGTGTTGGCGGTGGCCTGACGAGAGCGAGAGTGGAATCGTTGCCCGAAATTTCAGCCACTAGGTTTATGGAAAGGTCTCCTTTGTGACGTAGCCACCTTGCCAGCACCCAAGCGGCGTTCGGGCCAGTCGGATTTATTTTCGCGCGACTAGACAAGCGGGTCCGTTCGTGACGCATGAGAGGCGCATGACCGCAGCTCCCGCATTGAGGACTTTTCCAAAGATGAACATGGGCCCCATTAGTTTGAGTGCTTCGGCCTGAAACGATTGCGGTGCGCCCGGCAGTAGACGCGCTCGCTTGCCGATGCCGAGGATGTGCTGCGGGAGGCGCTCGTGCGTTATTGGCGGCGCCAACGGGAATTGCCGGGGGAGCCGCTGGCGTTGCGTGTCACCGCCGGGGCCGGTCGGCGGATGACCGCGCGCGCCGGCGCGGGTGACGCCGTCATTCTGAAGCCGCTCCGACCAACCCGGCGCGCGGCCGTCGTGAATCAGGCGGAGACAACCTCGTCGGTCGCCGCCCGTTTGAGAAACGCGGCGGTGACGAGTGACACCACGGTGCCGAAGAACAAACCCAGGACGAAGCCGATGGCCGATTGGACGGCGGGATGCATCATCTTGCGCACCATCGCGGTTGCTTTCTCGGCGGCGTCGGCGCTCATTCCGGCCGCTTCAAATTTTACGGTCTGGGCCTCGAGAATGACCTCGGTCAAGCCGGGATTGATCACGGTGGAGTAGAGCAGATTGAAGCCTACGCCAACCAGCGTGGCGAACAAGGTGATCATGAAACCCGCGCCGAGAGCGGACCCGTAACTGAAAGCTTCTTCGGCTGGAATTTCGGCGCGACGCGCTTTGGTGCCGAGCACGATGCCGCCGACCGTGATGACCAAGCCAACGACGGTTTGAACGGTCTGGGCGGTGCCTAGTTTCTCGGCGCTATCGTGGAGCCCGAGGAAGTAGAGCGCAAAGACGAGCAGCGCGCTCGCGAACGCCAAGTAGAACCCGTAGGTCAGATAAGTTTTCATCGGTGCGGAAGCTTCTTTAAAAGAAGCGGACTGGGCAACCCGCCCTTGATCGGTGGGCGCGGGGACGGATGAACGGCGAGGGGGGGGCCGGCGATCAGGGTTTCTTGGCGTGATCGCGGGCGTAGTGCTCGCGGAGCAGATCGCGGCCGAAATCACCGTCGAAATTGCGCCAGACCGTGTGGACGTGGTTGGCCTGATTCTGGGTATTGTCGAATTCGACCACGAAGGTTTTCCCCTGAATGCGGTAATAGTGCCCGGCGCTGCGGTCGAGGACGCCGGCCCAAGCGAAGGTGAGGCCCTCGAGATTGGAGGCGGTGGCGGCGGCGAGGGCGGGATCGGCGATTTCGGAGCGGTAGCGGGTGAAATAAAGTTGGAGCAAGGCGCGGAGCTGGTCGCGCTGCGGCGCGGTGAGGGCGGAGGCCGAGATGCCGGCGGGGGAGAGCGGCTCAACGCGGATTTTGTTGCTCGTAAAAATATCGTTCGGGGCTTTGGCCGCGATGATGGCAACCGCGCGCTGGGCGGCGTCGAGGGAGTTTACGAGCGCGAGGCCGAGATCTTCCTCCTCTGCGAGGACGCGGGTGCCCTTCATCGGGCCGTCGCGGACCTCGGCGGGATTGGTGCCGAAGAAGGACGGCGTGATGGCCACGCGCTCGCCGTCGAAAATGGTGAAGTTGAGCGATAGATGATGGCCCTCGAAACGCCAACCCCAGGGTGTTTTTGCGGGATCGCCGAAGATCGTGACGTAGTACAGCGAGGGATCGCGCCGGACCGGGTCCTTTTCGATTTCGCGGAGGACGTTTTCGAGGGTGATGATGGTCTCGGCGCGGGCGGCGCCGCGTTGGCTGAGGCCGGACCGCAGGAGCGCGCGGGCGAGTTCCTGTTGCGGGGCGGTCATCGCCTTGAGCGGCACGCCGTCGCGGGCGATGGGAACGAAGAACCATTTCTCGCGCTCGGGCGCGTTCAGCGGCAGGACGGCTTTCGCGGTCTGCGCGGGATCGAGGCCGGCGAGAAATTTTTTGGCCGCGGCGGCCATCTCGGCGGTGGAGGCGAAGGCGGAAAACGGCGCGGCGGCGAGTAAAGCGACGGCGACGGTTAATGAGAACAGGCGGCGGGGGGTGGGGCGCATGCAGGCATGATTCGAGAATGCCCGCGGCGCGGCAAGGCGCGAAACGGGCGGCGCGGGGACCAAGATTCGGGCGACGTGCGGCTACGCATTTCTTTCTCGCCGTCTCCCGGGCACAGACTCCGGTCGCGGTCGAGCCCACCTTGCTCCAAGCCCGCGTCCAAGCCGGCGCTCCCAATGCAATCAATGCCCTCGCCAATGCCCTCGCCATTGCCCTCGCCAATGCCGCCGCCAACGGCGCGGGCGTCGCGGAGAATCTAGCCGAAGCCGTCCGCTCTACGAACTCGCCGCCGGCCCGGTCAGATGGCAGCGACGAACTCCGGCTGCTCCGGCGTGTAATTGGCGGCTGGGGCGCATGGGACTTCGCCAAGGTGAAAAAGGGTGATCTGGCGTTCGAGGTCTTGGCGGGTGAGTCGGCCGTCGAGGAAGGGCGACGGCCCATCGATTAAGCGATAGGCCCAAAGTCCTGCCGCGCGCAGAACGAGGCCGACGGGCGCCGCTGTCTCGTTCAGGTAAACCCGCGCGATAATCTCGCCGCCGCTCGGGTGGACGTCGGCGATGTCGGCCCGGGCGAAGCGGATGATGCGCACCGTCGGGCTCATGCGGCGGCCTGCTTGGGCGAGGGCGGTGCGAGCTTGGCGGCGTCGCCGGCGAGCTGTTCGAAATAACGGTCGCGCCGGGAACGGGCCGCCAAGACATCTTTGGTGCCGAGGGACCGGCGGATGCGCTCCTTGGTGAATGGGGTGGGATAGGCGGTGTAGTGGAGGAACCAAGTGCCATGGTTGTTCCACAGGTGATGGTTCGGGTTGTCCGCACCGGCGCGGATGCTGGGGATTTTTGCTTCGAGATTCATGGGCGGAGTTTTCGTGGAGACGATCGTGCCGCAGGTTGAAAACAAAAAACCGATCTGGGCATCAGATCGGTTTCGTCCTCGGGAGCGTGGTGGTTCGTCGCCTTTGCGGGTGACGCACATCCGAGCTTTCGCCCGATCCACCGTGGCCGCTCCCGGCCCGGTTGGCTGAAACCGCTTTTGAGGGCGGCTTCTTTCCTGATGCGTCGGTTAAGCTGTTGATCGTTGAGACAGCGTCGAGAGTTTTTTGGGTAATCCTGGTCATAAAGACCGGCCTGTTTTTCGGGGCTCAGTGGTTGTCGCCGTCGAGGAGGCGGCCGAGGCCACCGAGGGCGGAGCCTTCCTCTCGGCCGCCGCGGGCGGCGGCGACGATGCGGCCGGCGAGACGGGAGAAGGGCAGCGATTGGAGCCAGATTTTACCGGGACCGCGCAAGGTCGCGAAAAAGAGACCTTCACCGCCGAAGAAGGCGGTTTTGATGCCGCCCACCATTTGAATGTCGTAATCGACCGACGGTTGGAAGGCGACGATGCAGCCCGTATCAACGCGCAGGGTTTCGCCGGGCGCGAGGGTGCGTTCATAGAGCGTGCCGCCGGCGTGGATGAAGGCCCAGCCGTCGCCTTGGAGCCGTTGCATGATGAAGCCCTCGCCGCCGAAGAGGCCGGCACCGAGTTTTTTCTGAAAGGCAATGCTGACGGAAACGCCTTTTGCCGCGCAGAGAAACGAGTCCTTTTGGGCGATGAGTTCCCCGCCGATTGAGGCCAGCGGGATGGGCAGGATCTTTCCGGGATAGGGCGCGCCGAATGCGACCCGACGTTTGCCGGCGCCCTGGTTCTGAAACACCGTCATGAAGAGCGACTCGCCCGTCAGCAGGCGTTTGCCGGCGCCCAGCAACGCGCCCACGAAGCCGCGATTCTGGGTCGAGCCGTCGCCGAAGATCGTCTCCATCGCGATACCGTCGTCCATGAACATCATGCCGCCGGCCTCGGCGACCACGGCCTCGTTGGGATCGAGCTCGATCTCGACGAACTGCATATCGTCGCCGTGAACTTTATAGTCGATGACGTGCATCGTGTTGCCGGAGAGGACGGGAGGATTGAAGGAATTCATCGGTGGGTATGGTAAAAGAGTGGAGTGGGATTGAGCGGAGTTTAAGCAGTGTAGGGCAGGCCTGCGCCGCCGACAGCAGCGGACGGATGGCAGTCGGTGTAATCCTGACGGAAGATCGGAGCGAAAAACGCCGCGCCGGCGGGATGCAACGCACAATATTCCCAGCGGAAGCCTTCCCTCGAGATCAGCAGCAGAGGCGGCGTCTCATGGGCGTACGTAGCGCCGAAAAGGGCGGGGAAATCCGGCCGGCGTAGCAGGGATGCAAGGTTCATGGCTGAATCATCCCACGGCGCGCCCGGCCGATCACGAGCACCTCAAACGTCGGCCGAATGCCGGGGTTTTTCCGGCGGGGGCGGCGGGGCGGGAGGGGCGGGCGGGGGCGTGATTTCGGGCTCGATGGGCGACGCGGCGATGGAGTTTTCGGGCGCCGGCAGCGCGGGGACGGGATCGGAGCTGCTTGGGCTGGCCGGGAGATTCGCGACGTATTTCTTGGCTTCGTCGTCGGCGAGCGCGCGTTTGAATTCCTCTTCGACGCCGCTGGCCGCTTTTTTGAATTCCTTGACGGACTTGCCGAGGCCACGGGCAAATTCGGGGAGTTTTTTCCCGCCGAACATGACCAAGACCAAAGTCAGAATCACCATCATTTCGAGGCCACCGACGCCTTCGATAAAGGCGGTGGGGAAGAAAAAGTGCGTCATGGCAGCAGTGTGATGCGGTGGATGGAAATTTGTAACGGTAAAAATCGTCCGGCTATTGCACGGCGACGCTGACCGTAAACTTCGCGGTTTCGCCGGGTTTGACGAAGTGCAGACCGACCTTGTGCTCGGCCGCGTTGGGCGGGCCCATCCACGGTTCGACGCAGTAATAAGGCGAAGTGTCCTCGAGGGTCCAACTCACGAACGTGGCGTCGGGCGGCGGGACTTTGGCGGTACCGATCCGCACGGCAATGTCGCCGGGACGACCGCGTTCGCCGAAGACCACCTCGTTGCTCTTGAGGGCGGTGTGCAAGGTGTCGACCAGCGCGGGGTTGGAAAGGGGCTCCTCGGGATTGAGCGCGGGGCCGGGGAGGAGTTGGCCGTTTTTCGGGTCTTGTTTGTAACGGCGGGTGGCGGGGATGCGGATCAAGTAGTCCGCGCGGGTCGTGCCCTCGGTCCACGGCATGGTGAAATAAAAGTGATGGCCGGCGCTCCAGGGCAGCGGATCCTGCCCGTGGTTGGTCAGAGCGAATTCACAGGTGAGGCCGAGCGGGGCGAAGCGATACGTGACGTCGAAATCGAATGCGTAGGGGTAGCAGGCGCGCGTCTCGGCATTTGGGGTGAGGCGGGCGGTGAAGCCGGTCGGATCTAGGCGGGTGACGGCAAAATCGGATTGGCGGGCAATGCCGTGCATGGGCATGGGCCGCCGGATGCCGTCGGCCGCGCGCCAAAAATAAATGTCGCCGCCGTCGAACGTGCGCGCGTTGAAAGGAAATAGAATGGGATTGCCGCCGCGGGTTTTGACGAAGTCGTCCAAGCTGGTGAGTTCGGGCCAGTAAACAATGTCGCGCACCGAGCCGTCGCCGAGCGTGAGGTTCCAGTTCATGAGGCGCGCGCCCCGTTCGGGATAAGCCAGAAAGGTGGATTGGCCGACGCGCCACCGGGTAAGCGTGTGGCCGAGGTGGGAAATTTTTTCCATAGGGCGAGGAAGCACGGGCTACGCGGAGGGGAAAAGGATTTTTTCCGCCGGCGGGGGTCGTCGTTATCTTTTGGAAACGGCGTGCGGTCGCTCCATGCGCACGGCGCTTGCCTGACGGGTCGGAGCGCCTTTGGTTAACGGTCCATGTGTTTCCGTCGCCTACTTTTGTTGGTCGCAGGCCTCACTCTCCCGCTCGGGGCGGAGCCGGCGCCGGCTTTTTCCCCGGTGGATGGGCCGGTGGGACCAACCGGATCGGCGACTCAAAAGCGGGTGGTGGTAATTCCGGTCGAGGGCGAGATTGCTTCGCCGGTGCTCTACATCCTCCGGCGCGGGTTGAAAGAAGCGATCGATGAAAAAGCCGATGCGGTCGTGCTGGATATGAAGACGCCTGGCGGTGCGCTGGATGTAACTTTTGAGATCATGGAGGCGCTCGGGAAATTCCCAGGAGAGACCGTCACTTATGTGAACAACGAGGCCATCTCGGCCGGAGCTTTCATTTCGGCGATGACGGGCGAGATCTGGTTCGCGCCCGACGGCATCATCGGCGCGGCCGCGCCGGTGTCGGGCACGGGTCAGGACGTCGATGCGACGATGAAGATGAAGATCGTCAGTTATCTGAAGGCGCGTTTGCGCTCGATTTCCGAGGGCAAGGGCTATCGCGGACAGGTAATTTCCGCGATGGTGGACTCGGACTACGAATTGAAAATCGAAGGCGAAGTTCTGAAGTCCAAAGGCGAGCTGCTTTCGCTCACCGCGACCGAATCGGCCAAGACCTATGGCGATCCGGCCAGGGCTCTGCTTTCGGCAGGCACGGCCAAGACGATGGATGAACTTTTGACCAAGAAATTCGGTGCCGGTGGTTTCACGGTGAAGCGACTCGAGATTACTTGGTCAGAGCGGCTCGCCGTCTACCTGAATAAAATTTCCCCGATCCTGCTCGGACTCGGTCTTTTGGCCCTCTTCATTGAGTTTAAGACGCCCGGTTTCGGACTCATGGGAATCTCTGGCTTCGTGCTGCTTGGGGTGGTGTTTTTGAGCAGTTACGTCGCCGGACTGTCGGGGCATGAGCCGATTTTGGTTTTTTCGGTTGGGCTTTTGTTGGTCATTGCAGAACTGCTTTTTTTCCCCGGTGTGATTGTGGCGGCATTAGCCGGACTGATCATGATGCTGGGCTCGTTGGTGTGGGCGATGGCTGACCTCTGGCCGAACGAACCGCTGTCGATCGCGTGGTCGGGTGACGCGTTTTTGGCGCCGGCGCAGAATTTGGGTATTGGCTTGGTGGTCGCGGTCGGGATGGGCTTGGCGTTGATCCGCTTTATCCCGAACGGCTGGTTCTGGGACCAGTTGGCGGTGACCGGGGTCATCGGCGGCACGGCGCAAGATGCGGGCGGGGCGCCCTCGGCGGCGGGCGGATTGGCGGACTTGATCGGGCAACGAGGGGTCGCGGCGACGGCGTTGTTTCCGAGCGGTCAGGTGGAAATCGACGGGCGGCGCTACGAGGCTTCGGTTACGGTGGGGTCAATCGAAGTGGGTGCGTCAGTCGTGGTGTGCGGGCGCTCGGCCTTCGGGCTCGTGGTGGAAAGGGCCGCAACATGAACGCGATCGCGCTTTTGTTTTTTGTCGGAGTCATCCTGTTGGCCGCGGAGGTCTTTGTACCGGGCGGCATCCTCGGGATCATCGGCGCTCTGGCCATGGCGGCCGGGTGCGGCGTGGCTTTTGCGAAGCTGGGTGTCACGGGAGGTGCGGTCGCAACGGTGGCAGCGGCTCTTTTGCTCGGACTCACCGTTTACATCGAACTCATTTTGCTGCCGAAAACGCGGCTCGGCAAAAGCATGATTGTGCAGACGTCAGTTGACGGCACCAGTCAACCGCCGGTGGCTGCCGCCGCGATTATCGGGCAGAGTGCCGAGGCGGAAACTGCGCTGATGCCGACGGGATTTGTGCTCGTGGAAGGCCGCCGCTACGAGGCGTTTTGCCCGGCGGGGCATGTGGCCAAAGGCGCGGCTCTGCGCGTCACGGGACTCGATAATTTTCGCCTGATTGTAATCAAAACTTAACTCCTACTATGCCTACGCTATTCCTCGTTGCTCTGATCGGCGTGCCCGCGCTGATCATCGGTTTTATTGTTCTCGCTTTCATCAACACGTGGCTGAAGGCCAAGCTCAACGGCGCGCCCGTAGGTTTCGCTAATCTGCTCGGAATGCGGCTCGGCGGCGTGCCCTACAATCTCGTGGTCGACGCCCGCATCACGGCGGTGAAGGCCGGGATCGAAATATCAACCGACACCATCGCCGCGCATTTCCTCGCCGGCGGCAATGTGGTGCCAACGATTCAGGCGCTGATTGCGGCGCGCAAGGCTGGCATCGAGTTGGATTGGAACCGCGCGTGCGCGATCGATCTCGCGACCAAGGGCTCCGGAAAATCCGTGCTCGAGGCGGTGCGCACTTCCGTCGATCCCAAGGTGATCGACTGTCCCAATCCCGCCAGCGGCCGCACCACGATCGACGGCGTGGCAAAGGACGGCATCCAAGTGAAAGTGAAGGCCCGGGTCACGGTCCGCACGCACCTCGATCGCTTTGTGGGTGGCGCGAAGGAAGAGACGATCATTGCCCGCGTGGGTGAAGGCATCGTGTCCACGATCGGCACGTCGGAAACCTACAAGACGGTACTTGAGTCTCCGGACAGTATTTCAAAAACCGTGCTCGCGCGCGGTCTCGACGTCGGCACGGCGTTCGAGATTCTCTCCATCGACATCGCTGACGTGGACGTGGGCGAGAACGTGGGGGCGAAACTACAAGAGGCGCAGGCCGAAGCGAACAAGAGTATCGCGCAGGCCCAGGCCGAAATCCGCCGGGCGGCCGCCGTGGCCGTCGAGCAGGAGATGAAGGCGCGCGTGCAGGAGATGCAGGCCGAAGTCGTCCGTGCGCAGGCCGAAGTGCCAAAGGCGATGGCCGAGGCGTTCCGCTCCGGACGGCTGGGCGTAATGGATTATTACAAAATGGAAAACGTGCAGGCCGACTCCGCGATGCGGCAGAGCATCGCCAAGCCCGAGGGCGTCAAGTAATCGCACGGGTGACGGTGTCCCGGGAATCGCTTGGGCGAATTCCGGGCTGAGTCACCCGCTCGCTTTCCGTCATGGAATGGATCACTAAAAATATTCAGGTCATACTCGCCGTGGCCGGCGCGGTGGCCTATTGGCTGAATTCGCGGCGGGAAGCGGCGGCTCAAGCCGAGGCCGAAAGAGAAGCCGAACTGCGCAAGAGCCAGCAACCCGCGTCGATGGCCGAAGGTGACGCGGATGATGAGATGCGGGCGGAGCAAGTGCGGGCAGAGATCCGGCGCAAGATCGCGGAACGCAGGGGCGAATCGGTGCCGACCGAGTGGAGTCCGCCACCCCTGATGCCGGAGCCGGAGGAAGAGCGCTCCTTCCGTTCGCCGCCGGTCGAAGAGCCCCCCGCGATGGACGTACCGCCGCCGGTGATGGTGCCGGAGCGCACCCAACAGCCTGAGCCGGCGTTCCAAGTCGCATCCGAGACGCTCGAAGCCTCATTGGTGCGGCAGGAGCAACTTGCGCTGGAGTTACAATCGTTGCACGAGCAGCGGGTGTTGGCTTCGCGGCGCGCGGCGGTGGTGGCCGAGGGCCAAGCGGTCATTGCCCGGCGGGATTTGGCCGGCAACGAACTACGGCATGATTTGCGCGACCCGCGGAGCTTGCGCCGTGCGATGCTCTTGCGGGAAGTTTTGGGGCCGCCCGTGGCGATGCGATAAGGTTGAAGCGCCCCAAGGGTTGGGACGCGCCGCGCCGTGCCGGAAGTGGGTCTATTGCCCGAGTTTCACGCGGTCGTAGCCCTTAAATCCTTGGTCGCGCAGATTGGTTCTCCGCCCGTTTTCTTCGATGGCGACGTTCTCCAAGGCGCTGGCCGTGATAAAGACAGGGCCGGGTTTTGGCACCACTTGGGTCTGGCCACGCGACAAATTGGTATCTGGGAAGAGCACGCGCCCGTCTGCGACCAGAACCACTTTCAGCCGCACGGGGTCGAGGGCGATGAGGGTGATTGTGGGCTCGGCCGCGGGTGCGGTGACGACCGGTGGGAGGGCGGCCGTTTTCGTCGCCGTGTCAGTGCTGGTGACGCTTTGATAGACGGCGCGGACGACCCAGACGAGGAGGAGAAAGACGACGATCACCCCGCCAACCTTGAGGGCCTTCAGGGCAAATGCCGGATCCACGAGCGGGGCCGAAGGGAGATTGGTGCGGCTGCGGGACTGCTTGGGTTGCGAGCGTTGATTGTCGGCGGGCGTTTCGGCGGCAGGAAAAGCACCGCGATCACCGCGGGCATCGGCGGAAGCGACGGATACATCCATGCGACCGTAGACCTCGCGGCTGGGTTGGCGGGGACGAAGCTCGCCGTGGCCGAGCGAAGCATAGTCGTTGAGAATCCGATCCGGGGGGAGTTTTAGAAAATTTGAATAGGTGCGCAGAAATCCGCGCACGTAAATCTCGCTCAGGCCGAGATCAAATTGGTTGTTCTCGAATTTCTGGAGATATTCGCCGCGAACCTTGGTGGATTCGGCGGCCTCGCGAATGGAGATGCCTTTCTGTTTACGGGCGTCTTCGAGGCGTTCACCGATGGTCTGCATAATGGGCTGAGTAAGGTTGGGGGAGAGGGGAAGTCAGCACGAAATGCGCCGGGGTTAGAGCGAATCGAGATCGACCAAGATTTCGCGGGGGCTGGAGCCGTTTTCAGGGCCGACGATGCCTTTTTCCTCCATGAGATCCATGATGCGGGCGGCGCGGTTGTAGCCGATGCGGAGCCGGCGTTGGATCATCGAGGTGCTGGCGCGCTTCGTGGATTTGAGCACATCAAGCGCCTGGGTGTAGAGCTCTTGGTCGTCGCCCATGTCGTCCTCGGCATCGTCGCCTTCGCCGTCTTCCTCTTCTTCCTCGCGGGCGGCGCGGTCGATTTGAGCTTGGACGGACTGGGCGTATTGGGGCGGGCCGTTTTTCTTGAGGAATTCAACCATGGCCATGACCTCCTCGTCGGAGACGAAAGCGCCTTGCGAACGGACCAAACGGGAGCTGCCCGGCGGGGAGAACAACATGTCACCCCGACCGATGAGCGTATCGGCGCCCTTGGTATCCAAAATGGTTCGGGAGTCGACTTGGGAGGCGACTTGAAAGGCAATGCGCGAGGGAAGATTCGCTTTGATGACGCCGGTGATGACGTTCACCGAAGGACGTTGAGTGGCGATGATGAGATGGATCCCGGCGGCTCGCGCGAGCTGAGCCAGCCGGGCGATGCTGGTTTCGATCTCGGCCGGGGCGACCATCATCAGGTCGGCGAGCTCGTCGATGATCGCGACAATGTAGGGCAAGCGTTCGGGAATCTCCGCGCCGTCGTCGAGCGTGGGATCGACCCCCTCGAGCGAGCCCTGCGTTTCGCTGGGAGGAGGATTCTCGGATTTCGGGGTGCGTTTGCGGGTGTTGAATCCAACGATGTTGCGGACGTTGACCTTGGCGAAGAGTTGGTAGCGCTGTTCCATCTCGCCGAGAAGCCATTTGAGGGCGGCGGGGACTTTCTTGGGCTCCGTCACCACGGGAATGAGCATGTGCGGCAGCGAATTGAAGATCTTCAATTCGACGACTTTGGGATCGACCATGATGAGGCGAAGATCCTTCGGGCTCTTGGAGTAAAGGATCGAGGCGACAATGGAATTGATGCAGACCGATTTGCCCGAACCGGTGGCGCCGGCGATGAGCAAGTGGGGCATCTTCGCGAGGTCGGAGATAAGCGGAGCGCCGGAGACGTCTTTGCCCAAGGCGATGGGAATCTCGGCCTTGGCGCTGGCCCAATCTTCGCTCTCAAGCAGCTCGCGCATACCGACGGCGGTCGGATGCTGATTGGGGACCTCGACGCCGACGGCGGCTTTGCCGGGGATGGGCGCGAGAATACGAACGGACTGTGCCCTCATGCCGAGAGCGATATTCTTATCCAAGCCGGCGATTTTTTCGACGCGCACGCCGGCGGCGGGCACAACTTCGTAACGGGTGATGACCGGGCCGACGTGGATCTCGCCGAGGGTGACTTCCACGCCGAACTCGCCCAAAATTCGGAGCAGGTTCTCGGCGTTGGCGCGGTGCTCGAGCTCACTGTTGCTCGAGTCGGGCTTGGCTTGCTCCTTGAGCAGGGAGAGGGGAGGGAACTCGTAAGTTTTGTCGTCGCTTTGCGGCAGATTGATTTTGGCGGCCTTCTTGGGCTCCTCGGACTTGACGATATTGAGCTCGAATTTTCCGGTGGTCGCGACGGTAAGCGGGCGGACATCGATGGCTGTTTCGGCGAGTTCTCCCATCGTCGGAACGGGCGCAGGCGCGGCCTGAGGGGTGCGCGAAAGGGCTCGGGGCGGAGGCGCGGGCACAGCCAGTGGTTTTGCTGCGGGCGCCTCGACGCTTTCGGGCAGAGGGGACATCCGCACGCGAGGCTTAGCCAAGGGGTCGTCGCCCAACTTGGCGGCAAACGTTTTCTTGCCGCCGCTCGGCCCCACGGGCTCGTTGTCAGCGTCTCTGATGTTTTGCGGTGTGAGGCGCGCGGGATCACGAGCGCTGACGCCGGCAGCGCCCCCGGCGGCTCTTTGTTTGGCTTGTTCTTCGCGGGCTTTCCGGCTCTCGGCGGCCAAAGCGGCTTTTTCTATGGCCCGAGCTTCACGCCACGCGGTGAAACTGGCGAAGATTTTGTCGATCTCGGTGCCGATATCCCGGGTGAAGATAAAGAGCATCGAGATCACGTAGATCGTGCCCAGAAGCATGGCCGAGCCGAAACTGCCGAGGGCGTCGGCCAGGAGTTTCGTGTAGATGGTCGTGCCGATTACGCCACCGGCGCCTTGCTGGAAATAATCGCTGATTTTAAAAAAATCGACCATGGCCCAAAGGCCGGAAAAGGCGGTGATCGCAATGATCATGGCAATGACGCGGGTGCCGCTAAGATGCCGGGCGGCCCGCAGTGCGATGTAAGCCGTCCAACCGAAAAAGGCCGGCAAGAGCCATGTGCTCGCACCGATGCTGACCAATAACGCCCAAATGGTGTCGGCGCCCACCCAGCCCATCGGGTTTTTCGGCCTAGGGCCCGTCCCGATGAAGCTGCTTTGCGACGGATCGTAAGCCAACAAAGCGACCGTAACGAAGACCCCGGTGAGCAAGCAGGTGAGGGCTACGGGCCAGTTGGGCCGGTAGCGCGGAGCCTGGAAAGAGGGTCCGTCGTTTGAGTTTGAAGTCTCGTTCTTGCGCATTTGTGTTGGCCGTCTCTAAGTCGGAGTAACTAGCACGCTACCGGCCGGGCCGGTCAAACGTAAACACCCCCCCCCGCCCCGGACCGACCTTAATCACTTTCATTGATTCACATTATGCCCGAAGTCCTAATTTTTCGTCCGATTTATCAAGAGCGCGTCTGGGGCGGCCGAGCGTTGGAAGCTGCGTTGGGCCGCACCTTGCCCGATACGCGGCCGATCGGCGAAAGCTGGGAGATTGTCGACCGACCGGAGGCCCAGTCGGTCGTCGCCAACGGCAAACACGCCGGGCGCACGTTGCGGCAGGTTATCGCCAAGCACGGAGCGGTGATTATGGGTCCAAAATGGCCGGCCGAGAAGCCGTTTCCGATGTTGGTCAAGTGGCTCGATTGCCGCGAGCGGCTCAGCCTGCAAGTGCATCCGCCGGCCTCGGTCGCGGGGGAACTCAAAGGCGAACCTAAAACCGAGAACTGGTACATCGCGGCCACCGGGCCGGGAGCCCAGCTGATTGTGGGCCTCAGGTGCGGCGTGACGCAGGAGCAGTTTGAACAGGCCGTCTCGTCCGCGACGGTCGAGACGTGCGTCCACCGCTTCCCGGTGGCGGCAGGGGACTCGATTTTGGTTCATAGCGGCCAGGTCCACGCCATCGACGCGGGGAATCTCATCTTGGAGATTCAGCAGAATTCGGACACGACCTACCGGGTTTATGACTGGGGGCGGGTGGGCCTCGACGGCAAACCTCGGCAGATGCACGTCGAGCAGTCGCTGCGTTCGATCGACTGGAAAGACTTTGAGCCGAAACCGGTCCGGGCTGCGCCGACGTCGGGCGTGATTGCTGACTGCCCGGAATTTTCGATCAAACGCACGGTCTTGGGCGCCGGGGAGCGATTGCACATCTCGGGCGGAGAGCAACCGCGCATCCTCAGCGTCGTGAGCGGAACGGTGAAGGGCGGTGGCGAACGGCTGGAACGCGGCACTAACGCCTTGTTGCCGTATGGTGCCGCCTTCGCGTTTGTCGCTGAAACGACCTCGATTGTGCTGGTGACGGAGAATTTTGCGGGATGATCGGACCGGGCCGCAGGCGACCGGCTCGAAATCGGCAACGGGGTGGTTGCGGTTGGCGACTGATGATCCTGTTGGTCGTCATGGGCGCGGTCGGCTCGCTGGCGTGGATGATCTTGCTGCCGTCTCTGTTCACTCGGGCGGTGCTCGACCGCACGGGGTTTGATGCCGAAATCACGAGCCTCGCGGCGAATCCCTTCACGGGCCGGGTTTCGCTGCGGGGCTTGGTCATAACCAATCCGTCGAATTTTCCCTCGCGGGATTGCTTGCAGGTGCGCGCGTTCGAAGCGGATGCCGATGTCTGGTCCCTTTTTAGTGAACGCTTCGTGATCAGCACGCTCTCGGTTGATGTGCGCCAAATCACCTTGGTCAGACGCGCTTACGGTCCGACGAATCTTGAATCGTTCCGGGCCAACCTCGCGGGACCCGAGCCTCGGCCGCCGAGTGCGAAGTCGCCCTTTCTGATCCGTGAATTGCGCCTCCGGCTCGGTACGTTGGTGTTAGCCGACTACGCCGCAGCTCAACCGCGCGTGCGCACGTTTGCCTTGGAGCTGGATCAACGATTCGGCTCTATTTCGAGTGCCGGTCAGCTTTTTGGGCCGGAGATTTTGCGTGGCTTGGCTGAGCGCGAGGTCGCAGCGGAACTCGCGCCCTTTTTGCCGCCGGATTTCAGAAGGATCCTAAACGAGGCGGCGATAGGGCGAGGCGGCTCGCGGAAAGCCGCAGAGGATAAACCGGGTGAAGTCTTCCGGGGGTTTCTCGACAGGCTTGAAGAAACCCGGAAGCCGTAGTTAGGTCTGCCGCTCTTGCCATGAATCCGTCATCCGAATCTGCCTCTGTGCCCACTCCTGATACCGCCGCCGCGGCCGCGACGCCTGCGTCCGCGCCCGCCGAAGCGCCGCCGGCGGTTGACGCCACCGCGCTCATCGCGGCCGCGAAGAAGGAGGCCGCCGACAACTACGACCGCTTCATGCGCACGGCCGCCGACCTCGAGAATTTGCGCAAACGCACCCTCCGCGAAAAAGAGGAGCTCCGGCTTTTCTCCGCGGCCCGCGTGCTCGAAGATTTACTGCCGGTGGTCGACAATCTCGCTCTCGGTTTGGCTGCCGCCAAACAATCGAACGCCGACCTCAAGACGCTTACCGGCGGGGTCGACCTGGTGCTCACCCAGCTGAAGAGCGCCCTCGGCAATCACGGATTGAAGGAGATCAATCCAGCCGGCCAACCCTTTGATCCGCACCAACACGAGGCCATCTCGCACGCCGTGAGCGCCGAAGTGCCGGCGGAACACGTGCTCACGGTTGTCCGTACGGGTTACGCGCTGAATGGACGGTTGCTTCGCCCCGCGTCCGTCGTCGTCTCGAGCGGCCCAGCCCAACCGGCGGTCATTTGACCGGCTCCTCCTCACATTTACGAACGAGCACTGAATTTTTATGGCGAAGGAAGATTACTACGAATTACTCGGCGTCCAAAAAAACGTTAACGAGGAAGATCTGAAAAAGGCCTATCGAAAAAAGGCCGTGCAGTTTCACCCGGACAAAAATCCCGGTAATAAAGAAGCTGAGGAAACGTTTAAAAAAGTTTCCGAAGCCTACGATGCCCTCAAGGACCCGGAAAAACGCGCGGCCTATGATCGCTACGGCCACGCGGCTTTCCAAGGCCCCGGCGGTGGCGCGCGCGGCCCGGCGGCCGGCGGTGGCGGGTTCCATGATCCCTTCGATATCTTCCGCGAAGTTTTTGGCCAACAAGGTCGGGGGGGCGGCGGAGGGGGTGGCGGAGGTATCTTCGACGAGATGTTTGGCGGCGGCGGAGGTGGCGGGAGCGGCGGTGATCGCGACGGCTCCGACCTGCGCTACGATCTGGAAATCGCGCTCGAGGACGCCGCGCGCGGACTGGAGAAGGAGATTTCCTTCCGCAAGGCGATGACGTGCGAACGGTGTGCTGGTGCGGGCGCCGAGCCCGGTTCGAAGCGCGTGACGTGCCCGACCTGCCGCGGCGCGGGTCAAATCCGCCGCTCTGGCGGTATTATCACCTTTACCCAAGCTTGTCCGACCTGCGGTGGCTCTGGCCAAAAAATCGAAAAACCGTGTTCGGTTTGTCGCGGCGAAGGTCGCACGCCGCAGACGACCAAGATCAATGTCCGCATCCCGGCCGGCGTCGAAACGGGTTCTCGCCTTCGCTCCAGCGGCAACGGCGAAGCCGGAGTGGCGGGCGGTGCGGCCGGCGATCTCTACATCGTTATCACGGTCAAGGATCACGAACTCTTTGAGCGCGACGGCGATTCGTTGTCTTGCGAGATCCCGATCAAGTTCACCCTCGCCGCGCTCGGTGGCAGCATCGAGGTGCCGACGCTTTTCGGCAAAGGCTCGCTAAAGATTCCGGCCGGCACCGCCAGTGGCACCACCTTCCGCCTGCGGGAAAAGGGGATGCCCTCGCTCCGCGGTGGTCGCCAAGGTGATCAACTGGTGCGCGTGCAAGTCGAGGTGCCGACCTCGCTCACGGCGGACCAACGCCGCTTGCTCGAGGAGTTCGCCCGCGTGAGCGGTGATGCGGCTGAACCGACTTCTAAGAGTTTTTTCGAGAAGGCGAAAAAGTTCTTCTGACCACCGCGTGCATGGTCTATCGAATCTGACTGTGGCCGCTCCGATGCTCGATAATCCCAAGTTGCTCACGCTCGAGCAAGCGGTCGCGGCGCGGGCGAAACTGCGCGCCGCCGGCAAATCACTGGTGCTCACCAACGGCGTCTTCGACCTGTTGCATACCGGGCATCTCTACTTTTTGCAGCAGGCGCGGGCGCAGGGCGACGCGCTCTTCATCGCGCTTAATGCCGATGCTAGCGTGCGTGCGCTGAAGGGGCCATCGCGGCCCGTGCAGACCGAAGAACAACGCGCTTTTGCGCTCGCGGCCCTCGCCTGCGTCGACGCGGTTTTAATTTTCCGCACGCCGCGCCTCGAGGCGGAGATCCGCGCGCTGGCGCCTGACGTCTATGGCAAGGCCGGCGATTATTCGCTGGAAAAACTTGATCCCGGCGAACGCGGCGCGCTGGAGAGCGTCGGCGCGAAGATCGAATTCATGCCGTTCTTGGCCGGATTCAGCACGACGGCGTTGATCGCGCGGATCAAGGCGGCGGGGGAAGTGTGAACTTGCCAAGGAGACGATGAAAAGCAGCGTCTCAGGCATGTCTCTTGCGCAGATCAAAGAGGAAATTCACCGGATGTCGGTTGAGGAACGGGCCGAGGTGGAGAAACTGTTGCGCATCCTAAAAGTGGTGAATGCTCCGGGCTATCGGGAGCGGATCACAAAGGCCAACTCTGAGATGGACGCGGGTCTGGGAGTCTCGCAAGCACAGTTCGAAGCGGCGATTGCTGAACGGCAGGCGAGCAAATTGTGACTTCGTCGCGGTATCGCCTTCAATTCGGTCAGGCGGCGTTTGAATTCTGGAAGCGACAGGCCCCGGATGAGCAGGTGCGGCTGAGTGAAAAATTTGCGTGGCTTGCGGTCCATCCGCATCACGAAGGCGATTGGCGCGACGTGGACACGATGGGCTTCCGGGTGTTTCTGAGCGCGTGTGGTCCGTTTTTGATTTCACACCGCACAGATCACGCCGTGTGTGAGGTGCGGATTCAGGATGTGGTCGCAGAGTGGTAAAAAGAAATTATGCGCGTCGTCATTCTCGGTTCCGGCCGCGGCTCCAATGCCGAGGCGATTCTCCTCGCCCAGCAGGCGGGTAAACTTGGGCGCGCACGCGTCGTGCAGATTCTGGCGGACAAGCCGGACGCGGGAATTCTTGCGCTCGGCCCGCGCTTCGGGGTGCCGGCGAGCTACATCGATCCCGCTCCGTTCAAGACGAAGCTCGAGGGCGAAGGCGAGGCGCGGTTCATCGCGGCGGTGCAGGCGACGCAGGCCGATCTGGTGGTGCTCGCGGGTTTCATGCGCGTGATTAAGCCGGGCTTCCTGAATGCGTTTTCCGGGAAGATCATCAATCTTCACCCGAGTTTGCTGCCGAGTTTTCCGGGGCTCGATGGGATCGGTCAGGCCTTTCGGCGGGGAGTAAAAATCACCGGCTGCACGGTGCACGGGGTGACGGCCGAGGTGGACGGCGGGCCGATCCTCGACCAAGCGGCCGTGCGGATCGAGGCGGGCGATACGTTGGAGAGCCTCGCGGCGAAGGTGCACGCGGCCGAGCATGCGCTGTTGCCGGCGGTGATCGCGCAGCTGAGCGCGGTTTGAGTTTTGGCCGGGGAGCACCTCGGGTCTTGCCGACCTCCATGGCGCGGGCGATGCTGGCCGGTGCTATGAGAACCAAGGTTTTTGTCGACGGCCATGAGGGCACCACGGGGCTCCAAATCCATGAGCGGCTCGCCGTGCGCTCGGATATTGAGCTGCTCGTCATCGACGCTGCGCACCGCAAAGACCCGGCCGCGCGCGCCGCGCAGCTTAATGCGGCCGACGTCGCGTTCCTCTGCCTGCCCGATGTCGCCGCGAAGGAATCGGCCGCGCTCGTGACCAACCCCCGGACCTGCGTGATCGACGCGTCGACGGCACACCGCATCGATCCGGCCTGGTTCTACGGCGTGCCCGAACTCGCGGCTTCGTATCGCACCGCCATTCGCACGGGCAAACGCATCGCCAACCCCGGTTGCCATGCGACCGCGTTCGCCCTCGCGGTGCGGCCGCTCGTCCAGCGCGGCCTGGTACCGACGGATTTTCCGCTCTCGGTCTTTTCGCTCACCGGCTACAGCGGAGGCGGGAAGAAAATGATCGCCGACTACGAGCAGTCGCCGTTGCCGGGAAAACTGAATAGTCCGCGGCCCTACGCCCTCGGGCTCATGCACAAGCATCTGCCTGAAATGCGCGTTCACACCGGACTCGTGCACCCGCCGATTTTCAGTCCGGTGGTGGCCAATTTCTATCAAGGGCTGGCGGTCACGGTGCCGCTGCCCCTCCGGCAATTACCGGCCGCGCCTTCGCCGGCAGCGTTGCACCACGCGCTCACGGAGACGTATGCGGGCGAGCGGTTCATCCGCGTGTTGCCCTTCGACGATGAGGCGGTGCTCGACGCCGGATTTTTTGACGTGCAGGCGGCCAACGGCACGAACCGGTGCGACCTCGCGGTGTTTGGGCACGCCGATCAGGCGGTCGTGGTCGCGCGGCTCGACAATCTCGGCAAGGGCGCATCGGGCGCCGCGATCCAGTGCATGAACCTGCACCTCGGCGTGGATGAGGGGCTGGGATTGACGGTGGATTGACCGACTCGGTGCGCTCAGTGATCGAGCGCGACGCCGTTGTTCCAGATGCGATACAGCTCCTCGGCCGAGGGGATCGTCGCTTGGCGCACGATGCGGAAACCGATCCACGGGGCGCTGGTGTGATACCACACGCTTTTCGGCAGCTGGGGATCGAGCATCTTCCAGTCGGGGCTCGAACCGCGCCGGGCGGCGCTGCGTAAGAGCTCGGGGCCGTCGCTCCAGTTGCCGCCACGTACGGCGTGGGGATAGGGCTGCGTCGAGCGCACCCATGCGGCTGCAGCGGGATCGCCTTTGAGGCGGGAGTAGGCGTCGGATTCGTATTGGTCCAAGGTCCATTCGGATACGTTGCCGTGCAGATCGTAAAGGCCCCAGGCATTGGGTTTCTTGCTGCCGACTTTGCCGTATTTGTCGGCGCTGAAGACGGCGTAAGCGGCGAGGGCGGCGGGATCGTCGCCGGAGGAATAGGCGGTCGTCGTGCCGGCGCGTGCGGCGTATTCCCACTCGGCTTCAGTGGGCAAGCGGTAGAAACGGCCGGTCTTGGCGCTGAGCCATTGGCAGTATTTTGATGCGGCGTGGTGGGTCATGCTGATCGCGGGATAACCCTCGCGGCCCATGCCGAAGCTCATTTCGACGTAGGGTTTCGTGGGGTGCGAGACGGCGTCGGCCTCGGTCCTCGTGGTGCGACCGACCGCATCGGAGGCGAACATAAAGATTTCGTATTCGCTCCACGTCACTTCGTGTTGGCCGATCCAGAACGCGGGCAGGGCGACGCGGGTTTGCGGGCCTTCGTCGGGTTGGCGGTTTTTTTCGGTGGGCGGGCTGCCCAACAGGAATGTGCCGGCCGGGATCGGTTGCAGCCTGAAGGTGACGGTGGTGTCGGGAATTTTTTCCTCGTAGGCCGCGGCGGTGGGACTCGCGGCGGCGGCGAGAATTTTTTCCCGAATCTGGCGGACGAGAGCGAGTTCCTGGGGGTCGAATTCCGGTGCGGAGAACGCGGGAAGGACGGAGGCGCAGAGCACGAATAGGCCGGCGATAAGTTTCATGGTGAAATGAGCAGGGCGACGGGGTCGCGGCGGTGGACGATGAGACGCGCGGGCTCGGGTGAGGCGTCGGTGAGCCGTTGGGCGGCAACCGGGTCGAGCACGCTGCAGGCGGTGGCAAGGGCGTCGGCGACCGTGGCGCGACGAGTCACCACGGTGACGGCGACGGACCGCGTGAGGCCAAGACCGGTGGCGGGATCGATGATGTGGGAAAAACGCACGCCGCCAATTTCGACGAATTGCTCCGCGTCGCCCGAGGTGGAGACAGCGGCGTGAACGAGGACGAGAGTCGTCCGCGTGGCGGTTGCGTCGCCAAAGGGCGCAAGCTCGATGGTCCAGCCGCGTTTGCCGGGGGGAGGATCGCCGAGGGCGAGATCGCCGCTGGCTGAGACCATGGCGGCGGGAAAGCCGAGTTGGGTCAGCCGGTTAAGCGCCGCATCGGCCGCGTAGCCTTTGGCGATACCGCCGAGATCGAGTGCCATACCGGGGCGGAGCAGGGTCGCGGTCTGCCGCGCCGGATCGAGGTGCAGGTGGGCGAAGCCGGCGGCGCTCCGGGCGGAGGCGAGCGCCTCTGCGGTGGGAAGTGCGCGGGCGCGTCGGGATTCCCGCCAGAGGCGGGTCAAAGGGCCCAGGGTCACATCGAAGGCGCCGTGAGTTTTTACGGCGAGGTCTTGGCTGATTTGCAGGATCGCGAAGAGATCGGCGCTGACCGGGAAGGGCGTCCCGGCCGGTTGGCGGCAGAGGCGTGAAAGTTCGCTGGCCTCGTTATAGTCGGAGAACGTGCGGTCGAGTTCGGCGATGCGGTCAAAGGCGGCGCGGGCGGCGGAGTCGGCCGGCGCTTGGGAATAGACTACGAGGCGAAACAGCGTGCCCATGTGAGGCTCGACGAATTCGCGGCGCTCGTGCGCGAGCGAGACCGTTAACGTGGCCAGTGCGACCGCTGCAAATTTCCACGCGTGGCGCACAGCTTTAAAACGACTTCTTCGGTTTTTTCCCGGATCGGGCCCCGCTACACGTGTCACTTAATAGATGACAAACCGGCCGGGAGCGGGAGGGGAGTTGGGACGGGCAAGGCGGCGGGCAATAGAGCGATACTTTAGCTGGCGATGACGGCGTCGAGCTTGGCGGAAAGTTGGGCGAGCCACGCGGCGTCTTCGAGGCCGGGCGGGCGATACTGCTCGGTGATCATCCAGCCGGCGTAGCCAACCTCGTCGAGGGCGGCGAGGACCTTGGGCCAATCGCTGTCCCCTTCGAAAAGATCGACTTTGAAGCCGGCGCCGGGGCCCTTCTCGTCGCGGATTTTCCGACTGTATTCTTTGACGTGAATTTTGACGATCCGCGGGCCAAGGGTGCGAATCCAGTGCTCGGGCCAGCCGGTGTTGACGATGTTACCGACGTCGAGGTGCCAGCGGACCATCGGGCTCTTGAAGGAGTCGGTGTAGGCGACGGCCTCGAGCGGGCTGAGGAGAAAGCGGTTCCAGACGTTCTCGATCGCGATGACGACACCGAGCGATTCGGCGAGCGGCACGGCTTTGGCGATCTCGGCGACGGAGCGGGTGTAAGCGTCGGCGTAGGACGTTTCCTTGGTGACGACGGCGGGGACGAGCAGAACGGAACTGGCGCCGTAGGCCTTGGCGTCGCGCAGGCCTTGTTTGAGGCCTTCGAGGCCGATTTCGCGCGTGGCGGGATTGGGGTCGGAGAGCGGTTTCGCCCAATGCGTCGAGATGACCACGCTCGGGATGGCGAGACCGCTTTGGTCGCGGGCGGCGAGGACCTCGGTCTGAGTCATGGCGCTGTTGACTTCGACGCCGTCGAAGCCGGCGGCACGCAGAAGGGTGAAGCGATCGGCGATTTTCAGTTTTTCAAGATTTGGGCCGCCGAAGGTGCCATACATGAAACCCTTTTTGAGCGCGCGTTTTTTAACGGAGGCGGGCTGGGCGCGGGCGAACGGAGCGAGCGCGGCGAGCGCGGCGGAAGAGAGCAGGAAGTCGCGGCGGTTCATGGTGAAAATCAGGCGAGCTTGGTTTGGCCGGGGATGGCGCGGGTGGCCACGGGGCGCGGGGCGTTCCAGTCGAGGGTGGCGGGCACGAGCACCTCTTCGGAGTTGAGCGCGCGATCCCAAGTGACGACCTGCCCGGTGTAGGCGGCCATGCGCCCCATGATGGCCATGAGCGTGCTGTGGGCCATGCTGATGCCGTCGTTGACGGGTTTGCCGGCGCGGATGGCGGCGAAGAGTTCATCGTGCTCGACCTGATACATGTCGCGGGTGGGACCGGTGTATTTCCAGTTGGTCTTGCCGGTTATTCCCTGGGTGGCGAGACGGCCATTCGAGAAAATGCCCTCGGTGCCCATGACATAGTCGGTGACCTCGTTGTAGACGCCGTCGTGCTGGCGGCACGAAAGGGTGGCGCGGACGCCGCTGGCGTATTCGTAGGCGACGCTGAAATTGTCGTAAGTGTTGCCGTAGGCGGGGACCGTGCGCCCGCCGACTGCGATGGCCTGAGTGGGCATTTCCTGCTTCATCAGCCACGCGATTTTGTCGACGTTGTGGATCGCCTGTTCGACGAGGTGGTCGCCCGAAAGCCAAGTGAAGTTATACCAGTTGCGCAATTGCCACTCTAGGTCGGTCT
>CAMBRG010000047.1 GCA_945869845.1 Opitutus sp. GAS368 | reverse complement strand
GTCGCCAACTTTTCGTCCGGCCAAATTTTCTCCAAGCGGAAATCGCCGGTCTCACTCGGAATCAGATCGGCCCGGATGCGTTGACCCACTTTGGCCACCGCCAGATCGCCCGGGCTCACGATGAACTCCATCGTCATCGCCGGCATGTAATCTTTGATTTCGTCGTGGTAAACGATGAGCACCTTGCGGGCCGCATCGATCCCCGTGATTTCACCGGTCAATGGATAGCGCTCGGCCACCTCTTTTTTGACCGAGGCCGCGGGTTTTGACGCTACCGCCGCGGTTTCGACCGACGTCGCCGCCGTCTGGGTGCCGGACTTCGGCGCGGCGGGCCGGCCACAAGCACCCAAAGCCAACACCAGGACTGCTCCTAGGGTCGGCCGCCATACCCGTGCATTAGATTTCATCACGCAACGGATTCGCCGGAGGATAACTTTGTCAAAGGGTTTGCCGGTAGTTGAAGTGTGACTTCTGTTCGCCGTTCTCCCTCTTATGCCTGCTTCGACGACCACGCTTCGCAACTCCGCTTACCAGGGCGGGCTCTCGGTATTTGCCACGACCGCCGCCGTGTGGGTGTTCGTGTTGGTGACGCTCGGAGCGTTTACCACAACGATTGGCGCCGGGATGGCGTTCCTCGATTGGCCGCTTTCCAACGGCTCGGTCAACCCCGAGGGTTGGCTCACTGATATGGCGATGTTCGCCGAACATTCGCACCGCCTGACCGGCACCGTGATGGGAGTCTTTGCGATCGGACTTGCCGTCTGGCTCCACCGCACCGTTGCCCGCCGTTGGCTGCGGCAGCTCGGTTGGTGGGCGCTCGGCATCGTCATCATCCAAGGTCTGATCGGTGGCAAACGCGTGCTGCTCGATGCGACCCAGGTGCCCGGTTTCGATATGTCATTGGGGCAAATGTTGCGCGTGCCCCACGGCGTTCTCGCCCAGATTTACGTCTGCATATTGGTCGCCATCGCCCTGGGGTGTTCCCGCCGGTGGATCGAGGGCGTCGTTCCGGTGGGGCCCCGAGTCCGCTCGGCCGCCGTGGCCAGCGTCGCGCTGCTGCTCGTCCAACTCACGGTTGCGGTGTTCATGCGTCACAACCACGCCGGCATGGCCATACCGACATTTCCCTTCTCTTCCGCCGACCACGCGATTTTGCCGCCGCACTGGGACTATCGCGTCGCCCTTCAGTTCGCCCACCGCGTGATCGCCGTTGTTCTAACCGTCGCGATTTTGATCTTATGGTTGCGCGTGCGCCGCGATCCGGCGGCGTCGACTCTCCTGCGGAATCTGGCGCACGGCCTGCTCGCCCTGCTTGTGGTTCAGGTTTTGCTCGGGGCCTCAATCATTTGGAGCCAACGCCGGGCCGACATCACGACGGCCCACGTCATCGTCGGCGCGGCCACCCTCGCGACCGCCTTCGCCCTCGCTTGCCTCGCCCATCGCAACGCTCTCGAATCTTCCGAGCCCAACGCCTCCCGCCCATGACCGCCAATCCCGCCCTCGTGGCACCCTCCGCCAAATTCTCCGACTATTTCGAACTCACCAAACCCCGGTTGAGCCTGTTATCGATGCTGACCGCGCTTGCGGCCTACGCTGCGGCCCGCCCGGAATTCAGCACCGCAAAGCTCATCTTCGTGGCGCTCGGCACTTCGCTCGCGGCCGGTGGCGTGGCGGTGCTCAATCAATGGCTCGAATCCGACACCGACTCGCAGATGAAACGCACCGCCGACCGGCCGATTCCAACCGGGAAAGTCGCCACGGGCTCGGCGTTTGTTTTGGGCGGGCTGATGTGCGTCGGGGCGCTTTTCATTTTGTTCTCCCGCGTGAACTACCTCTGTGCCGGGGTCGCGTTACTCACGATGATCGCTTACCTCGGATGGTACACCCCGGCGAAACGTTGGTCGCGTTGGAGCACCGAAATCGGCGCGATTGCGGGCGCGTTGCCACCGCTCATCGGCTGGACCGCCGCCGAGGGCCGTGTCTCCGAACTCGGCTGGATTTTCTTCGGCATACTTTTCTTTTGGCAAATCCCCCATTTCATGGCGATCGCCTGGACTCACCGACGGGACTACTCGGCGGTCCATTTCCCGATGCTTCCCGTGCGCAATGAAAAAGGCGGTTTCGTCGCCGCATGGTCCCTCGCCAACACCCTGGGCCTGCTCGTCGTGAGCTTACTCCCTTGGGCACTCGGCTTCGCCACCGCGTGGTCCGGGGCGGTCGCCTTGGCGGGTGGCGCCGGGTTTGTCGCCTGCGCGGTGCTGTTTCTTCGCGCCGAGGGTCGTGATGTCGCGGCGCGCCGGCTTTTCCACTGCTCGATCGCTTACTTGCCGCTCGTCCTCGGAGCGCTCGTGGCGGACCGCATCGTTAACTTCTAAGTCCGCCGCACCATGACAATCAACGACATCCCAGCGATCAACGCCTCGCTCAACGCTCTCGCCACGCTACTCATCTCAGTTGGCTTCGTCCTGATTAAGACCGGCCGCAAGACAGCTCATCGCTTCGCAATGATCAGCGCCGGGGTGGTCTCGGCCGTTTTCCTTGTCGGCTACGTGGGCCACAAGGTTCTCAAAGGTATGGCGGCAGGCGCGGGCGAAGCGGTTCATACGCAATTCGGCGGGGAGGGCACGATCCGCACCGTGTATTATGTGATGCTCATCACCCATGTGATTCTGGCGATCGCCATCGCCTACCTTGTCCCACGCACCTTCGCACTGGCGTTCAAGGGCGAGTTCGAACGCCACAAGAAGTGGGCGCGGATCGTGTTTCCAATTTGGCTCTACGTTTCCGTCACCGGCGTGCTCGTCTACTTTTTTCTCTACCAATGGTGGCCCTCCGCAAACTAGAGGCACACATCGCCCTCGGTCTCTGACCACCAAAACAAAAAAGGCCGCGCATTTAAGCGCGGCCTTTAGTTTTTTAAGCCGACATTATTTAACCGTGATCACGCCCTTCATGCCGACGATGTAGTGGGCTGGGAACGAGCAGATGTAAGGATAGTCACCGGTTTCGGCCGGGACCTTAAAGAGGAACTCTGAAGATTTACGCGGCCCAATCAATTCGGAGTGCGCCAAAACTTGGTCTTGGAGAGCCGGAGGCAGATACTCCGAGGCTTTTGCCGTAGTGGCGGCGGCGGCGTAGGCGGCCGTGTCGGTGCCTTTTTTGAGGATGACAATATTGTGGCCCATCGCCTCTTTCGGCATCTGACCGATGTTCGTGAGGATGATTTTCAACGTCTCACCGGGCTTCGCCTCGATTGCGGTGATGTTGAATTTCATGTTATCACCGGCGGTGATTTCAATGACCCTCGGAGCGGCGGTGGCGGGAGCCGGGGCTGCCGATGCGACGGCAGGAGCCGAGGCCGGAGCGGAGGCGGACTCTTTTTGGCCGCAGCCGGAGACAAGCAATGCAGAGACAGATGTTGCTAGAATAAGATAGTTTTTCATACCCCGCGACCCTCGACGCCTGTTTCGGCGCTGGCAAACGCGAATCATCAATAGTAGCGGAGCCACTCAGGACCGTGAGTTATCATCATGATTTCGCGATTATGGCGGACGCGTCTAACTTATGAACAACGAAGCCCGATTAATAGGTAACAAAACCATCACCCACCGCATTGCAGTCCCTGCTACCCCACCCACGTTCATTTTCTTGCAGAATTATGACTTGAATCGCCGGTTGGATGACAAACTCTAGAAAGTGTTTGTCGCCGACTCGGGACTTTTCGACCATTGCTCAATCTTTTTATGCGCCTTGCCACAATCCTCTCATCCGCCGCCCACTGGAGCCGGGCGGTCCTTGCTGTCGGAGCGGTTTCATTGCTGTCCGCTTGTGACTATAATTTTTGGCGGATGGACGGCCACCAATCGACCATCAAGGTCGAAGGGCCGGTCGCGAAGTCCCAGTTGGATGTTTTTTATGTCACGTGCTGGGTGACCCTCGTAATTTTCATTTTGGTCGGTGCGGTGCTGGCCTACGCATCGATCAAATTTAAAGCGCGCACGCCCGAGGAGGAAAAAGCCATTCCGCCCGAGCAGGGTCATGGCAATCCGCTCATCGAAATCGGCCTGATCGGTGCTTCCGTTCTCGCTCTCGTCGTTATCGCCATCCCAACGTTGAAAGGCATTTGGTATACCTACGACGTGCCGGAAGACCGCAAGGCCGATACCTACGAGGTCACGGCCACCGGTTACCAGTGGTGGTTCAAATTTGACTATCCGAGTGAACAGATCGCCGGAGCCGGGGCCCTCACCACTGCCAACGAACTGGTGATTCCCGCCGGGCGTCCTGTTCGCGTGAATCTCCGCACGATCGATGTGATTCACAGTTTTTGGATTCCAAAACTCGCCGGCAAAGTGGATATGATCCCTAATCGCGCCAACCACCTCTGGTTCCAGGCCGACCAACCCGGCTATTACTGGGGCCAATGCGCGGAGTTCTGCGGCGACTCCCATGCGGTCATGCGTTTCCGTGTAATCGCCCTCGGTCCGAAAGATTTCAACGACTGGTTGACTCAACAGACCTCCCCGGCCCGCGACGTGGCTCCGCCCCGGGTTGCGACCAAAGACGCGCCCAAGGTCCAGTTTGCCTCGCTCCGCACGTTCAAGCAAAACGAGACCGGCCATACCGCGAAATATGATACGTCCCCTCTCGATGCTTGGAAAGCGCAGCAGTTCCCGGAAAAAGGCGAGAACGCGGCGCTGATCGCACAAGGTAAGGCGCTCTTCAAGGAAAAGGCCTGCCTCAGCTGCCACGAAGTGCGGGGCCATGGTTATGCTGGAATCAGCGGGCCCACCCTCACCCATTTTGGTTCCCGTTCAACTCTCGCCGGCGCGCTGCTTGAAAACAATACCGAGCAACTCCATCGCTGGATTCACAACCCCGAATCGGTCAAGCCCGGCAACAAAATGGCCAAGGGTTACATCGATAATAATATCAAACTCACCAACGAGGACGAAGTCGCCCTCGTCGCCTATCTTCAGAGCCTCAAGTAATCTTCTTCCATGGACGCCATCCTCAAATCAGATCTCCAAGTCAAAGACGTCGCGCCAGAGACCAAGTCATCCGTCTTCTGGCGACCCACCGCCCAAACCGGCTTAATCAGTTGGTTAACCACCGTCGACCACAAGAAAATTGGATTCCTCTACGGGATCTTCGCTCTCTTCTTTTTCTTGGTCGGTGGCTTTGAGGCTCTTCTCATCCGCCTGCAGTTGATGACGCCCAACGGCACCGTGCTGACCGCGCAGCAGTACAACACGATGTTCACGATGCATGGGACGACGATGATCTTCCTCGCCGTCATGCCACTCTCCGCCGCGTTTTTTAACTTTATCATGCCGCTCCAGATTGGCGCCCGCGACGTGGCTTTCCCCCGTCTCAACGCCTTCTCGCTTTGGACTTTTGTAGCCGGAGCCATCATCCTGAACCTCGGTTGGTTTATGTCGGCGGGTGCTCCCGACGCGGGCTGGACGGGCTACGCTCCGTTAACTTCGAAAACCTATACGCCAGACCACTCGGTCGACATGTGGATTATGGGGCTCCAGTTACTCGGTGTCGCCTCGATCGCCGCTTCGCTGAATTTCATTGTCACGATCATCAACATGAGGGCTCCAGGCATGACCATGATGCGCCTCCCGGTCTTCACTTGGATGACTCTGATCACGGCTTTCCTCATCGTGCTCTCGTTCCCATTCATTACCGTCGCGTTGGTCGAGATCATGATGGACCGCCTCTTCGGCACGAGTTTCTTTGAAGTTTCAGGCGGCGGAATGCCGATCCTCTGGCAACATCTCTTCTGGGTATTCGGCCACCCCGAGGTCTACATTTTGATTCTCCCGGCGATGGGCATCATCTCCGAAATCCTTCCGACTTTCGCCCGCAAACCGCTCTTCGGATATCCGATCGTCGTGTTTTCCGGCGCTTCCATCGGTTTCCTCGGTTTCTCGGTATGGAGCCACCATATGTTCACGACCGGCATGGGCACAGTCGCCACCGCGGCATTCTCCCTCGCTACCATGGCCATCGCCGTTCCGACCGGAGTTAAGATATTCAACTGGATCGGCACCCTCTGGGGCGGGCATATCTCTATGCGCACACCGATGATGTTCGCTCTCGGCTTCGTCTGGATGTTCATGGTTGGCGGTTTCTCCGGCGTGATGCACTCGGCCGCACCCGCCGACGCCCAACAGCAAGACAGTTACTTTGTCATCGCTCATTTCCATTACGTGCTGATCGGCGGATCGATGTTTGCGCTACTCGCCGGCATCCACTTTTGGTTCCCTCTGATGTTCGGCCGCAAGATCGGCGAATTCTGGGGTAAACTCTCGTTTTGGGTCATCTTCGCCGGATTCAATATCACGTTCTTCCCGATGCATTTCCTTGGCCTGAACGGTATGCCTCGCCGCACGTTCACCTACGACGGCAACCTCGGCTGGAACTCGGCCAATTACATCGCCACCGTCGGCGCGCTCATCCTCGGTGTCGGTATCTTTATCTACTTTGCCGTGATGGTTTACACCTACTTCAAAGGCGAGAAAGTCGGCAAAGATGTTTGGGACGCACGCACCCTTGAGTGGAGCCTACCCAATCCCCCGCCCGAGTATAACTACCGCGTGATTCCAACGGTCCATGCGCGCGATGCCTTCTGGTACATGAAGCAGAACAAGGAACAAATCGCCAAAGAAGATGCCGCACACGCCAAAGAGGAAGCTGCTCACGGTGGTATCCATATGCCGCATCAATCTATCTATCCTTTTGTCGCTAGCCTCGGGATGTTGATCGCCGGTATCGGTATCTCGGTTATGGACAACGACCCGACGCCCGGATTTTGGGGCAAGAAGATCGGCGTCACCATGATCGGTGGCGCAGTCATGCTCGCCGGCATCTATTTCTGGGCGCTCGAAGGCAACGGCGGCTATCACCTTCACCCGGAAAATGACGGAGATGAGTCTAGCGGCAAAAAACCGGCCAAACACTAAGTTCGCGCCCGCTCTTCTCCCTTCCACCTTTTCGCCCTCCCACTTATGAGCAGTCACGCCGCCGCTGGCACTATCAACCACCACCACGATCCGAGCACATCAACCGGCATTCCGAACAAGAAGCTGATGATGTGGACGTTTCTCGCCTCGGATTGTATGTTCTTCGGTGCGCTCATTTCGACGCACCTGATCTACCGCCTGCATCCGGCGCCCGGCTCGCCCTCACCCAAGCAGATCTTCAGTCTCGAGCTGACCTCGTTCTCGACTTTCATTCTGTTGATGTCGTCGCTGATGATGGCCCTCGCGGTCACAGCGATCCAAAAGGGTAACGTCAAGAGCATGCGCTGGTCGCTGCTGACCACGATTTTCTTCGGGGCGATTTTCCTCGGCTGCCAAGTCTACGAGTTCGAGGAATTCGTAAAGCTCAAGAATGTGACCCTGACGAATAGTATATTCGGCACGACCTTCTACACCCTCACCGGGACCCACGGCATCCATGTCGCCGTCGGCGTGTTTTGGCTGATTTTGATGTATGTGCGCTCCTTCCAGCCGCATGAGGCCGGACGAACCTTCGGTTGGTTGTTCAAAAATTTCCTCCATATCACCGCACTCGTCGGCGCCGTCCTCCTGTCAATGTTCGCCGTGCTGGGCGTCGTCCACACCTTGCATACTGGCGGCACCGCCGGGGCGTATTTCGCCAGCTACCTCTGGATGATCGCGGGTTTTGTGGGCTGCGTCGCCGTATGTATTGGCTTCGCTCAACCCAAAGCCTTGAGCAACTTCGGTGAAGCCAACGCCATCGACGTCGAGTCCATGGGCCTTTATTGGCATTTCGTTGATATTGTTTGGATCGTGATCTTCACCGCGGTCTACCTGATCGAGTACCTCTGATTTTTACTTATGAGCGCCCCCGTTTCCACCTCACCGGACCATGCCCATGGCCACGAAGAAGAGAGCAAATTCCAGATCTACGTGAACGTCGCCATGCTTTTGGCCGTCATCACCGGCGTCGAAATCGTCGGTATCTATTTACCCTTCGCCAAGTGGGTTATTGTGACCGGCTTGGTCATACTCTCGGTCGTGAAGTTCTTATATGTTATCTTCTATTTTATGCACCTACGGTGGGATAAGCCGTTTTGCACCATCTTGTTTTTCATCGGCCTTGTTCTTTCCGCCGGCACGGTGTGGGCGCTGCTCGCGATCTTCTCAGTCAAAGACAGCCTGCCGCTGCCGACCTGAGGTCCCGCTCCGTTTAAGATCCTGATCCATCCTCACGGCGGCCGCTTGGCCGCCTTTTTTTTACCATGATCGACTGGCGCCACTGGCACAACGAACCATACCTCGTCGGAGGTCTGGTGTTCATTGGCTGGCTCTACGCCGTGCTTGCCGGTCCACTGCGCCCACGCTTGGCGCCAGGCGCGCCTTTCCCCCGCGCCCACGCGACTCAATTTTACTCCTCGCTGGCGATCTTCTACCTCGCGGTCGGTTCTCCGCTCGACCAGATCGGCGAACGTTTTCTCTTCGTCGTCCACATGCTCCAGCACCAGTTGCTGATTTACCCTGCGGCGATCCTGTTTTTGCGCGGTCTACCCGACTGGATGGTCGACCCCGTGCTATCCCGCCCCGTTCTGCGCCTGCCGATCAGGCTCATCACCCAGCCGGTGATCGCGGGACTGCTCTATACATTTATCATCAGCGTCTGGCACGTTCCGTGGGCTTATGATTGGGCCCTGCAAAACAAGACCGTGCATATCATCGAGCATGTCATGTTCTTTGGCGCCGGTCTTCTCTATTGGTGGCCGCTTCTAAGCCCATCTCGCACCTTCCCGCCGATCCCTTACGGCAGCCGCATGATCTATCTGTTCAGCGTGCTCATCGCGATGACGCCCGTCTTTGCCTACATCACTTTCTCGCCTGAGGTTCTCTACCCAACCTATGAATATGCCCCCCGCCTGTTCCCCGATTTTACGGCCGGCGAAGACCAACTTGCCGCCGGCGTTAGCATGAAACTCGTAGGCCTAACGGTCGCGCTTGCCGCCTTCGGCGTGTGTTTTTTTCGCTGGTCGAAATCCGACACGCCGGGCCGAGCATCCATCCGCCTCCGGCCTCAGGGTTCGCGCCCTACTTCGAGTCCGACTTAAAAACCGCTTCACCGCCGCTTGGGCCCGGGCGTTTTCCTCGGGGAGACCACTCGTGATCCGCACCCACGCCACATCGGGCGCAAACGTCCGGCTGGCCACGACGCCTTCAGCCGCCAACGCCTTCGCCACTCAACCTGCGGTCGGCCTGCATCGAGGAAGATAAAATTCGCCTGCGATGCCGTGCGCCGGAGTTTTAGCGAATCGACCACGGCATACCACGTCACCCGCTCGATCGTCATCGCCGGGTTTACGCGCACCCTGTGCGCCGTATCGCGCCGGGATGCCGCGGCCGCTGTGAGCGCGAGCCGGTTTTGGTCGCGGGTTCGGCATTTCCGCTCGGTTCGATTCTCCACTCATATCAACGTCACACGAGATTTGGATTTTTCTAGGCCGTCCGCTTGCGGACGCACCGAGCGCCTGCAAGCAGGCTGCCTACGACGGAACGTATAAAAACCAAACGGCGCTGGTATAACGCCCGCAGCGCGATCGCGTAGCCAAAGGGCAACGCCGCCAGCCCGTGAGCCGTGGCGGACGAGCGCAACACGATCACGTTTTCCCCGGCATGCACGAACGACATCGCCGTGCGCCCCCCGTAATCGTCGCCGAACTCAAAATACGCCTCAGCGTTGCCCGCGGTGGCCAAGGCGTTGGCCAACGATCTGGGCGGCTGGTTCCGCTAGGTCAGTGATGGTGGGGCCTAGAGAATCTTCGCCGCCGCCGTGTAACCGCCCTGCCGGATTTCACGCTCCGGGATGATGTCGATCGGGCACCGACGACTCGACGACGGTGCCCTACGTGAAGCGCGGGCCGCCGGTCACGAATGCATCGAGCGCAACAGGCTCGACCGGTTTCGCGACCGGAGGCGTGACTCGGGCGGAGGCTGAGGCAGCCGCGGCGAAACAGGCCGCAGCCGCAATCGTGCGGCGAAGGATCAGGAAACGTATGGCCGTAGGCATGACGGCTTGAAGGGTTAGCTAGACGCGACGCAAAAGTACCTTTCGCGCCGAGCGGCCCCAAAAGCCTCAAGCCAAGGCGGGCTGACAAGCCCGCCTCGCTTCCAGTTGAATCACTTGGCGGCGACGAAGAGATCCTCGACGGAATCGCTCTCGACGTTGATGTCGGCGAATAGCCAAGACGAAAGGTAGCGCTCAGCCGCCGACGCAACAATCGCGACGATCATCTTCCCTTTGTTCTCGGGCCGTTTCGCGAGCTGGATCGCGGTCCAAATCGCCGCACCGGACGAAATACCGACCGGGATGCCATCAAGTTGGCTGACCTGCTTTGAAATCGGGCCGGAGTCGGCCTCCTTCACGCGCACCACTTCATCGTAAATCTTGGTGTTGAGCACGCCAGGCACGAAGCCCGCTCCGATGCCTTGAAGCTTGTGCGGACCGGGAGTGCCGCCCGAAAGCACCGGCGATGCATCGGGCTCGACCGCGACGACCTTGACGGCGGGATTCTTCGCTTTCAGCACCTCGGCGATGCCGGTGATCGTCCCACCCGTGCCGACGCCGGCGACAAGGAAGTCGATCTTCCCGTCGGTATCGCGCCAGATTTCCTCGGCCGTCGAACGGCGATGAATCGCCGGGTTTGCGGGATTGTTGAACTGCTGGAGAATCAGCGCTCCGGGAATTTTGGCGGCGAGCTCCTCGGCCTTGGCAATCGCGCCCTTCATGCCTTTGGCACCTTCGGTGAGCACCAGCCGGGCACCGAGAATCTTGAGCAGTTTACGCCGCTCGACCGACATGGTCTCGGGCATCGTGAGGATTAACTTGATGCCTTTCGCGGCGGCGACGAAAGCGAGCGAGACCCCGGTGTTGCCCGAAGTGGGCTCGATTAAGACAGTGTCTTTGGTAATTTTTCCACTCTTGATCGCATCGTCGATCATGGCGAAGCCGATGCGGTCCTTCACGCTCGAGAGCGGGTTGAAGAACTCGAGTTTCAGGAGAATTTCAGCCTGCGCCCCGTGGGCGGCGGCCGTGCGGTTGAGCCGCACCAGCGGGGTGTTGCCGATCGTTTCGGTGATGTCGTTGTATATTTTAGCCATGGTGAAGGGTGGGAGTGATGGATTTGTTATCAGTTAAAAATTATTTGGCGGTGCCCCAACGGCGATGCAGGAAGCGCTCCCAGGGTGAGAAAAATATTTTGTCGGCGAGCAGGCCGATGAGCAAGAGCACGAGCATGATTCCAATTACCTGTTCCATGGCATTCAATTCGCGCCCGTAGTGCAGCAGGTGACCCAGACCAAAGCCGCTCAAGATCGTGACATAAATCTCCGCCGCCATCAGCGAGCGCCAAGCAAAAGCCCACCCTTGCTTCATCCCGCCCACAATGAACGGCAACGCCGCTGGAAAGATGACCCAGAGCCACGTATGCAGCCCGCTGGAACCCATCGTGCGCGCGGCGCGGGCGTAGATCGGCGGCACGTTTCGCACCCCGTTATCCGTCGCAATGATGACCGACCACAGCGTGCCCATCACGACGACAAAGAACATGGCCGCCTCCGTCTGACCAAACCACAACAGCGCCAACGGCACCCAGCAGACGCTGGGTAACGCTTGGAGCCCCAACGCTAGGAGTCCGAGCGTATCCGCGAGCACCCGAAACCGGGCCGTCAGCAGACCGAGCGGCAAGCCCAACAGCAGGCCAAACACATAGCCGAGGAACAGGCGTTTGACCGTAACTAGGGTCGCACTCAGGAGACTGCCATCAACCGTCGCCTCCCACAAATACCGGCCCACGACCAGCGGCGAAGGCAGCAGCACCGGCGACCAAAACCCGGATCGGTAAAGCAGTTCCCAGCCGACAAACAACGCGGCGAAGAAAAGAGCGGCGAGGCCAACGCGTTTCATTCGGCGACCTCCGCTTCCGGCCGCACGTGGTTCTTCAACGCCGCGGTAATCGCCGTCGCATGACGGGCGAGCTCGACACTGTTGATATCGCGGGGCCGCGGCAGATCGATTTTGAACTGCTCGCGAATTCGACCCGGATGGGGCGAGAATAGCACCACCCGGTCACCCAAACACGCGGCTTCGCGCACATTGTGGGTCACAAAAACAATGGTCTTTTTTCGCTGCTGCCAGATCCGCTGAATATCGCCGTAAAGTTGTTCACGCGTCAGAGCGTCGAGCGCGCCGAAGGGTTCATCCATGAGCAGCACGCGCGGATTCGGGGCGAGCGCGCGGGCCAAGGCTACCCGCTGTTTCATCCCGCCCGAGAGTTCATGCACAAAGGCGTGGTGAAATTTTTCCAAGCCCACGAGCCGCAGGTAGAATTCGGCGACCTCACGCCGCTCGGCGTCGGTGAGGCCGGGTTTACGATGGAGTCCAAACATCACATTGCCCAAAACATCGAGCCACGGAAATAGCGCGGCCTCCTGAAACATCACCATCCGATCACGCCCCGGAGCATTGATCGGGATGCCGTCGGCGGAGATCTGGCCCGAATCCGCCAGGTCCAATCCGGCCACGAGATTGAGCAACGTAGATTTCCCGCAGCCACTGGGACCGACCAGGCACACGAACTCCCCTTCGCCTACATCAAACGAAACATCATCGAGCGCATGCACCGAGCGCTGGCCGGAGACGAAGCGTTTGCTCACGCCCCTGATCGACAGTTTGGCCGCCGGTCTCTCGACCGAAACCTCATCCGAGAGGCTCATGGTTTACCTCCAAACATCCGGTCCAGCGGGATCGCTTGACGGAGAAATCCCACCGACTGGGCATCCCCGACCAGCGCCGTAAATTGATCTTGGGCGACCCGATCCGTGAACCGGAGCCGACCCCACGCCCGCTCCATTAGCGCGGCCGGAACCTCACGCCGAGTCTCGGCGGCGAGCCCCGCTTGGACGAGAGATCGCGCCTCCGTCGGGTGCGTGCCCAGCCACGCCGTCAGTTCAACGTGGGCGGCCAAAAACCGCGAGGCCAGTTCCGGGCGGGCCTTGAGCAACTGAACCGCCGCGACCAGGACCGTGGTTACGGCATCGCTCTGCTCGATAAAAACTTTACCGCCGGCATCAATTTCGAGCCGGGAAACCCAAGGTTCCACGGTCCACGCTGCTTCGATTTTTCCCGCTTTGAACAACTGGAACAGCTCGGAGTTCGCCGTCGGCAGGACCGCGACATCACCCCCGGTGAGCGTGACCTTAAAACCCTGTTGCTTTAGCCAAGCCCGGGCGGCGACGTCCTGAGTGTTGCCGAGCTGGGGCGTAGCCATACGACGCCCCTTAAAATCTGCGGGCTGTCTCAAAGGACCATTGGCCTGCACGACCAACGCAGCCCCGCCCTCGGCGGCGCCGGCGAGCACCCGGATCTCGTCGCCACGGGAGCGGATGTAGGCGTTGAGCGCCGGGTTGGGGCCGACATAGGTGAGGTCGATCGAGCCGGCGAAGATCGCTTCCATCGCATTGGGACCCGCGTTAAACGGAAACCATTGGACCACGATGTCGGGGCCGAGGCGTTGCTCAAACCACCCCTTTTTTTCCCGCGTGGTGTGCGCGCCGATCACACCCTGCGCGTGAGTGATCGTGGGAAAGTAGCCCACGCGAAGCGTGACCCGTTCAGCGCGCACCTCCAGCCTCACCAGCAAGAGGCAGAGAAAAAGCGGCAAAGATTTCACCCAAAACGCAGTCATATGCTGTATTCGCCGAGCAACTGGTGGAGCACGCCCTCGGTTTCATCGACGCGCACGTTGCCGGCGCGGCGGGCGAGTTTTCGGGCTTGCCGGGCGGGCAGACGCGCAGACGACGCGGCGGCCTCGGCCTCGGCCGAGAACGGGAGAGGGACATCGTCGCGGCGGAGCTTGCGGAGCGTGATCTCGACGACATCGGCGAGCGTGTAGCGATCGAGGATACCGGCGATGGCGTTGCGCACATCGAGCATCAACATCCGCAGGCCACAGTGAGCCTCGTCAGGGCAGGTGCATTTCTCATAGGCCGACTGGCTCACGCAACCGATGGGGGCGAGCGGGCCATCGATGAGGCGGACGACTTGGCCAATGGTGATCTCGCGGGCAGGCTTTGCGAGGCGGTAGCCGCCAAACTTGCCGCGCACGCTGGCGACAAGACCGGCCTCTTTCAGCACCTGCATGATCTGCTCCAAGAACTTCACCGGGAGTTGGTCGCTCTCAGCCAACTCGGAAACCTGCACCAAGTCTCGCTTCACCTCAGCGGCGAGGCCGAGGTTGATCAGCGAGCGGAGGGCATATTCGCCTTTCTTGGAGAGTTTCATTTAAAGACTATTCCATACTACATTAAGTCAGTATGAATTAAAGCGAGCGCGAATTTCTGGGTTTTTTGTGGCTCGGGCAGGCTAGGCGCTGGCGACCGAGAGCGCCGCACTTTTCATCGCCCTCAGAGCGAAATCCGCAGTCCGTCGTGCGCCGGCTCAATGCCGGCGGGCAGCTCGGCCGCCAACGTCGCGTGGTCGCTCAGGTGAGTCAGGTGGGTGAGTAACGTCCGTGGAGCGGCGATTTCTCGGGCGACCGCAATCGCTTCCGGAATGCTCATATGCGACGGGTGCGGGAGCGGGCGCAGCCCGTCGAGCACGACGAGGTCGGCTCCGCGGGCCAACTCGACGGCCTCGCGCGGCACGCGTTTGCAATCGGTGTAATAGATCAATTTTTTCCCGCTGCTGCGCTCGGTAAAAATCAGCCCGAGGGTGTTTACCCCGCCGTGCGGGAGCAGAGTGGACTGGATCGTGCCTTGCGGGAGTTCGAGCAACGGCGGCAGCTCTTGGAGCTTAAACGCCGGGTAACCCTTCACTACGGGCCGTTCCATGATCGCGTAGGGATACATCGCAATCACCCGGCTGATCCCCTCGTCGGTAGCATAAACGGTGAGACCTAAACCGCCGAGCAGATCACAGAACCGGCGCAGGTCATCCATCCCCGTGATGTGATCGGTATGCCCGTGGGTGAGGATGAAAAGATCAAGTTGCCGGATGTTTTCGCGCAGACACTGGAGACGGAACTCCTGCGCCGCGTCCACTTGGAGGTGCAGACCGTCCATCACGATATGGACCGAGGCGCGTGTACGCTTGTTTCGCGGGTCAGGCGACGCGCACACCGCGCAGTCGCAGGCGATCATGGGCACGCCTTGAGAGGTACCGGTGCCGAGAAAAATGATCTCCATAATGCCCGCACCAAACCGTTTCACCCGCCGAGCGCCAGTCTAGTTTTCACCGATCAACGTCAACCACGCCGCCTCCTCAATCACAGCCACCCCCAACGCGCGCGCCGCATCGAGCTTCGCGCCGCTCCCCTCGCCCGCCAGCACATAGCTGGTATTCCGGCTGACGCTACCGGTGACTTTGCCTCCCGCCGCCACGATTTTTGCCTCGGCCTGCGCCCTCGTGAAACTGGGCAACGTCCCCGTGAGCACGAACGTCTTGCCGGCCAGCAAAGTCGAGGTGGCGAAAGATGCGACCGGCGCTACGCCCAGCGCCAAAAGCTCCGCGATCGTGACGCGAACCCGCGAAGACTGAAAATACGCCGCCAACGCCGCCGCCGCCGACGGGCCCAGCACCTCAGCGAACTCCGACGTATCGGCCGAGGCCAACCCGCCCAATGACCGAAACCGGCGCGCCAATGCTTGGGCCGAAACCGAGCCGATCTGCGGCAAGCTCAAGCCGTAGATAAACCGCGACAACTCCGCCCGCTTGCTGCGCTCGATCGAGGCCACGAGCCGGTCCGCCGACGTCGCACCCACCCCCGGTAAACCGATGAGGTCAGCCCGACGCAAACGATACAAATCGGGCAATTCCCTGATCAGGGCCTTCGTCACCAGCGCATCGATCAACGCCGGTCCCAGTCCTTCGATTTCAACGCCCGCCTCAGAAGCGAAATGCTGCACGCGCCGCCGCAGTTGCGCGGAACACTCCGAATTCGGACACCTCACGGCACTCTCGCCCGCTACCCGAACGACGGCGGCCTGGCAGGACGGACAGGCATTGGGGAATTGAAACGGCCGGCTGGCCGCCGCCCGACGCGCGACATTCACCCCGACGATGGCCGGGATAATCTCACCCGCTTTTTCGACATAAACAAAGTCTCCAACCCGAAAATCGCCGCGGGCGATCTCGTCGGCGTTGTGCAAGGTAGCGCGGCTGATCACGGCCCCGCCGAGCGAGACCGGCGACAACTCAGCCACGGGGGTGAGCACGCCGCTGCGCCCCACTTGCACGGTGATCGCGAGCAGTTGGGTCTCAGCGCGGTCAGGAGCGAATTTGTAAGCCGTCGCCCAGCGCGGCGCGTGCTCGGTCGCACCCACTTCGGCGCGCAGCGCGACGGCGTCTAGTTTTACCACCGCGCCATCGACGGGAAACGCCAACCCCGGCCTCAAGCGGTCAAACTCCTGCACGGCGGCCCACACTTCATCGGCGCTCCTTCCGACGGAATATCCGGCCAAACCGGGCAAGCCCCACGCGCGCACTTGGGCGTGAAACGCCCGCTGCGAAACTGGCAGCCCCGCACTCGGCAGCCAGGCACCCCAGCCGTAGAGAACAAGCGCAAGCTTCCGCGGTGCGACCTCGCGCGGATCGGACAACTTCAACGTCCCGGCGGCCACGTTGCGCGGGTGGGCAAACGGCGCCTCTCCGGCCGCCTCACGCTCGACGTTGATCCGCTTAAACTCGGCCCAAGGCAGATAAATTTCTCCGCGCAGCTCGATCACATCGGGCACCGGGTTGGCCAAGCCGTCCGGGCCCTTCGCGCTCAGCTCGCGCGGTAGATCCGCAATTGTGAGTGCGTTCACCGTGACCTCGTCACCCTCGATACCGTTGCCGCGGGTGACGGCACGAACGAGTTTTCCTCGCTCGTAAGTCACGCTCACGGCGAGGCCGTCGAATTTGGGTTCGATGGTGTAAACGAGGTCGTTCCGCTGCAGTTGCCGCTCAAGCCGAGCGTTAAAACCGCGTAGTTCGGATTCGGTATAAGACTTGGCTAGACTCTGCATCCGCTCGCGGTGGCGATAGAGCTGAAACGTGCCGTTGCGGTCGTCGCCGAGTGAATCCGTGGGTGATATCCCGGCGACCAAAGCGGGAAATTGCTGCTCCAAAACCGAGAGCTCGCGCTTCAGGGCATCGTAGGCGGCGTCGGTGATCTCGGGTGCGGATTTCTTATAATAGAGTTCGTCGTGGTAGGCGACTTGGCCGCGCAAAAGCACCATTCGCTCCCGGGCCGCCTCGGGCTGAAGCGGACCCGGCTCCGCGCCGGTCGCGACCAAGGCGGAGAGGAGCCACAAGCACATGAACCCTGCAACCCGGCTAACGGTGAAGATTTTCATCGGACGCGCCCGGGGATCAAAAGATTGACCGGGCACCGCAGGCCTATCGCACCGCTGCGCCGGAGGGGAGCATAAAAAAGGCGCCCCGCTCTGAGCGGGGCGCCTTGAAGTGTTTCCGAAGCGTGATCGCAGGATCAGCGTGGAACGGACTGATTAGTAGTCCATGCCGCCGCCGGGACCGTGACCATGGCCGCCGCCGCCAGCCGCTTCCTTCTTCTCCGGGATCTCGGTGATCATGCACTCGGTGGTGAGGAGGAGACCGGCGATCGAGGCCGCGTTTTGCAGCGCGGTGCGGGTGACCTTAGTCGGGTCAACCACGCCGGCCTTCACGAGGTCTTCGAACTTATCGGTGGCGACGTTGTAACCAACGTTACCCTTGGAGCTGAGGACTTCCTTCACGACAACGCCGCCGTCGACGCCGGCGTTGGCGCAGAGCGCACGGATCGGGTGTTCGATCGCGCGACGCACGATCTGGGCCCCGGCCGCCTCGTCGCCTTCGAGCTTGAGGGCTTCGATGGCTTTGATGGTGCGGAGGAGAGCGACGCCGCCGCCGGCAACGATACCTTCTTCAACGGCCGCGCGGGTCGCATGGAGAGCGTCTTCGACGCGGGCCTTCTTTTCCTTCATCTCGGCTTCCGTAGCGGCGCCGACGTTGATGACGGCGATACCGCCGGCCAACTTGGCGAGACGCTCTTGGAGCTTCTCACGATCGTAGTCAGAGGTGGTCTCGTCGATCTGACGGCGGAGCTGCTTGACGCGGCCCTGGATGTCGGAGGACTTGCCAGCGCCTTCGACGATGGTGGTGTTCTCCTTGTCGACGACGATGCGCTTGGCCTTGCCGAGATCGGCGAGGGTGAGGTTCTCGAGCTTGAGGCCGAGGTCTTCGGTGATGCATTTGCCACCGGTGAGGACCGCGATGTCTTCGAGCATGGCCTTGCGGCGATCGCCGAAGCCAGGGGCTTTGACGGCGCACACATTGAGGGTGCCACGGATCTTGTTCACCACGAGAGCGGCGAGGGCTTCACCCTCGACTTCTTCGGCGATGATCAGGAGCTGCTTGCCGCTCTTCGCGACAGTCTGGAGCAGCGGGAGCATCTCCTGGAGGTTCGAGATCTTCTTCTCGTGGATCAGCACGTAGGCGTCCTCGAGAGCGACTTCCTGGCTCTCGGCGTTGGTGACGAAGTAAGGCGAGAGGTAGCCCTTGTCGAACTGCATGCCTTCGACGACGTCGAGGGTGGTCTCGATGGACTTGGCCTCTTCGACGGTGATGGTGCCGTCTTTGCCGACCTTGTCCATGGCGTCGGCGATGATGTCGCCGATGGTCTCGTCCCAGTTGGCGGAGACGGTCGCGACCTGACGGATTTCCTCGCGGTCGGAGACCTTCTTGGAAACGCGTGCGAGCTCGGCGACTGCGGCCTCAACGGCCTTGTCGATACCGCGCTTCAAGTAGACCGGATTGGCCCCGGCGGTGACGTTCTTGAGACCCTCGCGGTAGATGCCCTCGGCGAGCACGGTGGCGGTGGTGGTGCCGTCGCCGGCGCTATCGGAGGTCTTGGAAGCAACTTCCTTCACCATCTGTGCGCCCATGTTCTCGTAGGGATCTGGAAGTTCGACTTCCTTGGCGACGGTGACGCCGTCCTTGGTAACCGTTGGGGAGCCGAATTTCTTGTCGATGACGACGTTGCGGCCTTTGGGCCCGAGGGTCACTTTGACCGCGCGGGAGAGCAGCTCGACGCCGCGGAGGATTTTCTGACGAGCTGCCTCGTCGAAGAGGAGTTGTTTAGCAGGCATGTGTTTTTAAGTAAGTTTTCTAAAAGTTAATTTTGCTGATGGAAATCGGGCTCAAACGAGCACGCCAAGGATGTCGTCCTCACGGACGAGCGTGTATTTGACTTCATCGATTTTGACTTCGGTGCCGCCGTATTTGCTGATGAGGACCTTGTCGCCGACCTTCACTTCGAAGGTGGAGAGCTTGCCGTTTTCATCTTTCTTGCCGGTGCCGAGTGCGATCACTTCGGCCTCTTGTGGCTTTTCCTTGGCGCTATCCGGAATGATGATCCCGCCGCGCACCTGCTCTTTTTCCTCGAGGTGTTTCACGAGAACGCGATCACCGATGGGTTTGATTTTTACTTTGGCCATATTAGTTTTGTTTTTGGGCTGAAGGTTGATTTTGGGCTGTGGATTTCAACACAACGCACCGTCCGCAATTGAGCGCAACGCTGCACCGTGGGTTGAAAATTATTTCTTGTTCTTGTCTTCGTCGACGACCTCGAAGTCAGCATCGACCACGTCGGCCTTCTTCTCGGCCTTTTTGGCCGAACCGCCCGCGGGTGGCGGCGCGTCGGCACCGGGAGCCTCCGTCGCACCGGCAGCGCCGGCTGCTTGGGCCGCGGCGGCGACGTCGGCGTAGAGCTCAGCTCCCACTTTGGAGAGCTTTTCCATCGCGGCCTTCATCCGGTCGCCATCGTTGCTCTCGAGGTCTTTCTTCGCGTCCGCAACGGCTGCTTCAATCGTGGATTTTTTGTCGGCCGGAAGTTTGTCGCCGGAGTCTTTGAGGGTCTTTTCAAGCTGATAGATCGTGCTGTCGAGCTGGTTCTTCGTCTCGACGGCCTCGCGACGCTTTTTGTCTTCGGCCGCGTTGAGCTCGGCTTCTTTCGTCATCTTCTCGACTTCGTCTTTGGAGAGGCCGGAGGAACCCTGAATCGTGATTTTCTGCTCTTTACCGGTGCCGAGGTCTTTGGCCGAGACGTGCAGAATGCCATTCGCATCGATGTCGAAAGTGACTTCGATCTGGGGAGTTCCGCGCGGCGCGGGGGGGATGCCATCGAGCTTGAAGGTGCCGAGGTTCTTGTTGTCTTTGGCCATCGAGCGCTCGCCTTGGAGAACGACGATTTCGACCCCGGGCTGGTTGTCGCTGTAAGTCGAAAAAGTCTGGGTCTTTTTGGAAGGGATCGTGGTGTTGCGCGAAATCATCGCGGTCGACACATCGCCCGCCGTCATGATTCCGAGAGTCAACGGGGTGACATCGAGCAGGAGCACATCGCGGACTTCGCCCTTGAGGACTCCGCCCTGAATCGCAGCGCCGATCGCGACGACTTCGTCGGGATTCACGCCTTGATGCGGAGCCTTCCCGCCCAGCGTTTTCGCGATCTCGACGACCTTGGGCATACGGGTCATCCCGCCGACGAGCACAAGTTCGTCGATTTTGTCGGAGGTGAGTGCGGCGTCTTTTAGGCAGTTTTTAAAAGGCTGGATGCAACGCTCAAAAAGGCTCTCGCAGATTTGCTCCATTTTGGCGCGGCTAAGCTGCACATTGAGGTGCTTTGGGCCCGAAGCGTCGGCCGTGATAAAGGGAAGATTGATATCCACGGATTGCGTGGAGGAGAGGGCGATCTTGGCCTTCTCCGCCTCTTCCTTGAGCCGTTGGAGGGCCATGGGGTCTTTACGCAGATCGATCCCGTTCTCTTTTTTGAAGGTATCGACCAACCAGCCGATGAGCGCTTCGTCCCAATTATCGCCACCGAGATGAGTATCACCGTTGGTGGACTTCACCTCGAAAACGCCATCTCCGATCTCGAGCACCGAAACGTCAAACGTGCCGCCACCGAGATCGAACACGGAAATTTTCTCGTCCTTCTTTTTGTCGAGACCGTAAGCAAGGGAGGCGGCGGTCGGTTCGTTGATGATCCGAAGCACCTCGAGGCCGGCGATCTTCCCAGCATCCTTGGTCGCCTGGCGCTGGGAGTCGTTGAAATAGGCCGGAACGGTGATCACCGCCTGGGTGATTTTGTCGCCAAGATAAGCTTCGGCGTCGGCTTTCAGCTTCCCGAGGACAAAGGCCGCGATCTGCTGCGGCGCGAATTGCTCGGTCTTGTCGCCCGACTGGACCTCAATGTAAGCGTCACCGTTTTTCCCCGCTACCACCTTGTACGGCATATTTTTTGACTCTTCACCCACCTCCGTGAGCTTCCGGCCGATGAACCTTTTGGCCGAGAAAACCGTATTCCGAGGATTGGTGATGGCCTGCCGCTTGGCGGCTTGACCGACCAATCGCTCCCCCGTTTTCGTGAAAGCAACCACCGACGGGGTGGTGCGCGCACCCTCAGCGTTCGGAATCACGACGGGTTCCCCGCCTTCCATGACCGCCATACACGAATTGGTGGTACCAAGATCAATGCCAAGAATTCTGCTCATGGTCTCCGCTAAGCAACGAACGTGCCCGGAGCCGTAATGATATTTTAAACTTCTGCATTTCAATTTTTAACACAATACCCTCCGCGATAAACTGCTCCCTGCGCATCGGAATACACGCCAGTTTGGCCCACCCGTATAAATAACTGGCACACCCGCGGCACAGTCTGCGTCTCAGTTGTGTTTAACCTTACTCGTGCTAGTCTTGCCTCATGGAAATGGAAATTACAGTGCCCGACGAAGTGCCGGTCATGACTTTGCCCAACGTTGCGTTTTTCCCCCAAGCCCTGCTTCCGCTGCATATTTTCGAGCCTCGCTACCGGCGCATGCTTCGCGATGTCCTAGCGAGTAACCGCATCTTCGCCATTGCCGGTTTGGATCAACGGCAGCTCGGCCAGCCCGGCAAAATCGAGCCCCAGCATCGCGTGGTGGGCATTGGCATCGTGCGCGCCTGCCAGAAGAACGACAATGGCACCTCCAATCTTCTTCTGCAGGGTCTCTGCCGCGCCGAAATCGACGAGGTAATCACCGAAGACCCTTACCGGCGCATCCGGATTCGCGCCTTGGTCAGCGAATCCGGAGCAACCATCGAAGAAAACGAACGGTTGCGTCGAGAACTCACCCGACTGATCGGTCTCAAACTCAAGCTCGCCGAAACCGAAGCGGCTGAACTCACCGCCTTCCTCAAGACCGTCTCGGACCCCGAAACCTTCGTCGACCTTGCGGCGTTTAATCTCTGCGAGAATCCGGCCCTCAAGCAGACATTACTTGAAACCCTGAGTGTCAGCCGGCGATTTGAACTCTTCAATCGTTCGCTGCGCCACGATATCGGGCAGATCAAGCTTCGTCGAAAGCTTCAGGGCGGCCTTGCCGACGATCGCATCGCGGACAACTAAACCGTCACCTCCGCAATCTCCGGAGAACTGGAGCCGACAATCGGACTTGAACCGATGACCTGCTCATTACGAATGAGCTGCTCTACCAACTGAGCTATGTCGGCGGACAGGCTCGCGAAGAGCGGAAGAAACTCGCCACCCTTGCAAGGGCAAGCCTCATTTTGCCGTTCGTGCCGCCGCTCTCCGCCGATCTTTTCGACTACCACTTGCCCGCTCATCTGATCGCGCAAACTCCCGCCGCTCGCCGCGACGGATCGCGCCTGATGGTCATCGACCGCGCTACCCGCACACTTTCGCACCATACATTTGCCGACCTCCCGCGGTTCCTACGCGCCGGCGACACCCTCTTTCGGAATAACGCTTCCGTGCTCCCAGCCCGACTCCACGCCCGCCGGCCTACGGGCGGACAGGTCGAATGTTTCCTGTTGCGCCCCAGAGAGGGTCATGCCGCCACCACGTGGCAGTGCCTGATCAAACCCGGAAAAAAATTGGTCGTCGGCGCGACGTTTGCAGACGTCGCCGGGACCTTCCAAGCGGAGATCGTGTCGCGCGAAACCGACGGCTCGGCTTTTGTCCGGTTCGCCACCCTCAACGGCGAGTCGGTCACAGCTTTGGCCAATCGCATCGGCGAAGTTCCGCTGCCGCCCTACATCGAGCGAAGCTACACTCCCAATTTTGCCTCGACCACCGCCTCCCTCGACCGCGACCGCTATCAAACGGTGTACGCCAATCCGGAGCGCCAAGTCGCCGTAGCCGCGCCCACCGCCGGGCTGCACTTTACACCGGAAATTCTCGCCGCACTTCGAGCCCAAGGGGTGCTCACGGCCGACCTCACGCTGCATGTGGGTCTGGGCACCTTCAAACCTATCACCGCCAAAATGGTCGAGGACCATGCCATCCATCGGGAGCTCTACGAAATCCCGGTGATGACCCAGCGGGCGCTATTTCCTCCTCGGCCCGGGCGCCGGATCGCGGTGGGCACGACCTCCGTGAGATCGATCGAGGATTTTATGGCCCACAATCCAGCCGCACGGGCCGCACCGCAGATCGCCGAAGCCTCCATCTACATCTACCCGCCGCGGACTTTTCAGGGAATCGATGCGTTGATCACAAACTTTCACCAACCCCGATCCACCCTACTCTGCCTAGTCTCGGCGTTTCTCACCCCCGGCTCGACCGCCGGGGTGGATTGGCTCCATTCGATTTACGCCGAGGCCGTTGCCCGCGAATACCGCTTTTTCAGTTATGGCGACGCCATGCTGATTCTTTAAACCCGCATAGTTTCTGGATTTCGCCACGCCCGCTTGCAATTTCATCGATTCTTTTTTTCTTTTTTAAACTCGTTTAACATCGAAGCACCTACCTCTCCTTGAGAAGAATCCCCCAAACCATTGCGCTCGGACTGGTCGTTGCGGTTATTGGTTTTTGGGCGATCAAGGGGGCTCACACCGGTTGGAGCCAAAATCGCGTCCCAAGGTCAAAAACCGATGAGGTCACGGGCATCGTCTACACGGTCTACGAGAACCGATACGTTCCCGGCATCGATCTGTTGGCGGGCGGAGTCGGACTCGCCGGAGCCCTTTTTGCGGTTTCATTTCTCCTCCGTCCTAAAAACAAAACTGATCAACCTACATGAAGAAGCTCGTCATCACATACGTTATCA
>CAMBRG010000046.1 GCA_945869845.1 Opitutus sp. GAS368 | reverse complement strand
CCCGCCAACCTCATGTCACACTCCCTCGTCCTTCGCGCCTTCTGCGCTTTGCTCCTATCATCGCTGCCCAGCCTAAGCGCCACCGCTTCGCGCGACGAGCGCCCCAACGTCCTCCTCATCGTCGTCGACGACCTTGGCTACAACGACGTGGGCTTTCAGGGCGGCCGCGACATTCCCACGCCACACCTCGATCGGCTCGCCGCGAGCGGCGTGCGTTGCACGAGCGGCTACGTCAGCTATCCCGTGTGCAGTCCGTCGCGGGCGGGGTTCATCACCGGACGCTACCAGCAACGCTTCGGTCATGAATTCAACCCGCGCTGGAATCCGACGAGCCAGATTGACGGTCTGCCGCTCTCCGAGAGAACCATCGCCGATGCCCTGCGCGGCGCCGGCTATGCGACCGCCGCGATCGGCAAATGGCACTTGGGCGCGCACCCGCAGTTTCATCCCAACCGCCGCGGCTTCGATGAATTCTACGGCTTCTTGGGCGGCGGCCACCGCTTTCTTCCCGGCTCTCACGTCGACGTCGAAGTTGGCGCGGGCAAAAAAATGGAGACCCACGCCAACGCCGAGCACGCCTCGCCGATGCTCCGCAATGCCGCCGAAGAACCGGAGCCGCCCGAGCTCACCACCAAACTCGGCGAAGAAGCCGCCGCCAGCATCACCCGTCATGCCCGCGGCACCAAACCGTGGTTCCTCTATCTCTCCTTCAACGCTCCGCACACGCCCCTGCAGGCGCGCGCCGATATATTGAATAAATTTGCGCACATCGCCGACGAGCGCCGCCGCACCTATGCCGCGATGGTCGCGACCGTGGACGAAGCCGTGGGCCGCACCCTCGCCGCCCTGGATGCCACGGGACAACGCTCGCGCACCCTCGTGTTTTTCTTTTCCGACAACGGCGGCCCGGTGACGAAGCGCAACGCCAACGCCTCCAACAACGGCGTCCTTCGCGGTCAAAAAGGCGATGTCTTCGAGGGCGGTATTCGGGTCCCCTTTCTTGTGTCTTGGCCCGATCGCTTACCGGCCGGCCGCACTTACGATGCGCCGGTGATCGCGCTCGACGTGCTGCCGACCGCCCTCGCCGCCGCCGGCACGAAACACGCCCCCGCGCTCCCACCGCTCGACGGCGTAAACCTGATTCCTTTTCTCGTCGGGGAGAATAAAGCCGCTCCGCACGCACGACTCTTTTGGCGGATGGACCACGGTGCGGCCTTCGCCGTGCGCGAGGGCAAATGGAAATGGTTCCGCACCTACGGGAATCTCCCGCAACTTTACGATCTCGACGCAGATCCCGGCGAAAAAACCGATCTGGCGTCCCGCCACCCGGATGTTGCCACGCGCCTCGCGACCGCCGCTGCCGACTGGAATCGCGGCCTCGCCACGCCGGTTTGGGTGAACAACCCCTTTGGCGGCTTCATCAATCTCCCGGGTCCGTCCCCCAAGCCCGCCGCGCCTTAAGGCCGGCAGCCCACGTGTCCGCGACGAGATCGCCGCGCCATTCCCGCACTTGCGTTTCCGATCAGATCGCTTGGTTTCGATCACCTTGATTCCCATGAAAATTTACTCCCGCGTCGTGCTCTTCGCTAGCGCTCTGCTCTTTTCGAATCCCGAGCACTTACTCGCTCAGTCGGACGCCCTCGGCGCACCTCCGGTCAAAGCCCCCTACCTCAAAGGCGAAGACAGTCTTTGCGTGAACGACTGGTGGAATCGTCCCAAGAGTCCCATCATTGATCTCAAGGTTGCCCGCGACCAAGCCGTCGCCTTCGGCCTCTACACGCTCTCCGGTCGTATTCTCAAACTCAGTGCGCAGCTTTATCCGCTCTATCCCGCCGAAACCCGTGAAGTTCGCCTTGAGATCGAACGCGACGGCCGGTGGACCGAGTTGGCGCGCCAGCCCGTCAACGATCTCGGGTGGTCAACGGTCTTCCGCATCGAGCGGTGGGACGACTCCCGCGATCACAAATACCGGCTCCGTCATGGCGAAAGCGCCGTCTTCGAAGGCCTGATCCGCAAGAACCCAACGGCCAAAGACGAAATCAAAATCGTCGCCTTGTCGTGCAACTCAAATCGCGACCGCGGCCTCCGCCCCGAATACACCCGCAATATAAATCACCAGGATCCGGACCTCGTCTTTTTCTCCGGCGATCAAAGCTACGATCACAAAGAGCACACCGCGGCTTGGCTGAAGTTCGGCCTCGCCTTCAAAGAAATCTTCCGCAGCCGGCCCTGCATTTCCATCCCCGACGATCACGACATCGGCCAAGGCAATCTCTGGGGCGAGAACGGAAAAGTCGCGACCGTGCCCACCGGGGACAGCGGCGGTTATTTTTTCCACCACGAATACGTCAAGATGGTCGAACGCCAGCAGACCGGCAACCTGCCCGACCCTTACGATCCCACTCCGGTCGAACAAGGCATCGGCGTTTACTACACCAGCCTCAATCTCGGCGGGGTCGACTGCGCGATCATTGAAGACCGTAAATTCAAGACCGGTCCGCTCGGCCGTCATCCGATGAAAGGCCCGCGCCCCGATCACATCCTTGATCCCGCTTACGATCCGGCCGTCATCGACACTCCCGGGCTCCAGCTCCTCGGCGAACGCCAGCTCAAGTTTCTCTCCGATTGGGGTCAACGCACCGACGGCATCAGTCTTCGCGCCGTGCTTTCGCAAACCGGCTTTTGCGGTGGCGCCCATCTTCACGGCAACCCGAAGGGCCGCCTTCATGCCGATCTTGATTCTAACGGTTGGCCGCAATCCGGTCGGCTCACCGCCCTTCGCCTCATCAAACGCGCCAACGCCGTGCACATCGCCGGCGACCAACATATTGCCACCTTAGTCCAACACGGCATCGATCAACACCGCGATGGCCCGTGGGCGTTCGTCGTACCGGCGATCGACAACAGCTACTACGGCCGATGGTGGTGGCCCGCCGACGAAAAGCCCGGCGCCAACCCCGTGCCCAACTCACCGCTGCCTTGGACCGGCGACACCCTCGACGGCTTCAATAACAAGATCACGATGTTCGCCTACGCCAACCCCGACACCGCCCAATACGCCACCCCTGCCACGCGCACAGCCCATATCGGCAAACCCGGCTGGGCCGACGGCTGGGGTCTGATTCGCTTCAAGAAATCCACCCGCGAAGTGACCTTCGAGTGCTGGCCCCGCTTCGTCGACGTCACCCAGCCCGGAGCCCAACAGTTCCCGGGCTGGCCACACACGATCAAACTCTGACCCGGCCGCGCCTGGCCCCGCCCTAATCGCTTTCCTTCGTGACCACCCGTTCATTTGGCAAACTCTCCGACGGCCGCACCGCCCGCCTTTTTTCGCTCACGAGTGCCTCCGGTTTTCAGGCCGAAATCTCCGACTTTGGCGGCACCGTTGTCCGCCTCTTCGCCCCCGACCGCACCGGCCGTTTGGCCGATGTGGTTCTCGGCTTTGATTCGGTCGAACGTTACCCGGCCGAGTCCCCGTATTTTGGCGCGATCATTGGCCGCGTCGGAAACCGCATCGCCGGCGGCAAATTCAGCCTAGGGGCGAAGACCTACAGCCTTGTCACGAACAACGCCCCCGACGGAATTCCCTGCCATCTTCATGGCGGCAACGTCGGTTTCGACAAAGTCCTCTGGTCTGCCGAGCCCGCCACCATCGCCGGTCAAACTGCACTTCGTCTGCGCTACACGAGTGCAGACGGTGAAGAGGGCTACCCCGGCGAACTTTCCGCCGAGGTCACCTATTCGCTCACCCCTGAGCAAGGTCTTCGCATCGATTACAAGGCCACGACGGATCAAAGCACGCCCGTCAATCTCACCAACCACTCTTACTTCAATCTCGCCGGTGCCGGCCAAGGCGACGTGCTCGACCACGAAATCACGCTTCGCGCCTCCCGCTTCACTCCGGTCCACCCCGGCCTGATTCCTACCGGCGATCGTGCCCCCGTCGCGGGGACCCCGTTCGACTTTACTTCGTCCCACCGCATCGGCGCCCGGATTGGCGCCGCTCACGAGCAGCTCCGCCTCGGCGCCGGCTACGATCATAACTGGGTGCTCGACTCCACCGACGGCCAGCTCGCACTCGCCGCCACCGCCTATGAACCCGTCTCCGGCCGCGTCCTCGAAGTTTTGACCACCGAACCCGGCATCCAGTTCTACACTGGAAACTTTCTCACCGGGAGCCTCACTGGAAAATTAGGGGCGACCTATGCCCACCGCGGTGGTTTGTGCCTCGAGACCCAGCATTTTCCCGACTCCGTCAATCAACCGAGTTTCCCCAGCACGCTTCTGCACCCCGGTCAGACCTACCGCAGCACAACCGTTTATAAATTCTCGTCGGCCTGAGGCCAAAGCGGCTCGGATTCAACCTGATTTTCTCGCAACCCCATCAACCAAATTTCGCCCCGACCGAATCGTGCTGATAGCAGTTAAACTGCTGAAGTGGTGGACCTTACTGGACTCGAACCAGTGACCTTTTCGATGTCAACGAAACGCTCTAACCAACTGAGCTAAAAGTCCCCTAAAACCTGAGTTGCAAATAACGCGAGCCATTCGCCTCAGGGCAAGAAAAATTCCGCGCGCGCCGCCGCCACATCTAGCCCGATCTGCGCCCGCAATTCGTCCAACCCGGAAAACTTCATTTCAGGTCGAAGGAACTTGAGCCACTCAACCGTGGTTTCGTCCCCTTCGCCAAACGGACACGCTCCGAGCACATGCGTCTCCAAGCGCGGTTCCGTCGCTGCCTCCACTGTCGGCCGCAGCCCGTAGTTGGCGATCGCTGGCAAACCGGCCTTAGCACCCTCGCCGGTGACCCGCACCATGTAGACGCCATAGCGCGGCTTCAGTCCCGGGTTCCAATGCAGATTCAAAGTGGGAAACTGAATCGTCCGACCGAGCCGCTTCCCCGGCCGCACCACGCCGTTGGCGGCGTAGGTGCGCCCCAACAGAGCATTCGCTTGGACGATGTCACCGTCGCTCAAAAGCCCGCGGATGCGCGTGCTGCTGATCGGCTCGCCGTTAAAATTAACCCGCGGCGCACTGAAAACGCCAAGCCCCAACTTGCGCCCTTCCGCGATCAACATCGCCACGTCGCCCCTTCGAGCGCGCCCGAAGCGCCAGTTCTCCCCGACATACACCGCGGCGAGGTACGGCAGATGGCTGCGCAAATGCGCGAGGAAACCCTCCGCCTCGATGCGCGCGTATTCCGGGGTAAACGGCTCGGCGACGACGGCTTCGACGCCCAGCGCACCCAACAGCGCCACTTTCGTTTCCAACTCCATAATCAACGGCGTAGGATTCTCCGGCCGAAACAGAAAACTCGGATGCGGCGAAAACGTCAGCACCGCCGCGATCCCGTCGCTCCGACGGGCCGACTGCACCGCTGCCTCGATCACGGCGCGATGCCCCAAATGCACGCCATCAAAAATCCCAATGGCGAGATGCAGCGGCCGATTCGGCAGCGCGTTTCGGGCGAGGCCCGCAAAGTTCGCCGGTAAGTTCACAACGCTAGACTTGGCACCACGTCGCGCGGGTGCAGGAGGTGTTTTTCGATCTCGGGCAAAGTCAGGGCATTGATCTGCTCGATCGTGAGCGCCCGCTCGAGCGTAAGCTTATCCGTGCCCGTCCGCCGCAACGCCGAAAGGTGCGCCCCGCAGCCCAATTTCTCGCCGAGATCATGCGCCAACGTGCGCACATACGTGCCTTTCGTGCAGCGCACGCGAAAATCAAGTTCCGGCGGAGCGAAGCGCGTCAGATCCCAGCTCGCGACCCGGATAAATCTCGGCTCCCGCACGATCTCCTCGCCCTTGCGCGCAAGTTTGTAGAGCGGCACCCCATCGATCTTGATGGCGGAAAACATCGGCGGCATCTGGTATTGATCGCCGAGCATCGTCTTGATCGCGGCGAGCACCTCAGCCTCCGTGAGCGACGGTGACACTGGGCGCGTCACGAGCACTTCACCATCGGCGTCCTGTGAATTCGTCGTCACACCCAGCTTGATCGTGCCGGTATATTCTTTGTCGAGACTGATGAGGTACTGGGAAACCGAAGTCGCCTTACCTACGAGCACGACGAGCAACCCGGTCGCCATCGGGTCGAGCGTGCCGGCGTGTCCAATCCGTTTCATGCGCAGTTTGCCCCGCAAGCGGGCGATCACGTCGTGCGACGTATGGTCGGCCGGCTTGTCCACCAACAAAATGCCGTCGAGTTCTTTTGTCGGGATCAACATGGCTCAGATTTTTACGTGCTCTGCCGCAACTTGCGATAACCGGTTGGCCAACGCCGCCACCAGGCCCGCGTAAAAATCGTCACCCGCCGACGTGACGCTCAGTCCCGCCGCGCAGGCATGACCGCCTCCCGCGTACTGCGCTGCGATCCGATCCACTCGGATCAACGGCTCCTTCGAACGCAAACTAGCCTTAACCCCGCCCCCGGCCCGGCGTTCGAGCAACACGCCGATTTCGACGCCCTCGATACAGCGCGCATAGTCCACCAGGCCCTCGGTGTCTTCGGTCGTGGTCCCCGTTTCAACGAAGATACCTTCGGGCAAAATACCGATGCACACCTTGCCGTCGCATTCGAACCGCAACGACGCAATGAACCGCTGGAGCAACTGCATCTTGCCCGCCGTCTCCCGTTCGTAGATTTGATAGCCCACTTCGCTCGGGCTCGCGCCACGCGCGACCAACTCCCCGGCCAAAACAAAACAGCGCTGCGAGGTGGCGTTGAACCGGAACTGCCCGGTGTCGGTGAGAATTCCGGTATAGAGCGCCTGGGCCATCTGGGGATCGATCGGCAAACCCGCATCGAGAAAGACGCCGGCCAAAATTTCACACGTCGCCGCGGCCTGCGGATCAATCACGTTCACCGCGCCGTAACGGGCATTCGAGATATGATGGTCAATCACGCCCAAAGGATTCGGAAACCGGGCCTTCAGTCGTTCACCGCCACGCGCAAGATCGGCGCAATCAACAAAAATCGCCGCCCGATTTTCCGCGCCGGCTAACGCCTCATCGGTGCGCTGAAAAGCGATCCCTCGGGCAAGAAACTCCAATCGACGCGGTACCGGGTCAGCGTTGACGCACACGACATCGTGCCCGAGAGCGCTCAGGACGCGCGCCAACGCCACTTGAGATCCGATGCAGTCGCCGTCGGGTCTCGCATGACCAACGACCGCGACGGTGCGGCCGGCAATCATCGCTCTCAAACGCGCAAACTCCGGGGCAAGAGCTGGAAAATACTGCTCCACCTTAAGAGGCCGCGGGAGAATTCGGCGTTGCAGCAGGGACCGGTGCGACCGTGGCCGGCGGGGTCGCCAGCGCCGGATTGAGCTTCACCATATCGTCAAGCATCTGGAGCACTTTGGCGCTACGCGGGGTCGTTTCGTCGATTGAGTAACTCAGATTCGGCAAAAACTTCAGCGTGATCCGACGCGCCAGTTCGGCGCGGATATCGCGCGCCTGCCGACGTAGCCAAGCCATGCGTCGCAGCACGAATTCGTCGTCGCCGATGATAGCCACAAAAACCTTGCCGTCGCGCAGATCGGTCGAGATGCGCACTTCGGTTACCGTGATCGAGATGGACTCGGTTTGGTAATGCCGCCGCAGGATGTCGTTCAGCTCACGCTGGATCAACTCATTGACTCGAATAGTGCGGTTACTCACGGAGAATGGGGCCGAGGCGTGGGCGAATTTCCCGGCAGTTTACGGGTCGTTTCGACGGACTCGAAAGCTAAGGACAAATCCTTCAAAGTGCTGCGCGGACTTTCTGCACCTCGAAGCACTCGATGAAGTCGCCCTTTTGATACCCATTGAAGTCGTCTAGCTTGATCCCGCATTCGAGACCGGCGCGAACTTCGTTCGAATCGTCCTTGAAACGCTTGAGGGTTCCGATTTTGCCCTCGTGCACGATTTCCTTGCCGCGCCGAACCCGAGCCGATGCGTTGCGGTTGATCTTGCCCTCGGTAACGAGACAGCCGGCAACAAATCCTTTGGCCAAAGGGAACGTCGCGCGCACCTCGGCAACACCGGTCTTGGTTTCCTTGAGATCAGGATCCAACAAATCCGCCATCATCTCCCGGACCTTGTCCCCCAATTCGTAAATGATCGAATAAGTCTCGATCCTCACGCCGTGATGTTTGGCCAACGGAGTAACCCCAGTCTCAGATTTGGTGTTGAAACCGAGGACAACCGAGCCGGCTGCTCCGGCCATCAGCACATCGTTTTTGGTGATGATGCCGACATCCGTTGAAACAATCTCGAGCGAAACCTTGGTGCTCTTGATGGCTTCGAGAATATTGCGCACCGCCTCGGTGGAGCCGAAGACGTCCGTCTTGATGATAACCTTGAGCACCTTCTGCTGCGTCGCCGCGATATTCGCAAACAACGAATCCAGCGTGTTCTCTTTCGGCACCGCGTCTGCGGTCGTTGTGATTTTCTTCAGTCGATACTGCTCTTCTTCGGCAAGTTTCTCCGCCTCGCGAGCGTTCTTAACGACCTTAAAGGTTACGCCACTGTCCGGAGTTCCCGTCCAACCGATGACCCGCGCCGGCGTCGACGGCGGCGCTTCTTTGATCGATCGGCCCTGATCGTCGAACATCGCCCGGACTTTCGCCCAATTGGCGCCGCAAACAATCGCGTCGCCCACCCGCAACGTGCCGCGCTGCACGATCACCGTCGCAAGCGGCCCGCGGCCGACATCAACTTGGGATTCGATGATAACGCCGCTGGCCTCCGCCTTGGGGTTTGCTTTCAACTCAAGCACGTCGGCTTGAAGTAAAATCATCTCAAGGAGCTCGTTGATCCCAGTCCCCTTGATCGCAGAAACTGGCACCGTCACGGTCTCACCGCCCCAGTCTTCCGGCGCAATATTGCGCTGCTGCATCTGACCTTTGACCTGATCCAGGTTTGCACCTTTCACGTCCATTTTGTTCACGGCGACGAGCAACGCGAACTTCTCGGCGTGCTGGGCCTTCTCGTTGAGGGCAATTTTCAACGCCTCGTCGGTCTGCGGCATGAATCCGTCGTCCGCCGCGACCACGAGGATCGCCACATCCGTCGCACTGGCGCCGCGCGAACGCATCTTGGTGAACGCCGCGTGACCGGGGGTATCGAGAAAAGTGATCTTCCGACCGTTGAAATCGATCTGGTAGGCCCCGATGTGCTGAGTGATTCCGCCCGCTTCACCTTTCGCCACATCGGCTTTGCGAATGGCATCGAGCAACGAGGTCTTTCCATGGTCGACGTGACCCAAAATGCAAACCACCGGCGGCCGGAGCACCAAATCCTTGGTGTCGTCTTCTACCACTAACTTCTTTTCCTTCTTCTCTTTCTCTTTTTGAGCCAACGCGATCGGATCACCGCGGTGTTTTACCTCGAGCAGAAACCCATGTTTCTCGGCGAGCTTCGCCGCGACGGCTTCGTCCAAAGATTGGGTAATGGCCGCAAAAATTCCCATCTGCATCAACTCAGAGATCAGCTGAAATGGCCGCATCCCAAGCGCCGTCGCGAAGTCGCGCACCACGACCGGCGGCTTCATGCTGATCAACTTAACATCGCCCACTTGCGTAACGGTCACCGATGAACTCGGCGGCATTACGGCTGTAACGGGGCTTGGCCCCACCCCAGGGAGCGGAGGTGCTTTTTGGGGCGCAGCCCCAGGACGTCCCGGCATCGCGGGCAACGCAACCGGTGCTTTGCTCACGGGGGCTGCAGCTGGCGCAGAAGCCACTGCCACCGGGGCCGGGATGGGAGCAGCCGGAGTGATCGTCGGTACGGCCGCAGGCGGAGCGACCGGCGCAATGGCCGGACTCTTAACGGGCGGAAATGCAACCGCCGGAGCGGCGCTGATGAACCGAGGCGGCAACGCTGGCGTTGCGCTCGGGGCCTTGGCCATTACTTGGGGAATTGCTACGCTTGGCGGCGCAGAATTCGGCCGAGGCGGCAACGGGGCCGGAGCTTTCGAAACCGGGCTTGGCGGCAAGGCCGGCGGCGCGGGCGGGACCACAACCGGCGCCGACGCGGGCTTTGAGGCTGCCGCTTTAGCCACAGCGACCGCTTCTTTTTCGCGAGCGATATCCTGAGTGCTCTTCACGAAAACACCGGCGGGAATGTTCACCCGGGAGGGCTCATTAGCCGCGGCGACTTGCGCCGTGTGCGTCGGAGCCGGACTCGAAACCACCGGTGCCACCACCGCCTTTACCCCAAACTCCTTCTCAATTTCGTCGAAATAAATCTTACTGACCGTGCTCGCAACTGATTTGGTCTCCGCCGACACATAGCCGCGCTCTTTTAGCCACGAGAGCAAAGTCTTCGAGTCTTGGTTGTATTGCTTCGCGAGTTCGTGGATGCGGGTGCTCATTCAGTGCGGGAAAAGACGTAGGACGATGTAATCTTGTTAGGTGGAGACTCGGGTGATGACGTCCTGAGCCTCGTCGGCAGTAAACCCACCCCCAACGAGATCCTCCGTCGCGACTCCTTCGAAGGCGCCCGGCGAATTGATCCCCATGTCGACCAGACGCCCCGCAATCGCAGGATCAAAAGCAAATGTCTTCACCAGCACATTGATCGCCGTCTCGCGGGGGTTGTCACCCGCGGCTCTGAACTCTTCAATATCGAGCCGCCAGCCTAGGAGGCGCGAGGTCAGTCGTGCGTTCTGGCCCTTGCGCCCGATCGCAATCGCCAAATCATCCGTGGCAACCTTGAGCAAAATCCGATGAGCTACCTCATCGATGATGATCTCTCGGGGGACGGCGGGCTTAAAGGCCTCGATGATCATCTCCTTGGGGTCGGCGTGATACTTGACGATGTCGATCTTCTCGCCGTTCAACTCCCGCACGATCGTCTTCACGCGCGAACCGCGGGCGCCCACGCAGGCACCGACGGGATCAACTTTTTGATCGGTGCTGGTGACCGCAATCTTGGTGCGATATCCCGGCTCACGGGCGAAGGCCTCGATCTTGACCGTCCCATCCGCGATTTCGGTAACCTCCAACTCAAATAGACGGCGGACAAATTTAGGACTGGCGCGACTCAAGATCACCTCGGGGCCTCGCGGGGTGCTTTCGATATCCAGCAAGATGCAGCGAATGCGATCTCCGGGCTGATACTCCTCCCCTGGCACTTGCTCTTTCCCGGGCATGACCGCCTCGGCTTTGCCCAAATCGATGAAGATGTCATTGCGCTCCCGCCGGCGAACCGTGCCGGTCACGATGTTACCGATCTGGTCCTTAAAATCGTCGAAGATCCGGTCTTTCTCGAATTGCCGTAACCGCTGCATTACCGCCTGGCGGGCGGTTTGCGCGGCGATACGCCCAAGAGACGAAGGATCAACCTCCTTCTCAATCACGTCGCCCACCACCGCACCCGGCTTGAAAGCTTGGGCCTTTTCAACGTGTATATCAGTTTTCTGGTTACCGATCGAATCGACGACCTTCATTACCGCCCACACGTGAAGCTGGCCGTTTTTTGGGTTAATATCGATCCTGAGCTCTTGGCCCGAGTTAATCCCCTTTAACGCGGCCGTTTTCAGCGCATTGACGATCGTCGAGATCATGTCAGTGCGCGGAATGCCCTTTTCCTTTTCCATGTATTCTAGGACGGACAGAATTTCGCTGCTCATAGTGATGTATTTAAGGAAAAAAAAAGCAGGCCGCAGGGCCCACCTTTTTGTAAAGAGTGGTTGATTGAACCTCGAAACTTATCAATCGCGTCAAAAGATTGTCAAGCCCGCCGCCCCTCGACCGAGGACAGACCTGATCATATCCTGGGCGGGGCAACAGACCGGGAAAGATGAGCCCGAGAATCGTGAGAGAACCGGTTTAAGGTTTGGATGTGAAACACGACTTAAGCTGAAATGCCGAAAGGAGCAGCGTCTCTTTATACCAGCGCCGAAACCACCGCCGCGTTCACCGCGGGTCCGAAGTCCTGCAGCAAATCGAGCACCGGTACGCCGCCAAGGAGTGCAATCCGTGATCACCGCCAATCGCGAAACGAAGTCGCCCGTCGCTGGCTAACCGGCTTTCGAATCCAGTGCGCCCAACGAGCGTGGCGATAACTTTTCAACGGCTTGCTCAGAGTTGGTGCGAGCGGCGGGAATCGAACCCACATCAATAGCTTCGGAGGCTACTACACTATCCATTGTGCTACGCTCGCAGAACTGACCGGCCATGAAGTGAGTCGGGTTCGGCCGCGTCAAGCCCGTGCCTTCGCTCCGCCTTGCAACTGCGGCGTTGATTCACATCCCGCCTCCTTTCAATTTGTCCCGCTATGACCGCCGCCGAGTCCTCCGCCGCCGCGCCCGCACCCTCCGATTTTATCCGCGATATCGTCGCGGCTCACGTCGCCGAAAAGCGTTACGCCAAGATCGTCACTCGCTTCCCCCCCGAGCCGAATGGCTACCTTCACATCGGCCACGCCAAATCGATTTGTTTAAACTTCGGCATCGCCCGCGAAAACGCCGGCCGGTGCAATCTGCGCTTCGACGATACCAATCCGGTCAAGGAAGACATCGAATTCGTCGACTCCATCACCACGGATGTCCGTTGGCTCATCGCCGGCTGGGCGGACGAAGTTTTGGGCGTGAAGGCCAAGGGCACCACGCCCGCCCTCGTCCCTGCTCTCGGCCGGCCCGACTACTTTCAACCTCCAGCCACGCCCGGCAGTGGAATTGAGACCGAGGCGTTTTTCGCCTCCGATTACTTCACGGCGCTTTACGACTGCGCCGTTGAGCTCATCCAGCGGGGCAAGGCCTACGTCTGCGATTTGAGCGCAGAAGACACGGAGAGCTTTCGCGGCTCACCCGAGTTACCCGGCCGGGACAGCCCGTTTCGAAACCGCAGTGCCGCCGAGAATCTCGATCTGTTCCGACGCATGAAGGCCGGCGAGTTTCCCAACGGCGCGCGCTCGCTCCGGGCGAAAATCGATATGGCCGCGCCCAATCTCTGGCTTCGTGACCCCCTGCTCTACCGCATCCGTCATGTGCCCCATCATCACGCCGGTGCGGCTTGGTGCCTCTACCCTCTCTACGACTACGCCCACTGCCTCAGTGATTATTTCGAAGGAATCACCCACAGCATTTGCACGCTCGAATTCGTCGATCACCGGCCGCTTTACGACTGGCTGCTCGGCTCGCTCGATCTGCCTCGCGCCCTGCCCCACCAATACGAATTCGCGAAACTCACCCTCGGCTACACTCTGGTTTCGAAGCGCAAATTGCTCCGCCTCGTGCAGGAAAACAAAGTCGCCGGGTGGGATGATCCCCGCATGCCGACGCTTGCCGGGCTCCGTCGGCGGGGCATCCCCGCCCATGCGATCCGCCAGTTCGTCGCCAACCTCGGAGTGACCAAGCACGATAGCCTCACCGACGTCGCCGTTTTCGAACACACCATTCGCGAGGCGCTGAATCACTCCTCCGAACGCCGCCTCGCCGTGCTCAAGCCCATCAAGATCGTCCTCACCAACCTCGCGCCGGGCGAAGTCTTGGTCTGCCAAGCCACCAACAATCCCCAGTCCGAATCCCCGACCACGCGGGCGGTCGAGTTGACGCGCGAGGTCTTCATCGAAAGCGACGATTTTGCCGAGGTCCCGCCGCCCAAATATTTCCGCCTAAAGCCGGGCGGCGAGGTTCGCTTGAAATATGCCTGCATCATCAAGCTCGACGAGATTGTGAAAGACTCCGCCGGTGCCATCACCGAGCTGCGTTGCACCGCCGACCTTACGACCCGGAGCGGCCAACCCAACTGCGATAGGAAGGTCAAAGGCACCATTCACTGGGTCAGTGCCGAGCAAGCCATCGACGCCGAGGTCCGCCTCTACGACCGACTTTTCACGGTGCCCGAACCCGGCGCCAGCGAGGATTTTCTGAGTCTCGTTAATCCACACTCGCTTGAAACCGTGCAGGCGAAACTGGAACCATCACTCGCGGCGAGCGCCGCTCCGACCTGCTATCAGTTCGAACGTCTCGGGTATTTCACCCCTGACACCAAAGAAAGCGCGCCGGCCCGATTGGTCTTCAACCGCACGATCACGCTGCGCGACGCCTGGGCCAAGTAACTAGGTGGCAAGAAGTCGTTCGAGGCGAACGCGCACGCGCTCGCGCCCGAGCACACGAAACATACTCGTGATGCTCGGGCCCGCGTTGGTGCCCGAGATCGCAAGTCGCGTCACCGCCTGATAATCGCCGAAGCCTAGCCCTCTGCCGGCAGCCAGGGATTTGATGGCTTCTTCAATCACCGAATCGTTGGAGAAATCCATCGACGGCAATGCCCCCAGCAGCTCGCCGAGGCGCGCCTTCGGGTCGCCCTTGCCCATGACTTTCTCCTGCACTTTCGCGTCGATCAAAAAATCGTCCGTAAAGAAATAGGCCGTATACGCGGGCAACTCCTCGAGCCCTTTGATCTTCGGTTGAGCGAGCCGCATGACCTCGCGAAACACTCCGGCATCGGCCAAGGCCGGCACACCCGCCGGATGCGCCCGAAAAAACGCGGTGGCTCGCTCAAGAAATTTCTCCTCGGGCAGTTCGAGCAGGTAGCTCATATTCATATGCGCGAGCTTCTTCTCATCAAACCGCGCATTGCTCTGGTTGATGCCCGGCAGATCGAACAAAGCCACGATATCGGAGATCGCCATCTTCTCACGGTCGTCCTTGGGGTTCCACCCAAGCAAACAAAGGAAATTTACCAAGGCCTCGGGCAAGAATCCGCGCTTCTGATATTCCTCGATGAGCGCGCCTTGGTCGCGCTTCGACATCTTGCCCGGACCGTTCTGTTTTAAAATGAGCGGGATGTGCGCAAACGCCGGCACCGGCACGCCGAAGGCTTTAAATAATTCCACGTGTTTGCTCGTGTTGGACAGGTGGTCCTCGCCGCGGATCACGTGGGTAATCTTCATCGCGATGTCGTCGACGACGTTCACGAAATGGAACACCGGATTCCCGTCGGAACGAACGATCACAAAATCTTCGTCTTCCAGCCGCTCCACCCGGCCACGGATTTGGTCCTCAATCACGGTCGGCGCCACGTTTACCTTGGTCACTGTTTTCTTGCGGTGCTCGTCGAAAACCTCGTGACGGTCGCCAATCAATTTGAACCAAGTTGCTCCGTCCTTTTCATACGTGCGCCCCGCCGCCCGCAATTTCTCCAAATACTCGGCGTAAACCGCCGCGCGCTCGCTTTGCCGATACGGTCCAAACGCGCCGCCGATCCCCGGGCCTTCGTCCCAATTCATTCCCAGCCAACGCAACGATTCGTAAATTACATTCAGGAATTGCTCGCTGTTGCGCTCCTTGTCCGTGTCTTCGATGCGCAAAATAAAGACCCCGCCGGTGTGCCGCGCATAAAGCCAGTTGAACAACGCCGTGCGGGCGCTGCCGATGTGGAAAAAACCGGTCGGACTCGGAGCAAAACGGACGCGGACTTGGGACATAGTCAGAGAGGAAGATTGTAGCTTGTGCTGCGCGAAAACGGTCAGCAAGAAGCTCCCCATGTCCTCTGTCAAAGCCGCTCCATTTGATCCGTCGGCGTTTGCCTCGCGGATCGAAGGTGCTGGCCGATCGGCCGGGCTTCGCGTCGAGCCCTACGGCGAAATCCGGGGCTGCCCCCTTCTCGCCCTCACCCGGCGCGCGGCCGGTCTGCGCCCTAGGATCTATCTGTCTGCGGGGATCCACGGAGACGAACCCGCTCCACCCCAGGCGCTGTTGAGCCTGATCGAGGCCGGGGTCTTCGACGACCGGGCCACCTGGTTCATCTGTCCCCAACTTAATCCCACCGGCCTCGCCCTTGGCACCCGTGAAAACGCTTCCGGTCTCGACCTTAACCGCGACTACCTCGATCTCAGCGCATCGGAGACGCGAGCCCACCTCGCCTGGCTGCAACGTCAACCGCCGTTCGATCTCACGCTCTGCCTACACGAGGATTGGGAAGCCACCGGCTTCTATCTTTACGAGCTCAACTCCGAAAATCGCCGTAGCCTCGCCGAACCCATGCTCGAGGCCGTCCGCCCACTCTGCCCCATCGACGAAGCCCTCACCATCGACGGTCGAGCGACGGCCGCCCCCGGCATCATCCGGCCAATCGACGATCCCCTCCTGCGGGAAACGTGGCCCGAAGCAATCTACCTTCGCGCCCATCACACCACGTTGAGTTACACGCTTGAGACGCCCTCGGCGTTTCCTCTCACGCAACGTATCGCCGCGCTCCGCGCCGCCGTCGAAGCCGCTTGGGTCAGCCTCAGCCCTCGGGGAGCTTGAGTCCTCTCGCCCCACAAAACTCGCGCAGGTCTGCCGCCAGTTCCGCCCGGAAAATCTCCGGTGCCCCGACCCCGCGAAGATCGATCGAAGCGCAATGCAACGCCTGCCGAGCCAACAGGAGCCGGTCGGCCAACGCCGACGTCCACCCGGTCGAGATAAAATCTAAATATAAAAGCGCATCCGGCCCGTAAATTTTATCCCCGACCAACGAGCGCCCAAGCCACTGCGCGTGCGCCCGGATCTGATGCTTTCGTCCCGTCTCCGTGACTACGCGGACCAAGGTAAATCCCGCGGCAACACTCAACGGCGTGAAATGCGTCACCGCCAGTTGCCCGCCCTCCGCCACCACCGTCGACTTAATAAACACCGGACTGGCCGTGTCGTCGCCGAGCGGCTGATTCACGGTCACCGGCTCGGTCAGCTCGCCCACCATCACCGCCAGATACTCCTTGCCAGCCTTCCGCTCCATCATCGCGGTCTGCAGCCGGCTCGCCATCGTGGCATTTTTCGCGAGCACCACGACGCCGCTGGTCTCCCGGTCGAGGCGGAAGACCAGATGCATCACCGGCAAACCCGTATACTCCCGCGTTGCGCCCACCAAACTTGACCACGGTCCCGCCTTTGACGGATGGCACACGACGTCGCCCGGCTTGTTTACCACCAGCAGCTGCTCGTCTTCAAAAATGATCCACGACTTCACCTCGTCCACCGTGATCAGGCGCACGCGGCCCGTCGTTTCCCGTCTTGGCCAAGCCGACGCCCGACGCGAATCAAGCCACGGCTCGCGCGCCACGCCGGTCGACGTTCTCTCCTCCCCACCACCGCCGCCGCTCACCGAACCACCTTCTTTAGGCGAAATCGGGCCAGCACCATCGCGGCCAACCGTGCCGCCACCGGCTTGGGCAATTTGGAGACGAGAAACGTCGAGACCTTGTTCTTCCAACCCGGCACGACTTGGCCGCGCCCCGAGCCGATCGCGCGCAAGGTCGAGGCCACGACAGTCTCACACGTCATGCTAAACGCATCCGCGACACTGCCCGGTTGCAAACCGGCACGTCGGAAGAATTCCGTCGCCGTCGGCCCCGGACACAGCGCCAAGGCGCGCACCCCCGAGCCCCGCAATTCCTCGTTCAACGCCAGACTCCAATTGAGCACAAACGCCTTGGTCGCCCCATAGGTCGCCATGTAGGCCGTCGGCTGAAAAGCCGCCGTCGAGGCCACGTTGACGATCACGCCCCCCCGCCGCTTGAGCAGCGGTAACAGACGCGCTGTGAGCTCGACCACCGCGCGCACGTTCACATCGATCATTTCCGTCAAAGCTGAAATGTCCGGCTCCGGGAAATGTCCGTAGGCGCCAAAGCCGCTGTTGTTCAATAAAAGTATCCGGCCAGTTGGGGCCTCGCTTTCAAGAAATTCTTCCACGGCTTTGGCCGTCGCCGCCAAAGCCGAAGTTTGTGCAAGATCGCAGGGAAAGTGGCGTAGCTTAAGCTCGCTCACATTTATGACCGGCAAACGACGAGAGAGGTTGCAAATCTGCAAACTGGGTCTCAACGCTCCGATCTGTTCGATGAAAGATTTTCCAATACCGGAAGATCCGCCCGTCACCACGACGGTCGTGAAATCCTGCAGCACTTCGTTTAACGGGGGCATGGGATGTGACGGTAGCTATACTTTCGACAGCCGACCATCCGGCCGACTGCGGTTAACCAAAACATACGCAGAAATATGAACAGACAAAACCAACATGAACTGATCGTTTCCGGCATCCATCTCGAGCTGACTCCGTCGCTCAAGACCTTTGTGCAGGAGAAAACCGAACGATTGTTTCGGCATGAAGAACGCATCGTGCGCATCCGCGTTGAGCTCGAATGCGATCCCAAAGAAACCGTCAGCGCGCGCTTCAAGGCCAAGGGCCACATCGCCATCCACGGTCCCGATATGAACGCCACAGTCGAGTCGGACGAATGCCATAAAGCCGTGGCGCTCCTCGTCGACAAACTCGACCGCATGCTCCGCCGTCGCTCCCGCTTAATGAAGGTGAAACGCCACCTCAACCACGTGCGGGAACAGGACGCCAAGATCTCAAGCGCCGCCTGACGCCGCCCCGTCTTCCCTCCCGGCCCGGATCCGCCACGCGGATCCGGGCTTTTCTTGGTTCGCTCTTAACCAAGCACGAGATTCTGGTCGCCGCGCCCCACCTGAGCCGTAGTTTCTGCCCCCATGCCCGGTCCCGCTCCTTTCGCCAAAAAATCACCGTCTTCACCTCGTCCCGTCCCCGCCACTGTTGGCGACTCCGACCCGGATCTGGAGCCCAACTCATTGCCCGAACCACCCGCACCACGCGCACCCATTGACCGGTCGGCGTGGGCCAAACCTTGGGCCCAGCTGAAATACTTCACGTTTCAACCGGCCATCTTCCCTCGTCTCCTCGGTCAGGTCTCGCCCGACGCGCGCCCCGGGGATTTCGTCAACGTGTACGACAAGAACGGCAATCTGACCGGGGGCGGTCTTTTCAACCCCCGAGCAAAAATCCCCCTCCGGGTCGTCTGTCATTCCACCACCCCCATTGACGAATCCTATTTCGAGACCGCCATTCGCCGCGCCATCGCTCTGCGCCGGGACCTCTTTAAACTCGACGAGACCACCGATGCCTACCGCCTGATCGGCTCGGACGGCGACGGCCTCAGTGGCCTCATGATCGACCGCTATGGCGATACCCTGCTCTGCGAAATATATTCCCTCGGCGTCGCCCAACGTCTCCTCGGCTGGCTCCCGCTCATCCACGAGCTCGCCGGCACAAAATTCGCCCGCGTTCACGTCGATCACGATCTCGGTTCCCTCGAAGGCATCAAGCCGTCCCTCTTCAACGAAACCAATGCCGCCGCCCCGACTAAGGTAAAGATCCGCGAGCATGGCATTCGTTACGAAGTCGATTTTGCCGAGGGCCACAAAACCGGATTCTTCTGCGACCAACGCGAGAATCGCCGCGCCCTTGCGCGCTTCACCAAGGACGCCCGGGTCCTCGACTTGTGCTGCTATACCGGCGGTTTTTCCCTTAACGCCAAACTCACCGGCGGCGCGGCGGATGTCACGTGTGTCGACCTCGACGAGGTCGCTCTCGCCCAAGCCAAACGCAACGCCAACCTGAATCAGGCGCGCCTGAAGTTCGTCCACGCCGACGCTTTCGCCTACGCCCGCCAGATGCAGCAAAACGGCGAGAAATGGGACGTCGTCGTGCTCGACCCGCCGAAATTTATCTTCACCCGCGAACTCGCCGGCAACTGGGAGGGCCGGCAAAAATACGAGGACCTCAACCTTCTTGCCATGTCTCTGCTCAAGCCCGGCGGCGTGTTCGTCACCTGCTCCTGTTCAGGCCTGCTCTCGACGGAAGACTTTGAGAGCCACGTCATCAAAGCCGCCCACCGGCAACAACGCCGCCTCCAATTTTTCGACCGCACCGGCGCCGGCGTCGATCACCCCGTTTACTCCAACTGCCTCGAAAGCCGCTACCTGAAACTCCTTTGGGCGCGGGTTTTTTGATCCCGGCTACGTCCCTCAAATCTTATGGCTGATCTCGATCATCTTTTTGCCCAAAACCGGACTTGGGCCAGTGCAATCAAGCACCGCGACCCGGAGTTTTTTCAAAAACTCTCGCGCCAACAAAATCCGGAGCACCTCTGGATCGGCTGCTCCGACAGTCGCGTGCCGGCCAACGAAATCATCGGCCTGCTGCCCGGCGAGGTCTTTGTCCACCGGAACATCGCCAACGTCGTGGTTCACACCGACCTGAATTGTCTCTCGGTCATCCAGTACGCGGTCGATGTCCTCCGCGTAAAACACATCATGGTCGTCGGACACTACGGTTGCGGCGGCGTCCGCACCGTGTTGCGCTGCGAGCGTGTCGGGCTGGCCGACAACTGGCTTCGCCACGTCCAAGACGTGCGCGAGAAACACGAATGCCGTTTGCGCGATCTGCCCGACGACACCGCCCGCTCCAATCGGCTCTGCGAACTCAACGTCATCGAACAGGTCGCCAACGTCTGCCAGACCACCATCGTCCAAGACGCTTGGGCGCGTGGCCAGCAACTAGCGATTCATGGGTGGATTTACGGGCTGCACGACGGTCTCCTCCGCGAGCTATGCCCTGATATTTCCCAACCCGAACGCTTGGCCCCGGCCCACACCGAGGCCATCGCCGGGCTCTCGCGCCCCGTCTAGCGTTTGGATCCGGCGCCGGTTAAAGGATCACGCCATCGCGCGCGCCGTGGACGAGCCAGGGGACGCCGTCTCCATGGATCTTCGTCTGTCTGGCATCGGATGGCTCGGAAACGGCCCGGCGTATCCGCCAACGCCTCGCTGGCCAACCGCTCCTCATCGTCGCGCTGACGGCCAAGCCCGTGGACGACGGATGCGTCGATTGCATGGCCGCCGGGCTGGATGATTTTATCACCAATCCAGTAAAGCTGACCGAACTGCGAAAACGCTTGGAAGGCTGCTGCAAGCCGCCCGCGTCCCGGCGCTAAACGCCCCCGTTGACGAGACCCAAAAAAACCCGCAGCGAGCGCTGCGGGTTAAAGATAAACGCGGCTTCGGCGCTGATTAGCTGCGGCCGAGGTAGCTTCCATCCTCGGTGCTGACCTTGATGATCTCACCTTCCTTGATGAAGAGCGGCACCTGCACGACCAATCCGGTCTCAAGTTTCGCGGGCTTCTGCACGTTGCTGGCGGTGTCGCCCTTAATGCCGTCGGAGCTTTCAATGACTTTGAGCGCGACCGTCGAAGGCAGCTCGATGGAAAGAGGCTTCTCGTCAACGAAGAGCACATCAACTCGGCCGCCCGTCGTCAGATAATTCTTCGCATCGCCCAAGAGCAGCGCACTGAGCTCAACTTGCTCGTACGTGTCGGGATCGATGAACGCATAGGCATCGCGGTCAGCGTAGCTGTATTCGAGCGATTTCTTTTCGGTCGGCAGCACTTCGATGCTTTCCGTCGAAGCAAAACGTTGGTCGAGCGCTTTGCCGTAGCGCAGATTCCGCATTTTGATCTGCACGAACGCCCGCAAATTACCCGGCGTGCGGTGCTGCGTCTCCATCACGAGATGAGGCTCATTGTTGAATTTGATGACTTGGCCTCGGCGAATATCGTTGGCGGCGGGCATAACGTAGGTGACTTGAAGTTGAGGGTTGCGACGTGCGAAAGAGAGAGGGTTTAACGGTCGGACTTTCGCACTGTCAAGGCCCGCATCGGCTCTGCGCACCCTCGGTTAATCCCCGAGCCGCCGTTTAACTGATCACGCCCTTGACCACGCTGCCATGCACGTCTGTCAAACGGTAGTTTCGGCCCTCAAAACGGAAGGTCAGACGTTCATGGCTGAACCCGAGTTGGTGTAAAAGCGTCGCTTGCAGGTCATGGACGTGGACCTTGTCTCGCACGACGTTGAAGCCGAGTTCGTCGGTCTCGCCGTAGGAAAGTCCGCCTCTGATCCCGCCGCCCGCCAAAACCATCGTGTAACAATCAGGATAGTGGTCCCGACCAAGAATTTCACCCGCCGAGGTGCGCCCTTCACGGAACGGAGTGCGGCCAAATTCGCCGCCCAACACGATCAACGTTTCGTCAAGCAGGCCGCGTTGGCGGAGGTCATTGATCAAGGCCGCCACGGGCTGATCCATGGTGCGGCACTTTTTCGTCAGGCCGCCGCGGATGTCTTCTTTCTCACTCGTCCCGTGAAAATCCCAGCCCCAATCGAAGAGCTGCACGAAACGCACGCCCTGCTCCACCAAGCGCCGCGCGAGCAGACAGTTGTTGGCAAAACTCGATTCGCCCGGTTGCGCGCCGTAGCTAGCGATCGTCGCCGGAGTTTCCCGCGAGATATCCATCACTTCGGGCACGGACATCTGCATCCGGTAGGCGAGCTCGTATTGGGCAATTCGCGTGCGGGTTTCCGGGTGGCCGAGTTCGCTCGCCTGCAGTTCGTTCAAAACCTGCAACGCATCGAGGCTTTCGCGCCGCAAATCGCGCGTGAAACCCGCCGGATCCGAGGCATACAACACCGGGTCGCCCTTGGATCGGCACTGCACGCCTTGAAATACCGAGGGCAAAAACCCGCTACCGTAAGAATTCTTACCGCCATTCGGCTGCACGCCACTCGAGATCAACACCACGAAACCGGGCAAATTCTGGTTCTCGGTGCCGAGGCCGTAGGTCACCCACGATCCCATCGAGGGACGGCCGGGGCGCGGCGACCCGGAGAGCAGAAGCAACTCCGCCGGCGCGTGATTGAACTGATCGGTGTTCATCGAGTGGATGATGCACAACTCGTCGGCCACCGTGTGGAGATGCGGAATCGCATCCGACATCCATTGACCGCTTTTCCCGTATTGGGCGAACGTTCGCGGACTGCCCATGAGCTTGGGCTTCCCCGCCGTGAAAGCGAATTTCTTGCCCTTGATAAACTCATCCGGGCAATCCTGCCCGTCGCGCTTCACCAGCTCGGGCTTGTAGTCGAACAGATCCAGGTTCGGCGGCGACCCCGTGAGGTGCAGATAGATCACGCGTTTCGCCTTAGGCGCAAAGTGGGGCAAGCGCGCCGCCAACGGATTCATCGCCGCCATACCCGTCGGCGCCGCCATCGCGTTGCGCCCAAGCAGCGCACTCAACGCAATCGCACCGAGCCCCGCGGCGGACTCTTTGAGGAAATGACGCCGAGTCGTGTGGCGCAGGGAGTCGATGTAGGGATTCATAGAGCGAACACTGTTCAGGGCTTCATCAAGAATTCATCGAGATTGAGCAGGACATTGGCGACCACCGTCCACGCGGCGAGATCCGCCGCATCTGCCCCCGGCGGCAACGGTCCCAAGGGGTCCGTGGCGATCTGGCGGGCCCGAGTCGCATCACCGGTGAACCGCGCTCGCGTCCGCTCCAACAGGGCCAGCATCTCCCGTTGCTCGATCGGCTTCGGCGCTCGGGCCAACGCGAGCCGGAACGCGGCGTCCAATCGATCATCCGCGGTCCCGCCTTGCGCGGCGAGGCGACGGGCCAGCGCCTGCGCCGCCTCGATGTAAACCGGATCGTTCAACGTCACGAGCGCCTGCAACGGCGTATTGGAGCGTTCACGCCGCACCGTGCAGACCTCCCGGCTGGGCGCATCAAACGTCGCCATCGAGGCATACGGATTCGACCGTCGCCACATCGTGTAAAGTCCGCGCCGATAGCGGTCCTCCCCGGTGCTGGTCTCCCAATCGAGCCCCGAGCCGAACGCCGCGCTCACGCCCATTTTGGGCTGGGCCGGATTCACCGGCGGGCCATACATTTTGGCACTCAGTAATCCGCTCACCGCGAGCGTCTGATCTCGGATCATCTCGGCCGAAAGCCGGAGCCGTGGCCCGCGCGCGTGCAACTGATTGTCCACATCCCGCGCCAACATCTCGGGCGTAATCCGCGACGACTGCCGGTAAGTCCGCGAGGTGACCATCAGCCGCAGCAGATGTTTCACGTCCCAACCGCTCTCACGAAACTCCACCGCGAGCCAATCTAGGAGCTCCGGATGCGAGGGCAGATCACCTTGGCTCCCAAAATCCTCACTCGTCCGCACCAAGCCGAGCCCGAAGATATTCTCCCAGAATAAATTTGAAATCACCCGGGTCGTCAGGGGATTGCTCGGATCGAGCAACCATTGGGCGAGCCCCAGCCGGTTCGAAGCCGCTCCCGCCGGGAGGGGATGCAACGCCTCCGGTGTGCCCGGCGAGACTTCCTCGCCCAGATCGAGGTAGTTCCCGCGACGGTGGATCTGCGTCGTGCGGCGCGCGCTACCCACCACCTCCGACATGACCGGCACCGTCGTGCTGGGCTTCACTGCTTCGAGTTTCGCCAACAAAGCCGCGTGCCGTTCACGCTCGGGCTGCAAGCCCGGCGCGACGGTCATATAGTGAGAGGTCACCGTCTCGTTCTCAGCTGCCGAGCGCTCTCCGGGTGCGCGCGCGATCAACGCCAACACCGGCGGTGGCGTCCGAACGATCTCGTTGGCCCG
>CAMBRG010000045.1 GCA_945869845.1 Opitutus sp. GAS368 | reverse complement strand
CATGATTTTCCATGGAAGTTTGCGCTGGTCCATGTCGCGGATGCGGTTGGCGGCGAGGTTGGTAACGTCGAGTTCGAGGACGTTGCGACCGGGCCTCAAGAGGCGGCCGGCGAGGCGCACGCGGAACGGAAGACTCCACGCGGTGGCGACGGGCTGGCCGTTGAGGATCACGCGGGCGCTCTCGCGGACGTCGCCGAGGTCGAGCAGCCAGTCGTTGGCGGGCGCGGTGGGCGCGTCGAATTCGAGGCGGTAGCGGGCGGTGCCGCCAAAGCGTTTGGCCTCGTCGCCGCCGAGGTCGGTCCAGGATTTGAGGGCGGTAGTTTCGAGGGCGGGCGGGAACTCGGGACCGCCTTTGGCGAAGGAGATTTTCCAAGTGCCGGTGAGGGCGATGGGCGCGGCGGCGGGTTGGCGGTAGGGCCAGGCGGGACCGGAAATTTTTGCGGCGGCGGTGCGAAGCAGGAGCGACTCGCCCGGGGAAAGTTCGAGATAAATTCCGCCGGGGCCCGTGGCGGCGGCGCCGTGGTCGCCGTTGAGAGGATCGAGGATTCGGACCGTTGCGGCCGGGCGACCGAGCTTTACCCAGCCGGCGAAGGGAAGCGCGGTGAGATTAGTGACAAAATAATCGTGGGCTCCGGGGGCGGCGGCGCGGCGGACGAAACTCAGACCGGCATCGGCGAGGGCCTCGCGTTGGGCGTGGGGCGCGACGGCGGTGAGGATATCGGAGTTGACCGTCGCAAGCGGCGCGAGAGAGGCGAGGGCGGTTTTGAAGTCGGCGCGGCGCTCGGCGAGGCGGCCAAAGCCAGGGACATCTTCGGGGAGTTTTTCGAAGATGATCTTGGCACCGTCGGCGGCGAGGGCGGCGAGTTTTTGGAGCGTCGCCACGGGCATGCGGCGCGTGGCGGGGACGACGATCACTTGATAGCGGGTGTTGCCGCTGGTGAGGAGGGCGCCGGAATCGGTGCGGGTTTGCTGGAGCTGGGCGTCGGAGATGTAATCGAAGGTGTAGCCCTGATTCATGAGTTGGCGGGCGAGTTGCCCGACGGGTTGCTCGGTGAGCCATTTCGCGTGGTGGACGGTGAACATCTTTACGTTGCCGGACTCGTCATCGAGGAGGTCGGCGAAGGGCCAGTAAAGGAGGATGTCGTTGTCGGGCGAGCCGCGTTGGAGGACGGACTGGACGCGGGCGATGTAGCGGTTGAGGGCGCCGAAGTCGTCCCACCAGGGGTTTTGCGGATTGAACTGCGTGGAGGCATAGAAGAGCCAGCCGGGCCAAGGTGCGTCCTGTGGCGAGAAGACGGCGCCGTGGTAAAAGATGTGGTTGATGCCGTCGGCAAGAATGCGGTCGAGCTCGGGCTTCACGAAGGCGAGGGACTCTTTCCAATGATCGCGGAGCCACGTGGCGCTTTCGGAGGAAGCGAGCGTGTGCCCGGCGACATGGGCGGCGGAGGAGGCTAGGCGGACGACGAGCGACTCGGGCAGGTCTTGGTTGTTGTTCGCAATGTCGGCGACGTCGCGGCGGAGGCCGGGGATGGGGAAGGGCGTCGATCCGAAGATTTCGGTTTCGGCGATGTCGGCGTTGGCGTAGAGATCGAGGAGATTGCCGGGGGCGCTGTGGCTTTGGTTGCGGACGAGGTAGCCGCGATCGTGCGACCATTTTACCCAAGCGCGGAGGTAGTCGAGGTGGAGCTGGGCGAGGGTCTCGCGGTAGTCGCTCTTGATGCGGCCGAGGGTGTCGCGGTCGATGCTGGTGACCTCGGCAGGCGTGCGGGCGAGGAGGGCAGCGGCGTAGGCTTGGATGTCGTAACCGTGCATCGAGCGGAAGACCGCGGGGAGTTTCTCGGTCCAGCTCGCGCCGTAGTATTCGAAGGAGTCGTGGAACTGGCCGCGGATGAGGCCGCGGGGGATTTTCGCGAGGCCCTCGCCGATCGGGGCGAGATAGCGCTGGAGCGCCTCGGTGGAGTAGGGATCAACGACGAGGCCTTCGGAGCCGGGGGCGGCGCGCTTGACCATCATGCGGGTGGGCTTGCCGACGATGCGGCCCTCGCTCAGGGCGGCCCCGGTGTTGGCGTGGGCGGGGTCGATCCACGGGCCGCCGAAGGGCCAACCCGTGCCGGTGGCCATGTCCACGCCGAGGCCGAGGCGTTGGGCTTCGCGCGCGGTGTGCTCGAGCATTTCAAGCCATTTGGGCGAGAGGAAGGTGAGGTAGCGATCCTCGTAGCCCTTCGCGCCGTAGATCGGCGTGATCTCCACGCCCCCGAGTCCCGCCGCGGCGAACTGTTCGAGCTGGCGGGTGAGGCTGGCTTTATCGACGCCGCTCCCGGGCCACCACCAGCGGGTCCAAGGTTTGTTTTCGCGGGTAATCTCGGGCCAAGCGAAGGGATCGGACGGGAGCGTCGGAGATTGAGCGAAGGCGGGAAGGGAGAGAAGGAGCGACGCGGCGAACAGAGCTAGGGTGGGGCGCATTTGCGTGGAGAGATTGAAGTGCCAGTGGTCGGCTTCAACGGCTGGGAGTGACGGACAGTCTGACGATTTGGCCGGTAGCTTTTCAAGCGCCCCGGACGCTGGGTGCGATACGTGCGGCTACTCCGCGGCAGGCAGTGCGGGCAGCTTTAGTTCCTTCAAGAACGCGTTGTGCTTCCTCGTCGCCTCCTGGATTACGCGCTCGATCTCGACTAGCTCGGCGTGAGTCGCGGCGAGGTCGATTTCCTCCTCGGCGGTCGCGGTGCTGATGTAGCGGGAGATGTTTAGGTTGAACTCGTTTTTCTCGATCTCCGCCATGTCCACGCGGCGGGAGTAGCGGTCTTCTTGCTTCCGGAATTTATAGGTCTCGATGATCTTGGCGATGTGCTCCGGCGTGAGTTGGTTCTGGCGTTTGCCTTTCACGAAGTGCTCGGCGGCGTTGATGAAAAGCACGTCGTCCGGTTTCTTGCATTTTTTTAGCACGAGGATGCAGACCGGGATGCCGGTGGAATAAAACAGGTTCGCGGGTAGGCCGATGACGGTGTCGACGTGGCCGTCTTTAAGCAGTTTTTGGCGGATGCGTTCCTCGGCACCACCGCGGAAGAGCACGCCGTGGGGCAAAATGATGGCCATCACGCCCTCATCTTTGAGGAAGTGGAAGCCGTGGAGGAGAAAGGCGAAGTCGGCGGCGGACTTGGGGGCGAGGCCGTGGTTTTTGAAACGCACGTCGTCACCCATCGCATCGGTCGGTTCCCAGCGGTAGCTGAAGGGCGGATTGGCGACGATGGCGTCGAAGCTGGGTTTCTTCGCGGGGTTCAGCTCGCGGAGGATGTCCCACTCGTTGGTGAGAGTGTCGCCGTGGTAGATTTCGAACTCCGTATCCTTCACCCCGTGCAGCAGCATGTTCATGCGGGCGAGGTTGTAGGTGGTGATGTTCTTTTCCTGGCCGTAGATCTTGCCGATGCCTTGCGGGCCCATGCGTTTGCGGACGTTGAGCAGCAGAGAGCCGGAGCCGCAGGCGAAATCGAGCACGCTTTCCAGCCGCTTCTTGGGGCCTTGGTCGGGGGATTGGCTGTCGAGCGTGACGATGGTGGAAAGGATGTCGGAAATCTGCTGCGGGGTGTAGAACTCTCCCGCCTTCTTGCCCGACCCGGCGGCGAATTGGCCGATCAGGTATTCGTAGGCATCGCCCAGCGCGTCGATGTCGGTGGAGAACTCGTTCAGGCCCTCGGCGATCTTCTGGATGATGGTGCAGAGCTTGGCGTTTCGGTCGGCATAGACCCTGCCGAGTTTGGGCGAGGCGAGATCGATCTCGGAAAAGAGGCCGTCAAAGGTGCTCTCGAAGGACTCGTCCTGGATGTATTTGAAGCCCGCCTGGAGCGTGTTGAGCAGCTCGGCGTTTTGGGTGCGGGCCAGGCCGGCGATGCTGTTCCAGAGATGCGCGGGCTGGATGACATAGTGCACCTTGCGGCGCATCTGCTTTTCGAAGGCGGGGATGTCGTCCGGGTTGTTGGCATACCACAGGGCCAGCGGCACGCGGCGGTCGTCGGGTGGCAGCGCGGGATAATCTTTGCCGAGTTCCTTCTTGGCCGCTGCCTCGTAGTTGTCCGAGAGGTAGCGCAGGAAGAGGAAAGACAGCATGTAGTCGCGGAAATCGTCCGCATCCATCGCCCCGCGCAGTTGGTCGGCGATGCCCCAGAGGGTGGAGCCCAATTTCTTTTGGTTGGTGTCGGTCATGAGTTCTTGGTGAAGCGGCAGCGCGGAAGACCGGACTGCCCGGAGGCGGTGCTGGCCCGGGCCTCAGTTTGAGACTAGATCGGCCTGCAGGGGATTTTGTTTTCGGAACTGGCTCACGCCCATGATGCTGAATCCCACGACGTGACCCTGCTCATCCACGCGCTCCATCACGGCATCGTGGTTGGTCTCTTTTTCATAACCAACCGCATCCGAGAAGCGGACTTCCAGGAAATCCGCCTCGGCGTCGAACCAGACTTTTAATTTATCGGCCATAATGTTTCTCCAGTTTTAGGTTTATCTGTCAGATACGCGGTGACGACGAAGGCATCGTCTTCCAAGCATTTTACGACCACGCACAGCCATTTGCCATCCACGATTGTCCGGGCGTAGAATTCGTAAAACAAGCGCACGGCGTCATCGGAACGCGAACGACGCACGGTCTGCGGCGCGGTCAACACCCGCTCTATTTCCGCGCCCATCTCTTTCATTTCGGGATGTTCTAGGATATGCGCCCTGCGTTCATCCGTCAGCCGCACCGCATGGCCAAAGCAATCTTTGATCGTTTTCATACCGCGGGGGATGCCTCGGGCGTGCTCATCCCGCCACCGCCTCGGGGGACGGGAAAAGCTGCTGCATCAGGCCTTGCTTGTGGGTCTTGAGGGCTTCGAGCGTTTGGGTTTGCGCGGCGATGAGGTCGTCGAGGCTGGTGAGGCAGTCGGCGATGCGTTGTTGTTCGGGTACTTCGGGATGCGGAATTGGAATCTTATCGAGCATCGCCTTGTTTAATTTCGGCTGCGCCATTCCCGTGATGAAGTCGTCGAGCTTGATTGAGTTAAGATAGACCTCCACGAATTTTTGCGTGCATTGGTTCGCGAATCTCAAGACGTGAGCGTGGTTGTTAACCCATGTTTTCCCCGAGATCGGGAATGCAATCGGGTAGGTCCGCGCAACCAAGTTGGCGCCGTCCTCCGAAACGCAGAGCAGGTCTTCATTAAAGATGAAGCCTTCGACGTAATCGACGATTCCCGACGCACCATAATAGGGCACATCACCCGCTTCTCTGTCACTTGACGTGATGGGACGGCGCTTGTTGTCGAGATTCTCCGCCACCTTGCCGAGAGGCTTCATCTCCCACTCCCCGGCGTTTTGGAATTCGGGGAAGCGGAGGCGGGGTTGGGTTTCGCCTTCGCGGGGGAAAAGCTGCTGCATCAGCCCTTTTTTATGGGTCTTGAGCGTGTCCAGTTTCCGCGCTTGCGCGGCGATCAGCTCGTCCACCGAACTCAGGCACTCGGCGATTTTTTGTTGTTCGGCGGGAGTGGGAGTAGGGAGCCACAATTCTGAGAACTGCGTGTAGCTGATCATTTTCCCATCGCGCAGTCCTTCGAGGTTTTTGGTCAGAATGCGGATGAATCCATCTGTCTTGAGATAGTGCCGGAAGTATTCGTCGTCTCCTTTGCCGCGACGACGGAGAATGACATAGGCGGGACTGCAGATTCCGTGATACCGGGAATACTCGATGCCGCCTTGGAATGATCTGAGGCTGATAATAAAGTCGCCGACACGAACGACCTTGTAGCTTTCAATGCTCTTCTCCGTGACCGAGACGTGGTAGTCGATCATGTGGCGGGGAATTGCCCCGTGCTCCTGGGTGATCGCTAGAACGGGAAGTCCCGGCTCAGGATTCCGGTCGTTGATTTGATTGAACAATGTGTCGCCGGCCTCGAGCGTCCACCCGTCCGCCTTCCGAAACTCCGGAAACCGCAGCTTCGGCACCAGCGCGGGGGAAGGAAGTGAGAAGTTAGAATTGGGAAGTGAGAAAGGGTTACCGGACCCGGAGTTTTGTAACGATTTTTGGGAGCGTGGCGGCATGGCAGGTTTTCTCACTTCTTACTTCTCACTTCACACTTCATAGGCCGACAGGCCTGAGATGTCGCGGCCACCGGCGCGTTTGGTGAGGAGGGGGAGCAAATCGGCCATGAGGGCGAGTTCGGCCTCGGTGCGGGCTTTCCAGCCGAGGTCGAGCGGGGCTAGGAGGTCGCTGAGGTGTTCGCCGTCGAAGATCATGCGGGCGAGGATGCCGTCCACGAAGGTTTGCATGGCGATGGGGGCGAGCTGGTGTTTTTGCGCGATAGCGGCGAGTTCGGCGGCGTCTTTCTCGGCCTTGAAGCGGGTGTAGCCGTCGCGGATGGCGTCTTCGCCGAGGCCTTCGCCGGCCTTTAGCGTGCCGATATAGGCGGCGATGTCGTCGCGCTCGTTCATGAACTTGGCGTCGGACGAAATGAGGCCGATGAGCTGTTCGCGGCTCATCTTTTGCTTGCCCGGCCCCTGCTGGGAGAAGCGGGAGATGAGACCCATAATGTAGTCGTAGTCGATGACGGCGGAGGCGAAGAGCACGAACTCGAAGTCGATCTGGGCGATGTCGGAATCGGAGCCGGCGGGGACGCCGGCGCTCCCAGGTTTGCCCTGCTGCTCTTTGAGTTTCTTGGCGGTTTCCAGATACTGGCCTTTAAAACCGCGCAGACTGTCGTCCGGCAGCACCCGCTCGATGGCGGCTTTGTTTTCCTCGGTGAGATCGGTGTATTGATCGAGCTGGGTTTTGAGCCGCTGGACTTCCTTGAAACACTCGATGAACACCGTCTTGGCGGCGTCGCCCTTCAGATTGGCGACCGAGGACGGCGCGCAATCGAGGCCTTGAGACTGCATGAAGGCGTCGAGCTTCTGCACGGCGGCGGCAAGTTTCTCGATGACCACGGGGGCCTTGTCCACGAGCCAGATTTCGCGGGCCTGCTGGCCGGTCTTTTCGCCGGAGAAGAGGGCGATGGCGACATCGACGGCGTCCTGCTGCTGGCGGAAGTCGAGGATGTGGCCGACGGGCTTGGTGGCGTTGAGCACGCGATTGGTGCGGGAGAAGGCCTGGATCAAGCCGTGGTGCTTGAGGTTCTTGTCCACGTAGAGCGTGTTCAGGTATTTGGAATCGAAGCCGGTGAGCAGCATGTCCACGACGATGGTGACGTCGATTTTCTGCGCGGCGGGGTAGTCGGAGTTGGGCCACTGCTGGTCTTTGATGCGCTTCTGGACGTCCTGATAGTAGAGATCGAACTCGGAGATGCGGTGATTGGTGCCGTAGCGGGTGTTGTAGTCGGCGAGGATGGCCTTGAGGGCGTCCTTTTTCTGGTCGGGCTCGACCTCGTTGTCGGCCTGCTCCTGCGGCAAATCTTCCTGGATCTGCTTCACATCGGGATCGCCCTCGGCGGGCGGGGAGAAGACGCAGGCGATGTTGAGCGGTTTGTAGTCGGGGTCGGTCTGCTGTTTCTCGGCCTGCAGGGTGGCAAACAACGCGTGGTATTCGATGGCGTCGTTGATGGAGGAGGTGGCGAGGAGGGCGTTGAAGCGGCGTCCGCCGGTGGCGGTGTCGTGTTTTTGTAAAATGGCCTCGATGACGGCGCGTTTGGCGAGGGCCTCGCCGGGCTTGGGGAGCGCGTTGCCGGCGGGCTTGAAGTAATCGACGTGGAAGCGGAGGACGTTCCCATCCTCGATGGCGTGGGTGATGGTGTAGGCGTGAAGGCGTTTTTGGAAGAGGTCTTCCGTGGTCTTCATGGAGGCCTGGGTGTCCTCGATCTTCTGCTGAGCGGCGTTCTCCTCGAAGATGGGCGTGCCGGTGAAGCCGAAGAGCTGGGCGCGGGGGAAGAATTCTTTGATGGCCCGGTGGTTCTCGCCGAACTGGGAGCGGTGGCACTCGTCGAAGATGAAGGCGATGCGCTGATCGCGCAGCGGGGCGAGCATCTCCTTGTAGGTGGGCTGGTCGTTCTTTTTGCGCTGCTGGTTGCGCTTGCTGGTCTCGTCGAGGGCGAGGCCGAGCTTCTGGATGGTGGTGACGATGACCTTGTCGGCGTAGTCCTCGGAGAGCAGGCGGCGGACGAGGGCGGCGGTGTTGGTGTTTTCCTCTACGCAGCCTTCCTGGAAGCGGTTGAACTCCTCGCGCGTCTGCCGGTCGAGGTCTTTGCGATCCACGACGAAGAGGCACTTGGCGAGGTCGGGGTTGTCCTTGAGCAGGGTGGCGGCCTTGAAGGAGGTGAGGGTCTTGCCGCTGCCGGTGGTGTGCCAGATGAAGCCGTTGCCGCTGTCCTGCTGGATGCAGGTGACGAGGTGTTTCACCGCATAGACCTGATACGGGCGCATCATGAGCAGCTTTTGCTCGCTCTGGATGAGCACCATGTAACGGCTGATGGTGTGGCCGAGGGTGCATTTCACCAGAAAGGTGGCGGCGAAGTCGTCGAGGTGGGTGATCTTCTTGTTCGCCTCATCGGCGAACTGGTAGATGGGCAGGAAACGCTCGTCTTGGTTAAAGGAGAAGTGGCGGGCGTTGTTGTTGGCGAAGTAGTAGGTGCGGTCGCGATTGCTGACGATGAAGAGCTGGAGAAAGCAGAGGAGGGTTTTGGTGTAGCCGTTGCCCGGGTCGTTTTTGTAATCGACGATCTGCTCCATGGCGCGGCGCGGGCTGACGCCGAGGGTTTTTAGCTCAATCTGGGTAACAGGCACGCCATTGATGAGAATGAGCACATCGAAGCGGTGGTGGCTGTAGTCGGTGTTGATGCGGAGCTGGCTGACGACCTCGTAGGTGTTTTTGCACCAGTCCTTGATGTTAACGAGGGTGTAGTTCAGCGGCGTGCCGTCGTCGCGGGTGAAGGCGTTGATCTGGCGGAGGGTCTTGGCGGCGGTGAAGACATCGGGCGTGACGATCTCTTCGAGCAGACGGGCGAACTCGGAATCGGTGAGACGGACGCGGTTGAGGGCCTCGAACTTTTCTCGGAAGTTTTTCTCCAACGAGGCGCGATCGTGGATGTCGGGGCGGTCGGTGTATTTGAGGTCGCGGAGCTTTTGGATGAACAGGTTCTCGATGCCGGCCTCGTTGAGCGCGAGCGGCTCGTGATCGGGTGGCAGCTTGTATGTGAAGTCGGGGGGATTCATGGGGCCTGCAAATTTTTCGTCCTAGGGAATCAGCGGATACGGAACGCGACGAGGGCGTCGCGACTCCAGCGGAGCAAAGACGAAAACGAGAGACCCTGCCGGCGTGGCGAGTGCTGGCCGAAGGGGCTTTAGCCGGGCGACATACATTGAGCCTTTTTTGCGATCGGCAATCCGCGAGCGCAACGACTGTTTACAACGAATTCGGGCAACTCGGCCGACACCGATAAAATTGGATCCACGACGGCGTGGATCGGGGCACCAGGCTGCCCGGCGGCCGGCGCGGTTTACCCGCCGAGGTAGGTGGCTTTGAGCTGCGGGTCGGCGCGGAGTTTTTTGCTCTCGCCGGACATCACGATGGAACCGGTTTCCAACACGTAGGCTTGTTGGCTGATTTCCAACGCGAGGTTGGCGTTCTGCTCGACGAGCAGAATCGTGATCCCGTGGTTTTTGTTAATCTCCACGATCTTTTCGAAAATGGTGCTGATCAGCCGGGGCGCGATGCCGAGCGACGGCTCGTCGAGCATGAGAAACTTCGGGTTGCCCATGAGCGCGCGACCGATGGCAAGCATCTGCTGTTCCCCGCCGGAGAGCGTGCCGGCGGTCTGCTTCAGGCGCTCCTTCATGCGCGGAAAAATGCTGAAGACGTAGTCGCGATTTTTGGCGATGAGGGCCTTGTCCGAGAGCAAGTAGGCGCCCATCGAGAGGTTCTCGTCGACGGTGAGATTCGAAAACACCATGCGGCCCTCGGGCACATGGCAGAGGCCGCGGGCCACGATCTGGTGGGGCGGGAGGGCCGTGATGTCCGCCCCGAGGAAATTCACGGTGCCGGATTTCGCGGGGAGGAGGCCGGAGATGGTGCGCAGCGTGGTGGTTTTACCGGCGCCGTTGCCACCGATCAGCGTGACGATCGCACCCTCGGGAATGGTGAAGGAGATACCGCGCAGGGCGGAGATGGCGCCGTAGGAGACTTGGAGATCGGTGACGGAAAGCATGGATTAACCACGAATGGACACGAATGAACGCGAATGACGGAAGGAAAGAGATCTGTTTTTACCGGTGTTCATCCGTGGTTCAAAAGGCGGGACGCTGGGGATTAATGGTGCGAGAGCGCGGTTTGGTGGTCTTCGCCGAGATACGCTTCGATGACTTTTTTGTCGCGCTGGATTTCGGCGGGCGTGCCTTCGGCGATTTTTACGCCGTAGTCGAGGACGGCGATGCGTTGGCAGACGCCCATAACGACTTTCATCGAGTGCTCCACGAGGAGGATCGAGAGATCGAACTGTTTTTGCACCTGCTGGATGAGGCGAACGAGTTCCACTTTCTCCGTCGGATTCATGCCGGCGGCGGGTTCGTCGAGCAGGAGGAGTTTGGGTTTCGTCGCGAGGCAGCGGACGATCTCGAGGCGGCGCTGTTCGCCGTAGGGCAGGCTCTTGGCGGGAGCATCGCGGAAACGGCGGAGGTTGAAGATATCGAGGAGCTCCTCGGCGCGTCGGGCGATCGCAGCTTCGTCGGCGCGGAAGGCGGCACCGCGGATCACGGTCTGGAGGGGACTAGTGGCGCGGTGGCGGTTGCAGGCGACGCGGACGTTGTCGAAGACGCTGAGACTGCCGAAGAGCCGGATGTTTTGGAACGTGCGGGCGATGCCAAGGGCAACGATGTCGTTGACGCGAAGGCCGGCGACGGGCGTGCCGGCGAAAGTGATCGCGCCGTCGGTGGGCTGATAGACCCCGGTGATAAGGTTGAAGACGGTGGTCTTGCCGGCGCCGTTGGGGCCGATGAGACCGCAGAGTTCGCCGGCGTTGACGGTGAAATCGACGGCGTTGACGGCGGTGAGGCCGCCGAAGCGGATGGTGGCGGCGTCGAGCCGTAGGAGCGGATCGCCGGGGCCGAGAGGCAAAGGATGAGAGGCGAGGGGCGCAGACATCACGATTTCGCCTTGCTGAGCTTGAAGTTGAAGAGGCCTTGGGGGCGGGCGAGCATCAGGACGATCAGCATGAGCGAATAGATGATCATGCGATACTCGGCGACGGGGCGGAGAATCTCGGGGAGCAGCGTGAGTAGAATCGCCGCGAGGATCACGCCGAGGGTGTTGCCCATGCCGCCGAGGATGACCATGACGACGATCTCGATGCTCTTGGTGAAATCGAAACCGGTGGGGGTGATCGTCATCTTGAAGTGGCCGTAAAGGCCGCCGGCGGTGCCGGCGAAAAACGCGCCGATGACGAAAGCGACGATCTTGTAGCGCGTGGTGTTGAGGCCAACCGCCTCGGAGGCGATCTCGTCGTCGTGGGTGGCGAGGAAGCCGCGGCCATAGGTGGAGTTGATGAGACTCGTGACGACGAAGAACGCGAGGCCGACGAAGGCGAGGACCCAAAAGATCGTGGTGAAGGCGGGAATGCCATTGAGGCCGAGGGCGCCGCCGAGGGGTTCAAAATTCTGAAAGATGACGCGGATGATTTCGCCGAAGCCGAGGGTGACGAGGGCGAGGTAGTCGCCCTTCAGCCGCAGCGACGGGATGCCGACGGCGAGGCCGGCGAGGGCGGCGCCGCAGCCTCCGGCGATCAGCGCGGCGAGGAAGATGGCTCCTTGGTAAAACGCGGTGCCGCCGTCGGCGCCGAGGAGGCGCGGGCCGAGAAAGACGGTGACGGCGGCGGTGAGGTAGGCGCCGACCGACATGAAACCGGCGTGACCCAAGGAGAACTGGCCGGTGTAGCCGTTTACGAGGTTGAGTGAGACCGCGAGGATGACGTTGATGCCGACTCCGATCAGCACGTCGAGGTGGTAGGGGTCGATGCGGTCCGAGATGCGCGAGAGGCCGAAGGCGATCGCGAGCGTGGCGAGTAAATAGAGGTGGGGACGGGGCACAGGAAATGGCGGCGGACCGGATTTTTTAACCACGGATGGACACGGATGGACACGGATTCGGAGCGCGGCGCGTTGCGGCGCGGTATGAGTCGAGAGTCAGCCGAATCAAGATGGAGGCAAAGACGATGGGGCGGGAGAGGGAGTGATTGGGGTTCATCCGTGAAAATCCGTGGTTCAAAATTTCAGGATCAGACTTTCTCGGCGGTGAATTTGCCGAGGAGGCCGGCGGGCTTGCAGAGGAGAATCACGATGAGAATCGCGAAGGCGATGGCGTCTTTATAAGTGGAGAATTGGCTGCCGCCGATGAAGGTCTCGACGGTGCCGAGGATGAGCCCACCGAGGGCGGCGCCGGGGATGTTGCCGATGCCGCCGAGGATGGCGGCGACGAAGGCTTTCAGACCGGGCATGACGCCCATGAGCGGGTCGATCGACGGGTAATTGAGGGCGTAGAGGATACCGCCGGCGGCGGCGAGGGCGGAGCCGAGACCGAAGGTGAATGAAATGACGACGTTGTTGTTCACGCCGACGAGTTGAGCGGCTTTGGGATTGAGCGAGACGGCGCGCATGGCGGTGCCGATCTTGGTTTTGAAAACGATGAGTTGCAGACCGATCATCAGCGCGACGGCGACGCCGATGACGAACAACTGATTGCTCGAAATGGTGAGCGTGCCGAGGTGGAAGTTGGCCGACGGGAAGATCGGCGGAAAGGTGCGGGGGGCGGCGCCGAAAACGATCTGCCCGGTGTATTGGAGGAGCAGGGACACGCCGATGGCGGTGATGAGGACGTTGATCGTGGGGCCGCCGCGAAGCGGACGGTAGACGACTCGCTCGACCAAAATACCGAGGATGGCGCAACCGATCATCGCGCCGGCGAGGACAAGCAGGCCGCCCCAAAGTGTGCCTTCCGGGACCAGTTTACCGAGGTAGTAGCCGATGAAGGCCCCTACCATAAACACCTCGGAGTGGGCGAAATTGATGAAGCGCAGGACTCCGTAAACCATCGTGTAGCCGAGCGCGATCAGCGCGTAGATGGCACCGAGGGATAGGCCGTTGAGAAGTTGTTGGAGGAATTCGGACACGTTAAATCTGAGGAGCGAAGAGCTGAGAGCTTCGAGAAAGAAAGCAATCAGTCACCGAGCGAATCATGAAGAACGACAGTCATGCGACTGATTTTATCGGCGGCGGGCTGCCCGACGGCGGGCCCGATCGCTGGTCGGATGCCGCGGACGAATGGCCCGACCGGCGGTCGGGCCTACAGCCGGAGACGACATCGAATTCACGGTCGGACGGTCTCGAGGAAGCGAGAGCGACCTTCGCGGCAGGCGACGATGTAGGCGGGCCTCGCGGGGTTGCGGTGGGCGTCTACGGTGATGGAGCCGCTCGCGCCGGGGAGGTCCTTGATGGTGGCGAGGGCACCGCGAATTTTTTCGGGCTCGGCCGAGCCGGCCCGGGTGATCGCGTCGCGTAACATCCCGACGGCGTCATGGGCGAGGGGCGAAATCGAGTCCGGGTCTGCTTGATACCTTGAGCGCTAGCGGGTGATGAACGCTTGCGCCTCGGCGAAGCTGGACGTGGTCAAGGGGCGACGGTCTTGAGGAACTCGAGCTTGCCACCCTTGATGGCGATGATGGCGGCGGGTTTGGAGGCGTCGCGGTTGGCGTCGATGTTGGTCACGCCGGTGACCCCGGCGAAGTTCTTGGTAGCGGCGAGGGCGTCGCGGAGTTTGGGGCCTTCGGTGGTGCCGGCGCGCTTGATGGCGTCGACGAGGACGAAGGCGGCGTCGTAGCCGAGGGCGGCGAAGGCGTCGGGGTTCTCGTTGGCGCCCCAGCGGGCTTTGAATTTCTTCACGAAGGCTTGGACAACGGGGTCCTGGTTTTCGGGGGAGAAGTGGGTGGAATAGTAGCAACCGTTGAGGGCGTCGCCGCCGATCTCGAGGAGTTGGTCGGCGACCCAGCCATCGCCGCCGAAGAGCGGAACGGTGAGACCGAGGTCGCGGGCCTGACGGGCGATGAGGGCGGCTTCGGTGTAGTAACTTGGGACGAAAATGGCGTCGACGTTGGCGGCCTTCACGGCGGTGAGCTGGGCGCGGAAGTCTTTGTCCCCCTCGGAGAAATTTTTCTCGGAAACGACGAGGCCGCCGTTGGCGACGAAGGTTTCCTTGAAGAATTTTGCCAGACCGACGCTGTAGGCATTGGAGACGCTGGAGAGAATGGCGACGCGCTTGGCCTTGAGATCGTTTTGGGCGAATTTGGCCATGACCGTGCCTTGGAACGGATCGATGAAGCAGACGCGGAAGATGTAGTTGCCGGTCTGGGTGACCTTCGGGTTGGTGGCGGCCGGCGCGATCATGGGAATCTTGGCGGCTTGGGCGATCGGGGCGGCTTCAAGCGAGCGGCCGGAGGCGACTTCGCCGATGAGGGCCACGACCTTGTTGCGGGAGATGAGTTTTTTGGCGGCGGTGGCCGACTCGCCGGGTTTGGTCTGGTTGTCCTCGGTGAACAGTTCGAGTTTGCGGCCAAGGGCGCCGCCGGCGGCGTTGATTTCCTCGATGGCGAGCGTGAGGCCCTTGTGGGATTGCTGGCCGAAGCTGGCTTCTTTGCCGGTAAGCGAGGCGTATTCGCCGATCTTGATCGTTTCCTGGGCGGTGAGGGCGGCGGTGGCCGCGGCAAGGGCGAGGAGAAGGCGGGCGGGGAGTTTCATGAGTTTGAAAATGGAGGAACGGAGGGAGGAAAAGTGGGATCAGGGAGTGAGGCTTTGGACGAACTCGAACTTGCCGTTCCTCACTTGGACGATGACAGCGTTTTTCGAGGCGTTGCGCTCGGAGTCGATGGTGATTTTCCCGGTGACCGCCATGAAATCGCGGGTGGTGGCGATGGCCTCGCGCAGAGCGCCGCGCTCGGTGGTACCGGCGCGGCGGATGGCATCGACGAGCACTAGGACGGAGTCGTAGCCGAGCGAGGCGTTGGAGTCGGGGGTCGAACCGAAGCGCTGCTTGTAGGCGGCGACGAATTTTTGCACGCGGGGTGACGGATCTTCGGGGGAGTAATGGGAGCACAGGTAGGCTCCTTCGACGGCTTTGCCGCCGAGTTCGATGAGCGCTTCGGCCTCCCAACTGTCGGCGCCGAAGATGGGGAGCGTGAGCCCGAGGTCGCGGGCTTGGCGGACGATGAGGGCGCCCTCGTTGTAGTAGCCGGGATTGAAGACGGCATCGACGCCGGCAGCCTTGATGGCGGTGAGCTGGGCTTTGAAGTCCTTGTCGCCTTCGCTGTATTTCTGCTCGAGGACGATGGTGCCGCCGTTGGCGGCGAAGGCTTCGCGGAAAAATTTGGCGAGGCCGATGGAGTAGGCGGAGCTATTGCTCACGACGAGAGCGACGCGCTTGGCCTTCAGGCGTTCGCGGGCGAAGCGTGCCATGACGGGACCTTGAAACGGATCGATGAAGCAGGTGCGGAAAATGTAAGCCCCGGTCTCGGTCACCTTGGGATTGGTCGAGGCGGGCGAAATCATGGGGATCTTGGCGGCCTGCGCGATGGGGGCGGCTTCAAGGGAACGGCTGGATGCGACCTCGCCGAGGAGGGCAATGACCTTGTCGCGGGAGATGAGTTTTTTGACGACGGTAGCGGTTTCGCCGGGCTTGGACTGGGTGTCCTCGGTGACGAGGAGGAGGGGGCGGCCGAGCACGCCGCCGGCGGCGTTGAGGTCGTCGATCGCCATCATGGTGCCGTTGTTGGAGGATTGGCCGAGGCTGGCTTCCTTGCCGGTGATGGAGGCGAATTGGCCGATCTTAATGGGCTCCTGGGCGAAAAGACTGGGAGCGAAGGTGAGGCCTGCAAGGGCGGCGACGACGATAACAGGGAAGCGCGACAGGGAGGACATGGATGGAAGGCGGGCGAAGGATCGGAGAGGGAGCGGTCGGACGGTCGAGGCAAGGTGACGGGAAGCAGGTTTTCAACCAAACTGTGCCGGTCGAGTGGAATTGTTGGGACGGAGGGGGAATTGAGCCGGGGGCGGATGGGAAATAAATTTGCGCTGCGAGCGAGGTCGGACTTGCTCGCGGGGGTGAACACGTTTGACCGGCATCTGTTGCGCGAGTGGCTGCAAATCCTAGGACTGGTGCTTTTGGCCACGTGTGGACTGCTTTTGGTGCAGGTGATGTATGAGGACTTCCGGTCGTTGCGGGACGGGGGGGCGCGGGGACTGGAATTGTGGCGCTATTTCTTTGTGACGATGCCGAGCTTTTTGACCGTGGTGTTGCCGCTGGCGCTGTTGGTCTCGTTGATTTTTACGCTTGGGAAATTGCACCGGGCCAACGAGCTGACAGCGATGCGCGTGGCGGGGGTAGGCTTTACGCGGATGATGGCGCCGGTGTGGGTGGTCGGAATTTTTGCGTGTGCGCTTTCTTGGTGGCTGAACGCGACGGTGGTGCCGTGGTCGGTCGAAGAGTCGCGGGCGCTCAAGGAAGGGTTGGAGTTTCAGCGGCAGGCGAAGACGCTGCCGCCGGACCGGATCGGGGCGGTGAACAGCGTGGGCTTCGACAATCCGAGCGCGCGGCGGATGTGGTTTTTCAACCGCTACTCAAAGGGCACGCAGCGCGGGTATGGCGTTTCCGTGTCGGAACTGGACGCCGAGCGCCGTGAGACGACGCGGTTGGTGGCCGGGCAGGCGTGGTATGACGAAACCAAAGCTGGCTGGATGTTTAAGGACGGCCGTGAACTGACCTTCTCCACCGAGACCGGCGAACTGACGGCCTCGGTGCCGTTTGAGGAGAAGTTCAAGGCCAGTTATCGGGAAGATCCGCAGTTGATGCTGTTGATCGACCGCCGGGCGACCGATCTGTCGTTTCACGAGTTGGGGCGGTTGCGGGATCATTTTGAACCCACCGGGAATCCAAAAGGTGTGCCGTATGCGGTGCGCTATTTTCAACTGATCGCCACGACCCTCGGGCCTTTGATCGTGATCGCGATCGCGATTCCGTTTTCGGTCACCGGCGTGCGGGTGAATCCGGCCGTCGGCGTGTCGAAGTCGATCGGACTTTTTTTGCTCTATTACGTGATGGCCAATCTGGCGTCGTCGTTGGCGACGAAGGAGATCGTCGAGCCCGACGTGGCGGCGTGGTTGCCCAACATCGGCATGACGTTGTTGGCGACGTGGCTGTTTGCGCGGCTGCGGTGAGGTCGCTTCGCGCGCCGAACGCGGAGAAACCGCCGGTCACGGGCACGCTCAGTGGCCGGAGAGCATATCGCCGAGGCGTTTCCAAACGGCATTTTCGGGCCAGAGCATGATGACCCAGACGACGATGCAGTTGATGTAGCTCAAAAAGACGGCGGCGCTGGCCATGTCTTTGATCCGTTTCGCGAGCGGGTGAATCTCTGGGCGGACGTAATCGATGATCCACTCGATCGCGGAATTCAGGAGTTCAACGATCAGGATCAAGATGAGCGACGAAATCATCAGTGCCGTGGAGACGGCGTTGATCGGAAGAATGATTGCGAGGGGAACAAGTAACAGGGCGAAGATGAGATCCTCCCGGAAGGAAGGTTCGTGCTTCATCGCGGCGAAAAAGCCGTCGATGGAGTAGCGCACCGACGAAAAGAAGTTCGTGAAGCTGCGGCGCTTCAGCGGCGGTTCTTCGGGTGCGGGCGGCGTAGACACGGGGAGAAGTTGACGGAAAGTTTGAGGTCTGAGAAGGCGGAATAGCGGTTGGGTTGTAAATCGGCATCGCGCGGGCGGACACGAAGTCCGGCCCTACCAACCCGACGTGCCGAAGATTGATTTGGGATAATTTGGCGTTGGTGGGCGAGGATCACCGGATTGGGGAAGCCAAATGTTCCGCGAAAAATTTAGCGAGGAATGACGAAACCGTTAAACATTCGGAACGGAGTGGCGTCTGAACCGGCGACATGAAAACCCAAGCCTTACTCCTCTCCTTAGCAGTCGCGGTTGCCGGCACCGGTGCGGCCCACGCTGGGCGGCAGGTGATTTACGTCGAGCCGAGCCACCGGCGCTGGTAGGGGGCGGTTCAGACTTTCGGACTCAAACTCGCTTCGGCTTAGCTGAGGCGGGTTTCTTCTTTTTTTGGGGGCGGGGAGCAGCAGTGGTTTTTTGAGCGGGATTGGGCGGGGCGGCGGGTGTCGGGCTGGGAACGTAGGCGTCGAGATCAACGAAATCGTTGATGATGCCCTCGTGCGGGCGGTCTTGTTTGTAGATCTGGAGAATCCGGCCGTGCTCGTAATCGGTGGTCGGGAAAATCTGAGCGGGCTCGCCGGGCAAGAAAATGCCAGTGTAAGCGCGATGGCGGTCGGTGAGGCGGCGGATGACGATCATGCGGGAACGAAGCGAGGGGCGCGGATTTTGCGAGGGGCGCGGGCGGAAAGTTCGGGGACGGAGGCTTGGCGAAGGACGTGGCGCAAGGGCGGGTCGGAGACGCCGCCCTACTTCTCAGGCTGGCCGGACGGGCTGCCCGCTGAGTTCAGCTCCAGTTGAAATTGAAACTGATGCTGATGCGCTCGGCGTCCACGCGGTTGCTGGTGACCTCGTGGCGGAGCCAGCTTTCGAAGAGGATAATATTTCCGGCGACGGCGGGGTAGGTGAGGTGGATGCGGTTGGCGGGGCTATGATCGGGAAGCCGGGGCGGTGCGGCCATGAAACGGTCGAGGCGCGGATCTTCGAATTTCAGGCCCGGGCAACCGGCGGGAGTGGCGACGTAGTAGGTGCCGCTGATAAATGAAAGCGGGTGCAGGTGCATCGAGTGCGCCGTCGTGGGTGGCATGATATTGACCCAGCAATCGGTCATCCGGACGGATCTGCCGCGAAGGTCAAAGTCGAGGATTTTGGCGAAGGCGCGAGCGTGACGAAGAAATTTTTTCTCGAGCGCGGCGAAGGTGCTGGAGAAGCGATGCAGCTCGTTCATCGAGGCGTAGCTGGTGTAGCCGCCGGGATAGTTTTTAGCGGACCACTTGCGGCCGGCGGCGTCGTAGTCGCGGAGTTGGCGGCACTCGGCGGCAAGGTCGGCGTTGAATTTTGCGCGGCCGGAAGGCTGGAGCGGCTCGCAGTAGATGTGGGTGGGAAAGTGAACGCTGGTGGGCATAGGACGAGGGGAGTTAAGGGCTGAGCGTTGAGCGTCGGGAAATCGAAACGAAGTTAAACGCTACTTGCCGAGAAATTTCAGGCCGGCGATCCCGGCGACGATGAGACCGATGCAGATCAGGCGCGGGGTGGAGGCGCTTTCGCCCAACAAGGCGATACCGGCGATCGCGGTGCCGACGGCGCCGATCCCGGTCCAGACGGCGTAGGCGGTGCCGATGGGCAGCGTGCGGGCGGCCAGCGCAAGGAGAAACAGGCTCACGGCCATCGTTGCGATCACGCCGACGGACGGCCAGAGCTTGGTGAAACCGACGGTGGATTTCAGGCTCGTGGCCCAGACAATTTCGAGGGCGGCGGCGAGGAGCAGATAGAGCCAGGGCATGGGGGAAAACAGGGCTGGCTTACCGCACGCCGCCCATGAGTTTCTTCATCCACGGGACGAGGGCGAGCAGAGCGAGGGTGCAGGCGCCGACGATGAGCGCTTGGTGAAGGAAGAAGTCGGCGAGTTGTTCAGGGTTGTCGCTCTTGAATTCTCCGGCGAGGGAGCCGGCGAGTTTGCTGCCGAGGGCGGCGGCAAGGAACCAGATGCCCATGACCAGGCCGACGAGGCGTTGCGGCGCGAGCTTTGTCATCGTCGATAGACCGACGGGGCTGAGGAGCATCTCGCCGACGGTTTGGAGAAAAAAGAGACCGACGAGCCACATCGGCCCGATGCTGCCCTGAGCGGTGAGTTTGGCGGCCGGCACCATGAGCGCGAACGAGAGCGCGACGAAGAACAAGCCAAGCACGAACTTCATCGGGCTCGACGGCTGGCGCTCGCGGAGATGGACCCAGAGAAACGCGAAGATGGGCGCGAGCAGAACGACCCAAAGGGAATTCACGGATTGCCAATAGGAGGATGGAAAAGACCAGCCGACGATTTCGTTGCGGGTGAGGCGGTCGGAAAAGAGGGCGATGGTGGAACCGCTTTGCTCAAACAGCGCCCAGAAAATCTCGGCGGCGAAAAAGAACACCAAGATGGCGGCCATGCGTTTGCTGTCGGGGTCGGGGCGGAAGGCGAAAAAGAGGATCGCGGCGATCTGAACGGCGAAGAGCGCGTAGATGATGCCGGGGTAGGTGTCGCTGGCCTTCATCGCGATGATGAGCGTGAGGGAGCCGAGGGCGACGAGGCCGAGCTTGCCCCACGGGCAGGAGCCATCGGCCTCGGGCGCGGGGACGGCGCCGACGTGAGCGAGACGTTCGCGCTGAAGAGCATAAACGACGAGCCCAAGCACCATGCCGACGCCGGCGGCGGCGAAGCCCCAATGCCAACTGTGCAACGGATTCAGGCCCCAAGAAACGAGGACGCTTTTCCAATGGTCGCTCTGCGCGAGATAGCCGGTGACGAGCGGAGCGGCGAAGGCACCGAGGTTGATGCCCATGTAGAAAATGGAGAAGCCGGCGTCGCGGCGTTCGTCATCGGGGCGGTAGAGACTGCCGACCATCGTGGAGATGTTGGGCTTGAGCAGGCCGGTGCCGAGCGCGACGAAAACGAGGCCGGCGTAAAATGTGGCGGTGGAGTTGAGCGCCATCGTGAAATGGCCGGTGGCGATGATGATGCCTCCAACGAAGACGGCGCGTCGGGCGCCGATGAAGTTGTCGGCGATGAAGCCGCCGAGGATCGAGAGCAGGTAAACGCTCATCGTGTAGGTGCCGTAAACGGCGGTGGCTTGCTTGGTGTCGTAGCCAAGTCCGCCCTCGGCGGCGGTCTTGACCATGAAGAGTACCAGCAGCGCCCTCATGCCGTAATAAGAGAACCGCTCCCAGAGTTCGGTGAAAAAGAGCGTCGTGAGGCCGCGGGGGTGACCGCCAAGTCCGCCGGTGTCGGTGAGGGCGAGTGGGGTAGCCGGTTCGGTTTCGATGGAGAGCGGGCGGATGGGGGAAGAACTCATAGAAGCAGCCGAGCGTGTTGCCTCGGCGGGGGGCGGCAAAGGGAAAGTTGGGCGCGCGACGCGGGCGTGGAGGGCCCTGGCGCGGGCTCGGCGAGCGGGTCGGAGACCGAGGGAAAATTAACTCGCGACGCGGGCGTGGAGGGCAGGTCAAAGACCTCGCCTTACTTTTTTGCGTGGCGCTGGGACCACTTGGCGTAGGTGGCGAGCGTGCTTTTGGGCCCGGTGCCGAACCACCCGTAGCCGGCGCGGCGTTCTTTGGAAATCTCGCCGACTTGATCGTGAATCGAGCGGTCGCGATCGCCAAAGAGGGGACGGTCGCTGCCGATTTCGGTGTAGCGTGACCATAGCGAGGGTGCGTCAGGAGTCGGGGTGAGTTGATGGCCGGAACCGTCGGGTGCCAGAGCGTAGGTGACGTTTTTTAACCGCGTACGCTCGAACCACGCGGCGGCGGCGTGGACGGCGGTGATCACGGTGGGTGAGGGCTCGGGCAGCGCCATCAGGTAGTGAACTATGCCCGCGCTCTCGCCGGCGGATTGTGCCGGCATCTCGTAGGCGCGTGCCGAGACCGGGATGAGCGTGAGCGGGTCGTATTGTTGCCCCCAGACGGTGCGGCGACCGTCGACGTTCACGATTTGGGCGGCGAGAACGCAGCCGAGTCCGCGCGCAACGGCGGCGGCGGTGCGGGCGCGGGTCTCGGCGGGGACAAAAGCGAAATCCCCCTGACCGGCGGCGACTTCGCGGAGAAAGGTCAGGACGTTGACGATGGCGCCGTCGTTGAAGGTGATCGCGTCATGATAACTGCCTTGCAGCGGGTAGACTTGAGGCCAGCCGCCGGAGGGAAACTGCGCCGCGAGGAGGTAGTCGAGGCCGCGCCGAAAGGCGGCGCGATGGCGGTCGGGGGCGGGGGTGGACCCGCCGGCTTGGACGACAGCGGCGAGGTAGCGAAGCGGTGCAATCGTGGCGTGGTTGTCGAGGGTACCGACGTAGCCGGCTTCGTAACCCGAACGCTCGCCGGGGTGGCGAGGGCGCGAGGCGAAGTCGGTGTTTTTATTCCAGCCGCCGGCTGGCGTCTGAAATGAAAGGAGGTTATCGGCGAGGCGGAGGGAATCGGGGGACGTGAAGGAATCGCCGGGAGGTTTGACTGGAATGACGGGGCCCTTGGCGCGGGCGGGGACGAGCGGCGCGGTCAGCCCGAGGACGGTGAGCTCGTCGGCATAGAATTTTTTATCGGCTGCGAAAGCGGTGGTGGAACGGGCGAGGTAATCCCGCCAGGCGGGTTGATCGGCGGGAGGGAGAGCGGCGATGCGTTCGGCGGAAAGTGGAGGGCAGGGGGGATTGGTGCCGATCACGGCCCCGAAGAGCGCAGGCGGGACCGATGCAAGCAGGACGGAGATCAAACCAAGTGAAGAGAGTTTCATGCCGATGGGTGGAATAAGACGCAGGCCGAGACGCTGATGTTGCGGGGATTTAAACCGGGTTCGAGTCGATAACCGCGCAGTGAATCCAAGCCGAAAAACGTTGCGCCGAAGCATTTGGATTCGCTGTTCGATTGTGGTGCGCGACCCGGGCGGGGGGCCGGTAATTTTTTTCCGATAACGATGCATCCGCCAAAGGGGGTGGTGCGTTGCAGGGGTGCGACCGTTGGACTGGGTCCACCCGGCCGCTTGTTACATCAACCCGATAGATCTCGTTCTCATGAAGCTCCGTTCCCTGTTTGCCACCCTCGCTCTTTGCACCGGCCTTGTCTCAGCGGTATCCGCCAAGACGGTCGTCGAAATCGCCATCGGTTCGCCCGATCACACCACGCTCGTCGCCGCCGTGAAGGCCGCCGGGCTCGTCGAAACCCTGAGCGGCGCTGGTCCGTTCACCATTTTCGCGCCCACCAACGCTGCCTTCGCCAAATTGCCCGCCGGCACGGTGGATTCTTTGCTGAAGCCCGAGAACAAAGCCAAACTCGTTGCGATTCTCACCTATCATGTCGTCCCAGCCAAAGTTATGGCGGCTGACGTGAAGACCGGTGAAGCGCCTTCGGTGAACGGCAAGAAGCTCGCGCTCAAGGCCGACAAGACGGGCGTCACGGTCAACGGCGCCAAGGTCGTCGCGGCGGATCTCGTTGGCAGCAACGGTGTGGTCCATGTCGTCGACACGGTGATTCTGCCGTAATCGATTGTTCGAGTTAGAAAGGTTGGGCGCTTACCGACGTCAGTCGGTGGGCGCCTTTTTTTTGGCGAAGCGGCGGGCGGCGGCGAAGCTGAAGCTCTGCGTGATCAGGATTGGCTGAGGCCCGACGTGGGCGTGGAGGGCGGGTCGGAGACGCCGCCCTACTTTGACGGCCGGAAAAGCGGAGTGAGAATCAGGCGGATCACCGCTTCGGATGATTTAGTTTTGAGCGACGCTTGATAATAGCTGCCGGTGGCGAGGGGTTTATTGGAGCGCGCCTCTCGCAGGTCGATTTTGATTTCGATCATGTAATCTTTGAAATCCCACTGCCAGCGGTCCTCGTAGCTCACGATGGCATCGACGCCCTCGGGGAGCATCGTGGGGACGCCGAAGGAGGCGTCGACGCCGAGGGTGCGGAGTTCGGTGGCGATCTTTTCGTCGATCCGGTGATTGTCGGAGAGGCGGCTCTCGACGTAGATCCGTTTGAAGCGGGTGAGATCGGTGGCCTTGCGGGTGAACAGGGCGGTGGAGCAACCGGTAAAGAGCAGGGCGGCGAAGAGCAGCGCGATGAGGGGAACGGAGCGGAAGGCGAGGCAGCGGAGGAACGTCATGCGTGGGTGCAGTGAAATGAAAAGGGCCGCTCTGGCGAGCGGCCCCGGGGAGATTTCGGCAAGGAAGGCGGGGGTTCGGCGATCCCGCCCTACAAATTCGGCAGGGCGGGTCGGAGACGCCGCCCTCCTTTCGAATTAGCCGTGGAGGTAGGTGTTGAGGAGGTTCTCCAGGTATTCCTGTTTGCCGGAGCGCGGGGTGGGTTCACCGAGCTTAGTGAGGACGAGTTTTTCGAGGGACTTGAAGTTGGCTTTGCCGCTCTCGATGTCTTGGCCGAAGCCGGTGTCGAACGACGCGTAGCGGTCGGCGACGAACGAATCGAACTTGCCGTCGGCGATGATCCGGCGGGCTAGTTTGAAGGCGAGAGCGTAGGCATCCATGCCGCCGATGTGGGCGTGGAAAAGATCCTCGGGGTCAATCGACGGACGGCGAAGCTTGGCGTCGAAGTTGAAGCCGCCCGTGCCGAGGCCGCCGGCTTTGAGGATGCTCGTCATGGCGAGGGTGAGCTCTTTGACGTTGGTGTTGAACTGGTCGGTGTCCCAGCCGAGGAGTTCGTCGCCGGCGTTGGCGTCGATGGAGCCGAGCATGTGTTGCGA